>CAZXZX010000219.1:0-9479 GCA_964645445.1 uncultured Gaiellales bacterium
GACCGTGTACTCGGTGGCGAGCTTCTTCGTCTCGCGCGTCGACACCGAGACCGACAAGCGCCTCGAGGCGATCGGCTCGAAGGACGCGCTCGCGCTGCGCGGCAAGCTCGCGACCGCCAACGCGAAGCTCGCGTACGAGCATTTTCAGGACGCCTTCTCGGGCCCGCGGTGGGAGTTCCTCGTAGGCAAGGGCGCGAACCCGCAACGCTGCCTGTGGGCATCCACCTCGACCAAGAATCCGGCGTACCGCGACGTCATGTACGTCGAGGAGCTGGTCGGCCCCCAGACGGTGAACACGATGCCGGAGGAGACCATCCGCGCGTTCCAGGACCACGGTGAGGTGCGTGGCGACACGGTCACGAAGGGCGTCAAGAAGGCGCACACGCTGCTCGAGGAGCTCGCAAAGGCAGGCGTCGACTACGACGACGTCACCGAGACGCTCGAGCTCGAAGGCGTGCAGAAGTTCGCCGACTCGTTCGCCGAGCTGCTGCGGGGCGTTGCGGAGAAGCGGCAGCTGGTGGCCGCCGGCTCGTGACCGAACGCAGGGAGATCGTCGACCGGATCTGGGAACGCGACCCGACGGTGTGGACGGGCGCGGACGAGGCCAAGTGGCTCGGGTGGCTCGACGAGCCGCGACGGACGCGCGAGCGCGTGGGCGAGCTGAAGGCCTTTGCCGACGCGATGCGGGCCGACGGGCTCGACACGGTCGTGCTGCTCGGGATGGGTGGGTCGAGCCTGGCGCCGGAGGTCCTGCGCCGCACGTTCTCCGTCGGCGGCCTGCACGTGCTCGACACCACACATCCGACTGCGATCCGCGCGCTCGAGGATGAGCTCGATCTCGAACGGACGCTCTTCATCTCCGCCTCGAAGTCCGGCTCGACGCTCGAGACGCGCTCGCACTCCGACTACTTCTGGAAGAAGACCGGCAAGGGTGCGCAATGGGTCGCGATCACCGATCCCGGTTCGCAGCTCGAGGCTCTCGCGAAGGAGCGCAGGTTCCGCGGCGTCTTCCACGGCGAGCCGACGATCGGCGGCCGCTACTCGGCGCTCTCGCCGTTCGGGATGGTTCCGGCCGCCCTCGTCGGGATCGACGTCGACGCGCTGCTCGAGAACGGCGAGCGGATGGCCGAGCGCTGCCGCAGCGACGAGTGCAATCCCGGTTACGAGCTCGGCGCTTCCTTCGGGTCGGGGTGGACCGAGGGTCGCGACAAGATCTGCATCGCCGAGACGGACGGTGGCTTCGGCCTGTGGGCCGAGCAGCTCATCGCCGAGTCGACCGGAAAGCAGGGCAAGGGCCTCGTCCCCGCGCCGGGCGAGTCGCCCGACGGGCCCGACCGGCAGTGGGCCGTCCCCGACCTCGGAGACGGGGCCGCGCTCGGCGGCGAGTTCTTCCGGTGGGAGTTCGCGGTCGCGGTCGCCGCCACCTGGCTCGAGATCAACCCCTTCGACCAGCCCGACGTGCAGGCGGCGAAGGACAAGACGAACGAGGTGCTGGCGACGGGTCAAGATCCGCCGCTGGCCGACGACGGTTCCATCGACGCTCTCGTCGCGGAGGCCCGTGATGGGGATTACGCCTGCATCCAAGCCTTCCTACCGCCCTCGGACGACAACGACCGCCGTATCGAGCGGATCGCCGGCGAGCTGCGGTCGCGCATCGGGTGCGTCGTGACGCGCGGCTACGGCCCTCGTTACCTCCACTCGACCGGCCAGCTGCACAAGGGCGGGCCGAACACCGGCCTCTACCTGCAGATCGTCGACGGCGGCGGTGAGGAGCTGGCGATTCCCGACAAGCCGTTCGGCTTTCGCCGGCTGATCCGCGCGCAGGCGGCCGGCGACTACGAGTCGTTGAAGGAGCGCGGCCGTCGCGTCGCGCGCATCCACATCGAGGAGACCTAGGTATGCAGCTCGGAATGATCGGCCTCGGACGCATGGGCAACGGGATGACGGAGCGCCTGCGACAACACGGCCACGACGTGAAGACGTACGACCCGAAGGTCGAATCGCGCACTGCGTCGTCGCTCGACGAGCTGAAGTCGCAGCTCGACGCTCCGCGCGCCTTCTGGCTGATGATCCCGGCCGGCGAGGTCACCGAGAACGCGTTCCAGGAGCTCCTGCGCCTCGCCGACGAAGGAGACTCGATCGTGGACGGCGGCAATTCCAACTTCCGCGACTCGCAACGCCGCTACCGCGATGCGCAGGCGAAGGGCCTGCACTTCGTCGACGCCGGTGTGTCCGGAGGCGTCTGGGGCTTGAAGGTCGGCTACTGCCTCATGGTCGGCGGCGACCGCGATCCGGTGGCGCGCCTCGAGCCGGTCTTCACGGCGCTCGCGCCCGAGGACGGCTACGCGCACGTCGGCCCCTCCGGTGCGGGCCACTTCGTGAAGATGGTGCACAACGGGATCGAGTACGGGCTCATGCAGTCGTATGCCGAGGGCTTCGAGGTCATGGACCACTCCGAGTTCGACCTCGATCTCGAGCAGGTCTCCGGCATCTGGCGCTACGGGTCGGTCGTCCGCTCGTGGCTGCTCGAGCTGCTGCACGACGCGTTCGACCAGCACGGCTCGAAGCTGGCCGACATCGCTCCCTTCGTCGAGGACTCGGGCGAAGGCCGCTGGACGATCCACGAGGCGATGGCGGAGAACGTCCCCGTGCCGGTGATCGCCGCCTCGCTCTTCGCGCGCTTCGCGTCGCGCGACGAGGTCGGCTTCGCCGCGCGCGTGACCGCGGCGCTGCGGAACGAGTTCGGCGGGCACGCGATCAAGACGGTGTCGGAGAAATGACGGTCGTGGTCGCAGAGGAGGACAACCCTCTCCTCCAGGGGCTCGCCTTCCGGCGTACGCCCGACCCGTGTGCGCTTGTCATCTTCGGCGCGTCGGGCGACCTCACGCACAAGAAGTTGCTGCCTGCGCTGTATGCGCTCGCGTACCGTCAGCTCCTACCGTCGCGGTTCGCCATCATCGGCGTCGCCCGCAGCGAGGGCGACGACGACTCCTGGCGGGAGGACATGAAGCAGGCCGTGCAGCAGCACGGCCGGGACGAGTTCCGACAGGACGTCTGGGACCAGCTCGCCGCGCGAATGCACTACCTCCCGACCGACTTCACCGACGAAGGCGGGGAGGACGAGCTCGAGAAGCTCGTCGAGCACTGCGATGCGGAGAACGATCTGAACGGAAACCGCGTCTACTACCTCGCGGTGCCGCCTCCCGCGTTCCCGGCGATCGTCGATGCGCTCGGAAAGCGGCGAGGCACGAAGGGATGGACGCGGCTCATCGTCGAGAAGCCGTTCGGCCACGACCTCGCTTCCGCGCGCGAGCTGAACTCGAAGCTCTGGGAGTACTTCGAGGAGAAGGAGATCTTCCGGATCGACCATTACCTCGGCAAGGAGACGGTCCAGAACATGCTGGCGCTGCGGTTCGCGAACGGCGTGTTCGAGCCGATCTGGAACCGGCAGTTCATCGATCACGTGCAGATCACCGTCGCGGAGTCGATCGGGATCGAGGCTCGCGCCGCCTACTACGAGCAGGCGGGAGCGATCCGCGACATCTTCCAGAATCACCTGCTGCAGCTTCTCGCGCTCACCGCGATGGAGCCGCCGATCGACTTCCACGCCGACTCAGTGCACAGCGAGAAGGTGAAGGTGCTGAAGGCGATTCATACGCCCGGCCCGAAGTCGGTCGTGCGCGGCCAGTACGGGCGCGGTTTCATCGAGGGCGTCGAGGTGCCGGCGTACCGTGAGGAAGTGGGGGTCGCGCCCGACTCGATGACCGAGACGTTCGTTGCGGCGAAGCTCTACGTCGACAACTGGCGCTGGGCGGACACGCCGTTCTACGTTCGCATGGGCAAGCGTCTCGCCCGCCGCGAGACCACGATCGCGATCCAGTTCAAGCGCGCACCGCACCCGCCGTTCGAGGAGACGTCGTCGGAGGGCTTGCGCCCGAACGTCCTCCTCGTGCACGTGCAACCGGACGAGGGCGTGTCGCTCGCGATCGGTGCGAAGGTCCCCGGGCAAGGAATGCTGATCCGCACGGTGCACATGGACTTCCTCTACGGCGGCGCGTTCAGGACGGGGATGCCGGAGGCGTACGAGCGCCTCATCCTCGACACGATGCTCGGTGACGGGACGCTGTTCACCCGCGCCGACGAGGTCGAGGAGCAGTGGCTTCTCGTCGACGCGATCGTTGCTGCCTGGCAGCGCGACCGGCCGGCGTTCCCGAATTACGCCGCCGGGACGTGGGGGCCGCCGAGCTCGGAGGAGCTGCTGCGGCGGGACGGACGGTCGTGGCGGCGCAACTAGGCGTCACGTCGACGTGGGCGGGCGAGGACGTCCGCCTCGCCGAGGTCGACCGCGCGATCGCGGAGCTGCGCGCGGCAACCACCGCGGCGAGCTCGCAGCCGAGCCTGCGGACGAGCGTCATGACGCACATCGCGTGGGTCCCGGAAGGCTGGATCGAGCCGGCGCGGGCTGCGCTGAGCGGCATGGCCGAGCGCCATCCGTCGCGTGCGATCCTGCTCTTTCCCGAGCCGAACGCCGGCGCGGACGGGATCGACGCCGCGGTCGCGCTCGAGTGCTACGCGGTGCCCGGCGTCGAGCGCGAGGTCTGTTCCGAGGTGATCGAGCTCCATCTCCGCGGCATGCGCGCGAAGGCGCCCGCGAGCGTGGTCGAGCCGATGCTCATCTCGGATCTCCCCGTCTTCCTGCGTTGGCGCGGCGAGCCGCCGTGGGGCTCGCAGGAGCTCGACCAGCTCGTCGGCGTCACCGACCGCCTCATCGTCGACTCGACCGAGTGGGACGACCTGCCGTATCCGTACCGGAATCTCTCCGGGCTCTTCGAGCGTGCCGCCGTCTCTGACATCGCCTGGGCGCGCACCTCGCGGTGGCGCATGCTGCTCGCGTCGCTGTGGCCCGACATCGCCGATGTGTCGACGATCCGCGTCACCGGGACGAACGCACAGGCACTGCTCATCGGAGGCTGGCTCCGCTCCCGCCTCGGGCGTGACGACATCGCGGTCGAGCACGTCGACGCGCCGCGGCTCGAGGGCATCGACCTCGACGGGAAGCCGGCGCCCTTCCCGCCCGGCGATCCACCCATCCCGAGCGACGTCCTCTCGGACGAGCTCGACAAGTTCACGCGCGACCCGGTCTACGAAGCAGCCGTCCTGGCCGCCGTGCAGTGACGCGAGGTGCGCGCGGACTGATCGACCTCCATTCTCACGTGCTTCCGGGCGTCGACGACGGCGTCCGCACGATCCGCGCAAGCCTCGAGCTCCTACGCTCGGCCCGCGACGACGGCATCGAGCGCATCGCGGCGACGCCGCACGTGCGCGAGGACTATCCGACGACCGCGCGCGAGATGGAGCTGCGCGTCGCCGAGGTATGCGGCGCGGCGCGAGAGGCCGCAATCCCGGTGGAGGTGCTTCCGGGCGGCGAGCTCGACCTCGCCTTCACCGCGCGGCTCGACGACGACGAGCTCCGGCGCTTCGGCCTCGGCGGCAACCCGTCGCTGCTCCTGCTCGAATTTCCGTACCTCGGTTGGCCGTTGCAGCTCGCCGAGCTCGTCTTCGACCTGCAGCTGCGCGGCTTCCGTATCGTGCTCGCGCATCCGGAGCGAAACGTGGACGTGCAGCTCGATCCCGAGAGGCTCCGTCCACTCGTCGACAACGGCGTCGTCGTGCAGCTCACTGCTGCGTCGCTCGACGGCCGGCTCGGCGGAGCGCCGAAGACGGCAGCGCGCCGCTTGCTCGACGCGCGGCTTGCCCATCTCGTCGCGAGCGACGCACATGCGCCCGACGTGCGGTCGGTCGGGCTTTCGGGTGCGGCAGCGGCGGCGGGAGACGCGTCGCTCGCGCGCTGGCTCACGCGGGAGGTGCCCGAGGCGCTGCTCGCCGGGCGGCCGTTGCCGGACCGCCCCGAGTCGCCCCGGCGGCGACTGCTGCGCCGCTGACTTACGGGTGTTTCTTCTTCGGCTTGACGGTCGTGCCGCCGGTGACGAGCTTGAACTTGGGCGCGGCGACCACCAGTTGCACCGGGTCCGACCACGACATCTGCTGCGCGCCGGTCGGCAGCGAGTAGTCGAATCCGCGCACGCGGTACCACCACGTCCCCGGTCGAACAGGCAGGACGACCGAGGTCGAACCGGTCATCAGCCCGGGGGCGCCGGTGGGTGCGATCTCCGGGTGGAACGGGTACTTCGTCTTGCTCCACTGCACCTCGTAGACCTCGGCGCCGAGCGCAGGCGTCCACGAGACGAGGGGCTGGCCATAGAACGAGGTCGTGTGCACCGCCGACGTGAGGCGGCCGTCGGAGGAGAGCCCGGTGGCGAACAGCTGACCCGACGAGACGAGCGAGGGCTCGCTCTCCTTGCCGAAGCGCATGACGCGGCCAGCTGCGCAGACGTCCTGCGGGAGCTCGACGTCCTGATACTCGAAGCCGCCGCCGTTGCGGACGACCGGCTCGCCGAAGCCGTGGCCGAACTTCAGTGCGACCGCGACCGTGACGGTCGTGCCGCTGACGCCGGTGATGGTCGCGCCTTCCTGCGTGGCCCCGGTGCCGATCGTGATGACATCCCCCGGATTGAGCCCGGCTGCATCCGTCAGCTGCAGCGAGAGGTCGCCGCCTTTCGCACCGGCTGCGCCGACGCTCGTCGACACCGAGCCCGGCGACCCGGCGACGACGCCGACGACGGTCCAGTAGTAGCCGCTCTCGGGCCAGCTCGTGTCCCACAGGTCCGTCGGCGCGCCCGTCCTCCCGTTGGACGTGAGGCCGGAGCTGGAGCCGCCCGCGGGCGCCGACGATGCGCCGGAGCCGCCGGCCGGCGTCGTCGTGTCTCCCGGCGCGTCCGGAACGGAGGTCGTCGGAGTCGCGTCGCCCGCGGACTCGGTCGTCTTCACGGTGTCGCCGTCGTAGGTGAAGGACGCGGGCTCGACACCATCACCCAGGTAGACGCCGCGCGCGCTCGCCATGGCCGCTGCGCTTGCGGGTAGCGCGAGCGGACCGAAGGGACGTGGTGCATACGAGGGCGAGCCGATGACGGCGCTCGTGAAGACGCGGTTCAGGCACTGCTTGTCGGTGAAGACGTACATCCGATAGAGCTCGACGGTCTTGCCGTCGATCGTCTGGTTGCCCGTCCAGAGGAACCCGGGCATGAGCCGGTGCGCCTGCGAGCCGGGACTGCCGTTCGAGAACACGTCGGAGACGGTGCCGACGAGCTTGATCGCGCCTCCCGTCGTCGCCGGGTTCGTCGTCGTGTAGATCGGGCTCCAGGCGCCGTAGGTCACCGCCGGAATGCTGTTCAGCCGCGTTTCGCTGCCGACCGTCGCGTCGTTTCGCAGCGCCCGGATGCGCCAGCGCACGGTGCCGATCCAGTTGGCGGTCGGATGGAAGGTGTAGAACTCGCGCTCGTCGAGCGTGTTCGTACTCGAGAATTCCATCTTGTGCGCGTCGAGGAGCCAGACCTGGTAGCCGGCTGCGCCTTCGACGGGCGTCCAGCGCAGCAGCCCCGGGTAGCTCGAGAGCGGCGTCGGCGGCGCCGGCGGCACCATGTCGAACCCGAAGTTCGCGCTCCACGGCGTCGCGCCGTCGGGCAGCACCGCGCGCACGCGTGCATAGAGCGCGTGCGGCGATCCCGTGATCCACGGAAGCGTGATCGGCGGCGCCTCGACGGGCGTCAGTGCCTGCTGGTCGGCGTAGATGACGGAGTTGTCGCGGAACGAGTTGCTGAGCGAGAGCTGGAATTCGTAGTGGAGCGCGCCGGGTACCGGGTTCCACGCGAACGAGGGCGTGCGGGAGAAGCTCGTCATCTGCGGCTCGTCCGCGCGCAGCAGGAAGCCGTGCAGGCCCGTCGGGGCGGTGTCGGCCGAGCGCGCGCTGCCGGCGCCGACGGCGAGCGTCAGCATGGCGGCGAGCAGCATGAGGAGGCGAGCGGCTCTCATCGTCTCCCACGTGTGTCGGCAGTCGTGGAGCCGCGCGACTCCCTCAGATGAGGGATGCGAGCAACTCGCCTGCGGCGAGGACGAGCGCATCTGCGCCGGGAGGCCCGACGAGCTGGAGCGAGGCGGGCAGGCCGCCCTCCGCGGAGCCGCACGGCAATGCGAGTGCGGGCCAGCCCAGGGAGTCGAACGGGAAGGTGAGCGAGATCCCCCGCTCGCGGATGGTCAGCTCGTCGACGTCGGCCGGCGGAGCGACGAACGGGATCGTCGGCGTGACGATCAGGTCGACGTCCTGCGTGGCTTCGTCGCAGCGGTCCCTGTAGGACGCCCGCAGCCGGCGGGCGGCCTCGACCTGCTCGTCGGTCACCTGGGTGCAGCGTTCGATCTTCCCGCGGACGTTCTCCCCGTACTCCTCCGCGCGCTCCGGGAAGAGCCCCCGATGCACGTCGGCGACCTCGCGCATGAAGAGGCGATACTCCGCGGGGTCGTTCAACGGCAGGTCGACCGCCTCGTGGTGGGGGACGAGCTCGAGCGCCTCCGTGACCCGCTCCCGGACGAGTGGGTCGGCGAGGTCGAGCCACGCGAACCCGATGCGCAGCTCGCCGAGCGATTCGAGGGTGACGGGCTCGAGGTCGGCGACGAGCGCGCGCATGAGCTTGCCGCAGCCCCCGACGGTGGATGCGATCGGCCCGACGTGGTCGTAGCTCGGCGCGAGCGGGAAGCAGCCGTCCACGGGCACGAGATCGTAGGTCGGCTTGAAGCCGATGACGCCGCACCAGGCTGCCGGGATGCGGATGGAGCCGCCGGAGTCCGTTCCAAGGGCAAGCTCGACGTCGCCCGCTGCAACCGCTGCGGCCGAGCCGCCGCTCGAGCCGCCCGCGAGGCGTCCCGGGAAGCCCGGGTTCGGCACCGTGCCGTAGTGCGGGTTCTGCGACGAGATGCCGTACGCGAACTCGTGCAGGTTCGTCTTGCCTGCGATTGCGTAGCCCGCCTGCTCGAGGCGCTCGACCGCGGCCGCGCTCCGCTCGGGGACGTGGTCGGCGAAGAGCGCCGAGCCGTACGTCGTGACGAGACCGGCGGTGTCGAGCAGGTCCTTGACCGCGACGGGCGTTCCGCGGGCCGGTTCGTCCGGTCGCGCGAGCCAGATAGCGCCCTCCACGGGCGCGACTCTACTTCTTCTTTTTCGTCGCGTGCTTGGCGTGCTTGGCCGCCTTCACCGCCGTGATCACCACGTGCCGCGTCACGGCCTGACCGACGACGTTCCCGCTGGCAGACATGGGAGTCAGCGTCAGGACGTTTGCGGCGCTGGCGGAGCGGCGGAGCGACGTGAGCATGCTCTTCGGCACGGCGAAGCGGACATCGTTGTTACCGGCGCGCAGGGAGTAGCTCCCGAGCACGGTGGCCCCGAGCGCCGCGTTGACGATGCCCGGGCCGCTCGAGTCGATGATCAACCGGATGGTGGGCGACTTGGCCGAGAGCTGGAGGAGCTCCGGGCCGAAGACGTCGATGCTCGGCGGGATGTCGGCGGTCGGCACCGGGACGGTGGTGCCCCA
>CAZXZX010000220.1:0-4197 GCA_964645445.1 uncultured Gaiellales bacterium
GAGTCACCGGGAAGCTCGAATGGACGTGCCTCGCGTACTGCCTCATGACGTCGCACTACCACCTGATCGTCGACGTCGCAGACGGGATGCTCCCCGCGGCGATGCACTCGTTGAATCTCCCGTACGCCCGGAACTTCAACCGGCGGTACGGGCTCCGCGGGCATCTCCAATTCCAGCCCTACGGAGCACGCCGGATCGTGGGAGCCGCGGACCTCGCGTACAGGTTCAAGTACGTCGCGAACAACCCTGTGGAAGCGGGGCTCTGCAAGAGACCAGGCGACTGGCCCTGGAGCAGCTACGCGGGGACTGTGGGCCTGGCGCCGCTCGCGACGTTCGTCGATCCTGCGCGGATCCTTCGGTCCTTCGACTGGCCGGCCAATGACCCGGAAGCGGCCCTTCGTCGCTACGTCGAGGACTCTTGACGGTTTCGTGCGAGTACTAAGTACCGGCCTTGCTAATCGAAGCCGAGCTCGTCGAGCGAGCGGTGGAGCTCCGCCGCGTCCTCGTACACGCGGAACGCGCCGGCCCCGAGCAGCTCGTCGGCGCCGTAGCCCCCGCTGAGCAGGCCGATGCTGAGCATGCGCGCCCGCCGTGCCGCAAGGAGATCCCACACCGCGTCCCCGACGACGTAGCACTCGATCGCGTCGACGCCGAGCGCCTCCTGGCAGGCGAGGAAGAGGTCCGGCGCCGGCTTCGCGCGGGCGACGTCGCCGCGGTCGATCACGACCGTCTCGTCGCCGACGCCGAGCGCCTCGAGCGAGGCGTCGATCTCCGGATGGCGGCCCGACGTCGCGATCCCGTGCACGATGCCGCGCCGCCGCAGCTCGGCGAGCAGCTCGACCGATCCGGGGAGCGGCCTTCGCTCCGGCAGCAGCTCGCGGAAGATCTCGCCGTGGCGGCGTTGGATCTCCTCGGTCTCCTCCGGAGTCAGCTCTCGCCCGACCTCCCGTGCCACCGCGCGAGCGAAGAGCCCGCCGCTCATCCCGATGCGCCGGTGGATGCGCCACCCGTCGATCGGCATGTTGGCCTCGGCAAGCGCGCGCTGCCACGCGAACACATGCGCGTAGACGGTGTCGATGAGCGTTCCGTCGAGATCGAAGATGAGCGCGAGCGCCACGCCCGCGAGCCTAACTCGCGGCTGCGCGACGCGCCTGGAGCCGCTCGCTCGCCGCGAGCACCAGCGCGAGGGGCTCGTCACCGTCTTGCGGGTGGAACGCCCAGCCGAACGTCGCATCGCCGAGCGTCTGCTCGAGGCTGGACGCCATGTCGCTCGCTTCCTGCGCGGTCAGCGACCCCGTCACGACCGCCAGCCTGTGAGGACCGACGCGGCCGATCTCGCAGTCGCCGTCAAGCGCGCCCGCGAGCGCTCGCACTCCGTCGCGAAGCGCCGACTCCGAGGAGTTGCCGGTCTCGCCGACGAGGACGGCGAACGGCCATCGCGCTTCAGCCCGCTGCGCGATCCGAGCCTGGATGCCGATCGGCGTGATCGCACCGGTCTCGAGCTCACGACGAGCCAGCCCGAGCACCGCATCGAGGACGTGCAATGACTCCGCGAGCATCTCCCGCCCGCGGCGCGCGAAGTAGCCGACCGCGAATCCGGCAATTGTGAACGCAGCGAGCCGAATGGCCAGCGGCTCGACCGTGCCCCCCAGGAGGTCGCCGTTCGCGACGGAAGCGATTGCGCACAGCAACGTCGCGAGCACGCCTGCCGCGATTCCGCTCACCGGCCCGCCGGCGAGTCCGACGAGGACGATCGCGAGATAGAAGCCCTGCGAGATGCCGAGCCCCGGCCTGCCGTACTCGAGCAGGAGCACGAACACGACCGCGTACACGAGCAGGGCCGTCGCCTCGAGCCGCCGCAGAACCGACACGCGCTCCAACAACCCCACTGCCGGAACCCTGACGGTTCAGCGCCGGCAAGACAAATAGGGAGGCGATGCTAGGTGGGAACGACGAAGCGGCTGTCCCGCGCGGTCGCGACGCGAAGCAGAAGGTCGTGCAGCGCGGCGCGGTCGTCCTCGTCGAGCGGTGCGAGAACCTCGTCCTCGATCTGCCGGACGAGCTTGCGGAAAGCGGCCAGCTGCCGCTTGCCGGCCGGCGTCATGCTCACCATCTGCCGGCGCCGGTCATTCGGATCGCGGCGCCGCTCGATCAGGCCGTGCTCCTCGAGCGAGTCGAGGTAGGCCACGAGCTGGCTCGGGTCGTACTGCAGCGTCTTCGCGATCGCCGCCTGCGTCGTCCGCGCCCCCTCGTCGAGGAGCGCGAGAACCGCGTACTGGTAGGCGCTGAAGCCGGCCCGCTCGAACGCGTCCATCGTCTCCATCTTCAGGCTCATGCCGAGCCGGCCGAGCAGGAAGCCCGTGCTCTTCACGAGCTCGGCGGGGAGGCAGTCGGTCGGTATCTCAGGGTTCATTGCGGAATAAGTGTAGCGCAGGATCGTTTGCTGTGTATATCGTGGTCAGAGCAAACGATTTGGGGAGACAGTAAATGAGCGGTAACACGATTGAAACACAGGATCGTCGCAGGTGGTTCGGCCTGGCCGTGCTCGTCGCGGCCCAGTTCATGGTCGTCCTCGACATCGCCATCGTCAACGTCGCGCTGCCGACGATCAAGACCGACCTCCACTTCAGCCAGGAGAGCCTGCAGTGGGTGATCACCGCCTACTCCATCCTCTTCGGCGGCGTGCTCCTGCTCGGCGGGCGGATGGCCGACCTGCTCGGCCGGCGCCGCATGTTCATGGCGGGCGTGATCCTCTTCACCGTCAGCTCGCTCCTCGATGGCCTCGCCTGGTCGGCGGGCTCGCTGATCGCCTTCCGCTCGGCCCAGGGCCTCGGCGCAGCGCTGCTCGCACCCGCTGCGCTCTCGATCCTGACGACGACCTTCCAGGAGGGCCGCGAGCGCAACCTCGCGCTCGGCATCTGGGGCGCCGTGTCCGGGAGCGGGGCAGCTGCGGGCGTGCTGCTCGGAGGCGTGCTCACGAGCGCGTTCAACTGGTCGTGGATCTTCTTCGTGAACGTCCCAGCCGGCGCGCTCGTGCTCGCGCTCACGCCGTTCCTTCTGCGTGAGAGCCGGGCGGCGCTCGACCACCGGCACTTCGACATCGCCGGCGCGACGACGATCACCGGCGGCCTGATGCTGCTCGTCTATGCGCTCACGCGCGCGAGCCAGCACGGTTGGATCACCGGCACGACGATCGGCCTCCTCGCTGCGTCCGCGGCGCTCATCGGCGCGTTCATCGCAGTCGAGCTCCGTTCGCCTGCGCCGCTGCTGCCGCTGCGGATCTTCCGCCTGCGGACGCTGTCGGGCTCGAACGCCGCAGCGCTGTTCTCCGGCGCGGCGATCTTCTCCCAGTTCTTCCTGCTGACGCTGTACATGCAGCAGGTTCTGCACTACTCCGCGCTGCAGACCGGCGCCGCGTACATCACGTTCACGCTCGCCATCATCGTCTTCTCGGGCGTGTCGCAGGCGGTGGTGACGCGGATCGGGATCCGCCGCGTGCTCCCCGTCGGCCTCTTGATGGCGACGGGCGGGCTGCTCCTGTACACGCGTCTACCAGTGCAGGGCCACTACTTCTGGGATCTCTTCCCCGCGTTCCTCATCGGCGGGATCGGCATGGCGTTCGCATTCGTGCCGATGTCGATCGGCGCGCTTGCCGGCGTCGCCAAGCACGAAGCAGGCGTTGCATCCGGCCTCCTGAACACCTCGCAGCAGATCGGCGGGGCAATCGGAGTGGCCGTGGTGACGACGATCGCGACGACGTACACGAGCCGGTTCGCAACCCACCATCACGTCGGCTCGTTCGCGCCGTCCGCGCTCACCCACGGATTCGTGATCGCGTTCTACGCGCTCGCCGGCATATCCCTCGTCGGCGCCCTCGTGTCGGCCGCACTCATCGAGGCGCACCCGGCCGCGGCGGTGGAAGAGGAGCCGATCGCGCTCCTGGAGGCAGCGTGAGCGATCGCCGCAGGTATCAACGCGAAGTTGAACGGCTCCTCGAGCAGATCCGGGAGCGCGTCCGCGAGCTTCAGCTCCTGAAGGTGCGCGGCGCGCGCGGCCCGGCGCTCCGGGAACGCAAGCAGGAGCTCTCTCGCACGCGGAAGGAGCTGGCGGCCCTCGTGGCCGCCAGCTCCTCCTGACTTCCTACTGGTGGAAGAGCGGCGTCATCGGGACGACCGCGCTGTCGCAGGCGTGCGCCAG
>CAZXZX010000221.1:0-11721 GCA_964645445.1 uncultured Gaiellales bacterium
GCGAGCTCGTCGAGGAACGGGGGGTCGAGCGCGACGGGGCGGTCGAGCGACTCCGCGCATCGACGGTCTTCACCACGCACACTCCCGTTCCCGCCGGGAACGAGGTGTTCGACCCCGAGCTCGTCCGGCGGAACGTCGGCCAGCTCGTCGAGCGCTGCGGCTTCGCCTGGGACGAGTTCCTCGCCCTGGGCAAGGTGCACGACGACGACGAGGTCTTCGGGATGACCCCATTTGCGCTGCGCACGTCGGCCTACGCGAACGCCGTGTCCAAGCTGCACGCGAAGGTCTCGCGCGAGATGTGGCATGACCTCTGGCCCGACCTCCCCGTCGACGACGTGCCGATCACGTCGATCACGAACGGCGTGCACGTGCGCACGTGGCTCGGAGGCGAGCTCGAGGGGATGCTCGGAACGAACACGCCGCAACTCGAACGCGTGTGGGATCTCTCGGACGAGGAGCTCTGGAACGCGCACCACGGCGCGAAGGTGCGGCTCTTGGAGTTCATCTCGCGCACGCGCGGCGCGCCCGAGCTCGATCCGGAGGCGCTGACGATCGGCTTTGCACGTCGCTTCGCGACGTACAAGCGCGCCTGGCTTCTCCTCAGCCAGCCGGACCGCCTGGCGATGCTGCTCGGCGATCCGAAGCGACCGCTCCAGATCGTCATGGCCGGCAAGGCGCACCCGGCAGACGAAGACGGAAAAGACGTGATCCGCCACGTCGTCGACTTCGCCCGCGGCGCAGGCGCGCACGCGCACGTCCTCTTCCTGCCGGATTACGAGATGACGCTCGCCCGCCGGCTCGTGCAGGGCGTCGACGTCTGGCTGAACACGCCGCGCAGGCCGATGGAGGCGTCGGGAACGTCGGGCATGAAGGCCGCGCTGAACGGCGTGCTCAACTGCTCGATCCTCGATGGATGGTGGGCCGAGGCGTGCAACCCCGACCGCGGCTGGGCGATCGGCGACGAGATCGAGCTTCCGACCGAGGAGGAGCAGGACGCCGCCGACGCCGAAGCACTATTCGCGGTGCTCGAGCAGGAGATACTGCCGACATTCTTCGAGCGCAACGAGGCGGGACTGCCGGCACGGTGGCTCGAGATGATGCGGCATTCGATCGCCGAGCTCGGGACCGGGTACAGCACGAACCGCATGGTGCGCGAGTACGTCGAGAAGCTGTACCTGCCGGCGGCACGCAACCTCGCGGCCGTCCTCGAAGCCGTCTAGCGCCCCCGTTCTAGCCGGACGCGCCGCTGACGTTCAGCTGGTTCTCGGCATGGCGGACACGCTGCTCGAGCTGCCACCGATCGGCGCTGGACTCGCCCGCCTCGACCTTCTCCAGCTCGGTCTTCGCCTCCTCGAGCTGTTGCCGCGCGCGCTCGACGTCGATCTCCGAGGCGACGACGGCATCGTCCACGAGCGCGATCGCCCGATCCTCCAGCACCTGGAAGAATCCGGGGCCCGTCGCGAACGTCTTGATGTCCTGCGCGTCCATGTCGACGTACACGCGCGTCGACCCCGCGTTCAGCATCGCCACAAGCGGGGCGTGCCGCGCGAGAACGCCGATCTCGCCGGCCGCGCCCGGCACGACGATCATCTCCGCCTCGCCTTCGAACGCCGGCCCCTCCGGCGTCACCACCGAGACGGAGAACTTCGGATGCTGGGCCAACCCCTAGTCCTCCGCCAGCTGCTTGCCGCGTTCGACTGCCTGCTCGATCGCTCCGACCATGTAGAACGCCTGCTCGGGCAGGTCGTCGTGCTTGCCGTCGAGGATCTCGCTGAACCCGCGGATCGTGTCGTCGAGCTTCACGTACTCGCCCGGGGTGCCGGTGAACTGCTCGGCAACGAAGTTCGGCTGCGAGAAGAACCGCTCGATCTTGCGGGCCCGCGCGACGACGAGCTTGTCCTCGTCCGAGAGCTCGTCGATGCCGAGGATGGCGATGATGTCCTGCAGGTCGCGGTAGCGCTGGAGGATCTCCTGCACGCGTGTCGCCGTCCGGTAGTGCTCGTCGGAGACGATGCCCGGCTGCAGCGCGCGCGACGTCGAGTCGAGCGGGTCGACCGCCGGATAGAGGCCCTTCTCGGCGATGCCGCGCGAGAGCACGGTCGTCGAGTCGAGGTGGGCGAACGTGCTCGCCGGCGCAGGGTCGGTGAGGTCGTCGGCGGGGACGTACACGGCCTGCACCGACGTCACCGAGCCCGTCCGGGTCGATGTGATCCGCTCTTGCAGCTGCCCCATCTCCGTCGCGAGCGTCGGCTGGTAGCCGACGGCGCTCGGCATGCGGCCGAGCAGCGCCGACACCTCCGAGCCCGCCTGAACGAACCGGAAGATGTTGTCGATGAACAACAGCACGTCCTGGCCCTGGTCGCGGAAGTACTCCGCCATCGTCAGTCCGGACAGCGCCACACGCAGACGTGCGCCCGGCGGCTCGTTCATCTGGCCGAAGACGAGCGCCACCTTGTCGAGCACCTTGGACTCGGTCATCTCGAGGATGAGGTCGTTGCCCTCACGCGTTCGCTCGCCGACGCCGGAGAAGACCGACACGCCGCCGTGCTCGCGCGCGACGTTGTGGATGAGCTCTTGGATGAGCACCGTCTTGCCGACGCCGGCGCCGCCGAACAGGCCGATCTTGCCGCCGCGCACGTACGGCGCGATCAGGTCGACGACCTTGAGGCCGGTCTCGAAGATCTCCACCTTCGGCGACAGCTCGTTGAACGTCGGCGGATCGGTGTGTATCGGCCTGCGGTCGCCCGTCGCAGCGTCCCCACCGTCGACGGGATCGCCGATGACGTTCCAGACGCGACCCAGCGTCTGGTCGCCGACCGGGACGGAGATCGGCCCGCCGGTGTCGACGATCTCGACGCCGCGCGCGAGACCGTCTGTCGAGTCCATCGCGACGGCGCGCACGCGGTCGTCGCCGAGGTGCTGCTGCACCTCCGCGATCAGCTCGCGCGTCGTCCCGTTCTCCTTCACCTGGATGCTGAGCGCGTGGTTGATCTCCGGCAGCCCGCTCGGGAAGACGGCGTCGAGGACGACGCCCTTGATCTCGATGATCCGGCCGGTGGTCTTCTCTTTCGTAGCGGGCATGTGTCTCCTTAAGCAGTGAGTGCGTCGGCGCCGGCGACGACTTCGAGGATCTCCTGGGTGATCTCGGCCTGGCGGGCCCGGTTCATCTGCAACGTGTAGCGGTCGATCAAATCGTTGGCGTTCTTCGACGCGTTCCTCATCGCGGCCATCTGTGCCGCGAGGAACGACGCCGCCGACTCGAGCAGCGCGCGGTAGATCTCGGTCTCGAGATAGACCGGCAGCAGCCGCTGGAGGATCTCCTCCGGCTCGGGCTCGTAGATGAAGTCGCCGCGCAGCGCCTCCTTCTTCGGATCCGGGTCCTCCTCCCCGCCGCCTCCCTGGAGCACGTGCTCGGGGATCGGCAGGAGATCCGACACCGTCACGCGTTGCACGAGCGGTGAGACGTAGCGGTTGTACACGACGACGACGCGGTCGACCTCTTGCTCGGTGTACATCTCTGCGAGCCGGTGCGCGACCGCCTGCGCGTCGTGATAGGTCGGCTTGTCGACGAATCCCTCCCAGTGCGCCGCAATGTCGTAACGGCGGAAGCGCAGGGTCGACGCGCCCTTGCGGCCGACGACGGCCCATACGACGTCATGGCCGTCGGCGCGCTCCTTCCGCTCCAGCTCGAACGACCGCCGCAGCACCTGACCGTTGAACGGGCCGGCGAGGCCGCGATCGCCGCTGAAGATGACGATGCCGACGCGCTGCTCGTCGCGGCGCTGCATCAGCGGCAGGTTCCGGAACGACGCTGCGGCCCGCGCGGTGCCGGTCATGAGCTCCTGCATCCGGTCGGCGTAGGGCCGCATCTCCTGGATTCGCGTCTGCGCGCGCCGCAGCCGGGCGCTCGCGACGAGCTCGAGCGCCTTCGTGATCTTGCGTGTGTTGCGGACGGATGCGATCCGCCGCCGGATGTCCTGCAACGAGGCCACTAGATGAGCCCGCTCTCCTCTTCGACGTTGAACGTGTTCTTGAACTTCTCGATCTCGCCGTTCAGCTTCTCCGCGAGGTCGTCGGGCAGCTCGCCGCTCTCCTTGATCTGCGCGTAGATCGTCCTTTCGGCACGCAGGAACTCGCGCAGCTCGTCCTGGAAGCGCTGCACTTGCGGCGTCGGGATGTCGTCGAGGAAGCCGTTGATGCCGGCATAGATCGCGACGACCTGCTCCTCCATCGGCCACGGCTGGTACTGCGGCTGGTTCAGCGTCGCGACCATCTTCTCGCCCCGCGTCAGCGATTGCTGCGTCGCGCGGTCGAGCTCGGAGCCGAACTGCGCGAACGCCTCCAGCTCGCGGTACTGCGCAAGGTCGAGGCGGAGGCGTCCGGCGACCCTCTTCATCGCCTTGGTCTGCGCCGATCCGCCGACGCGCGACACGGAGATGCCGACATTCACCGCCGGGCGGACGCCCGAGAAGAACAGGTCGGACTGCAGGAAGATCTGACCGTCCGTGATCGAGATGACGTTCGTCGGAATGTACGCCGACACGTCGCCGGCCTGTGTCTCGATCACCGGCAGCGCCGTCAGCGAGCCGGCACCGTTGGCGTCCGAGAGCTTGCACGCGCGCTCGAGCAGCCGCGAGTGCAGGTAGAAGACGTCGCCCGGGAATGCCTCGCGGCCGGGCGGGCGGCGCAGGAGCAGCGACAGCTGGCGGTACGCGTCCGCGTGCTTCGACAGGTCGTCGTACATCACCAGCGCGTGCTTGCCGTTGAAGAGATAGTGCTCCCCCATCGCGCAGCCCGCGAACGGCGCCATCCACTTGATCGGCGCCGCCTCGTTCGCGGCGGCGGACACGATCGTCGTGTACTCCATCGCTCCCGCGTCGCGCAGGCGCTCGTAGATGCCGGCGACGGTCGACGCCTTCTGGCCGATCGCGACGTAGATGCAGTGCACGTCCGTGTCGCGCTGGTTGAGGATCGTGTCGATGAGAATCGCCGTCTTCCCCGTGGAGCGGTCGCCGATGATCAGCTCGCGCTGGCCGCGGCCGACGTTCGTCATCGAGTCGATGGCCTTGATGCCGGTCTGGAGCGGCTCCTTCACCGGCTGCCGCTGGATCACGCCGGGCGCCTTGAACTCGAGCGGGCGGCTCTCGTCCGACTCGATCGGGCCGCGCCCGTCGAGCGGGTTTCCGAGCGGGTCGACGACGCGGCCGAGGAGCGCATCACCGACGGGCACGCTCGCGACCTTGCCGGTGCGCCGCACCGGTTCGCCCTCGCTGACGCGCTCCCACTCGCCGAACAGCGCGACGCCGACCTGATCCTCCTCGAGGTTGAACGCGAGCCCGACGACGCCGTGCTCGAGCTCGAGCATCTCGAGCGCGACGGCGTTCTCGAGCCCGTAGACGCGCGCGATGCCGTCGCCGATCGAGAGGACCGTGCCGACCTCGGCGAGGTCGGTCTCGACGTCGTATTGCTCGATCCGCTGTCTTAGGATCGACGTGATCTCTTCCGGGCGCAGTTTCAAGGCGCTCTCTCCTTTAGCTCTTCACGAGTTCGTGTCTCAGGCGTTCCAGTCTCCCGCGGAGGCTTGCGTCGACACGATACGAGCCGGCCTGCAGGACGATGCCGCCGATGAGATCCGGGTCGACGCTACGCGTCGCCTCCACCTTGCGGCCCGCGGCCTTCTCGATCTGCGCGACGATGTCCTGCGCTTCCTTGTCGGTCAGCTCGCGCGCAGTCGTCAGCTCCACCGTCAGGCGGCGTTCTTCGCGCGCCATCAGCCGCTCGAACTCCTGTGCCATCTCCTCGATCTCCCCCGCGCGACCCTTCTCGGCGACGAGCATGAGGAAGTTCTTGAACACAGGCTCTTCGTCGCCGGCGAGGTCGGCGAGGATGCTCGCCTTCGCCGACGACTCGAGCTGCGGGTTGCGCAGGACCATCCGCAGCTCCGGCGACGCCTCGATCGCTGCGGCGAAGTCGGTGAGCGCCTCGTGCACCTGCGCGAGCTTCCCCTCCTCTTTCGCGGCGGAGAACAGAGCCTCCGCGTAGATTCTCTGCGGAGCGGCTATGCGGACTCCTCGAGCCGTGAGAAGTCGAGCGACGAGATCGCCTCACTGATGAGCTCGCGGTCATGCTCTGCATCGAGCACGCGCCCGACGACGCGCGAGGCGGCCTCCAGCGTGAGGCTCGCGACCTCGCTGCGGATCTGCTCGAGCGCCCGCGCAGTCTCGGCGGCGATCTCTCTGCGCGTCTCCTCGAGCCGGCGCTGCCGCTCGACCTCGGTCTCCTCGCGCATGCGCTGCTCCATCGATTCGCGCGTCTTGCGCGCCTCCACGAGGATCTGCTCCGCCTCGCTGCGGGCCTGCCCGATCAACTGGCGGTGCTCCTCCAGCAGCCTGCGAGCCTCGTCGCGCGCGTTGTCCGCCTCCTCGAGCGAGCGGCGAACCTGCTCCCGCCGCTCGTCGATGAGCTTCTGGATCGCGCCGAACGCGTACTTCCTCAGCACCAGGAAGACGATCGCGAAGAAGACGATCGTCCAGATCATCAGCCCCGGAATGATCTTGGTGAGCGGGCTGCTGGCTGCGACGAGCATCAGCCGGAGACGAGCACGAAGCCGAGGAAGCCGCCGACGAGGCCGTAGAACACGACCGCCTCGGTGAGGGCGAAGCCGAGCCACATGATTCCCTGCAGCTCGCCGCGGAGCTCGGGCTGCCGCGCCACCGACTGGATCATCGAGCCGAACACGGTGCCGATCCCGATGCCGGCGCCGAGCGACCCGAGGCCCATGCCGACACCGAAGCCAAGCGCCTTGGCGGCCTTGACGACGCTTCCTGATGCGATCAAGAGATGCACTGGTCCTCCTTAGTGAGCCGGCTCGATCGCCGAGCCGATGTAGATGGCGGTGAGTGCCGCGAAGATGAACGCCTGAATGGTGACGACGATCACCAGCTCGAAGGCGTAGAACGCGATCCCGATGACGAAGGCGATCGGGACCGCGATGTAGAAGGTGATGCCTCCGAGGATGAAGATCAGGCCGATCGACACGAGGATCAGCATGTGACCCGCGAGCATGTTCGCGTACAGTCGGACGCTCAGACTGACGATGCGGAAGATGTGCGAGATCGTCTCGAGCACCGCCATGAACGGCACCATCGCCTTCGGGACGCCCTCCGGGACGAAGCTTTTGAAGTAAGGGAGCCCGTTGTACCGGATGCCCTCCACGTGCGTGAATACGACGGTGAAGAGCGCGAGCACGAGCGTCACCGAGAGCTGCGACGTCACGGCGTAGATCCCCCACACCGGGACGTGATGCCACGTCTGACCGGTGAGCGGCAGCGGGATGAACCCGAGGATGTTCATCGTCCAGATGAACAGGAAGAGCGACGCGACATACGGGAACCAGCGCCCGATCGCCTTGTGCGGCAGGCCCTGCTCCGCGATCTGCGTCTGCGCGAGCTCGTACACCGCCTCGCCGACCGTCTGTCGCTTGCTCGGCAGCAGCGCGAGCCGGCTGCGCATCGTGAAGAGTCCGAGTGCGATCGTGACGACCGCGCTCAACGCGAGGTAGACGACCGCCTTGTTGATCGACATGTCGAGCGGGCCGAGGTGGATCGAGACCCACTGCTTGAGTGCGAATTCGTCTGCCGGGTTGAAGGTGGTCGCGAGCACGTTCACTGGATCTTCTCCGACGAGAAGTACTCGAGGAGCGACACACCGAGCGTGAGCGAGTAGGCAAGCGCGTAGACGGCGACCGCGGAGACGCCGAGGCTCTTGTTCGCAACGGTGACGGTGAGCAGGACGACCATCACCCCGATGCCGCGGAACGACATTGCGAGGGCCACCATCCCCGACTTGCGCAGGTGGTCGGCGCCTGTCGGGATCCGCGTCAGCCAGAGGCTCAGCGCCTCGCCGGCCGCCCACAGCACGGCGGCGAGCGCCCAGCCGCCGAGCGGGAATCCTCCGACGAGGAAGACGGGCAGCGCGAGGACGACGACCGCTGCGCCCGCGAGCGCGGGTACACGGCGGCCCGGGACGGGTCGCGGGGTGGAGAACACGCCGGGCATCACGAGAAGTAGCCCTTGAAGCGGCGATAGACCGCAAAGACGCCGGCCGGGATGCCGACGACGACGCCGCCGAGCACGCCGAGCCCGGTCGAGCCGAATCCCCAGCCGATGAGCGCGCCGCCCCCGGCGCACGCGCCGACGGTTCCCGCGAGAATGGTGCCTGCCTCGACGGGCTGGAACGACGAGGGTGAGCCGGCCTGCATCCGGGCGCGAGAATAGCAGGTTGGAGGCGCCACTTTGTAACAGTGCAATCCGTGATGACTAAACGCCCTCGGCTCTTGCTCGTGCATGGCAGCGTCGTCAACGGCGAGGTCACCTGGGCGGCCCAGCGACCCCTCGCCGGGCGGTTCGAGCTCGTCGTCCCGAACCGCCGCGGCTTCCCGCCCGGACCGAGCTTGGAGGCTCTCAAACTCGAACGCGTCAGCGCAGAGGACGAGGCGGTGTGGCTCGACCGGTACCTGGAGCCGCGCACGCATCTGGTCGGGCACTCGTACGGCGGGGTCGTCTCCCTCCTGGCGGCGGCGCGCCGCCCGGAGCTCGTCGCGTCGCTGACAGTGGTCGAGCCGCCCGCGTTCGACCTCGTGCGCGGTCACCCGGCCGTGGAGGCGTTCATCGCGCGCGGCGAGGCGCTGAGCGGGGACCCGGAGACGTACCTGCGTTCGTTCCTCCGTGCCGTCGGCGCAAAGGAACCGCCGGGCCGGCTGACGTCGGGGCTCCTCCAAGGCGCGCGGACGCTGATGGCCGAGCGTCCGCCCTGGGAGGCGCGGATCCCGCTGGCTGCGCTTGCCGGCATCCCGGCGCTCGTCGTCAGCGGCGGGAACAGCGCCGCCTTCGACGCGGTCTGCGACGCGCTCGAGGAGCGGCTCGGCGCCGAGCGCTCGGTTATTCCGGGAGCAGGGCACTCGCCGCAACGGCTGGGCGAGCCGTTCAACGCGCTGCTCGCCGACTTCGTCATGAAACAAACCGGCTCGTAGCTGCGTTTCAAGAGGTCGGTGGAAGCGGCAGCCGATCTCACCGTTCGCCAGCGTGACTATGCCGCCCTCGGCGCGGCCGGGATCACGGTCCTCTTGTGGGCCTCTGCGTTCGTCGGCATCCGCTCGGCCGGGCGGAGCTTCTCGCCCGGGGCGCTCTCGCTCGGGCGGCTGACGGTCGCAGTCGCCGCCCTCGCCGTCATCGGCCTCGCGCGTGGCGAGCGGTTCCCGAGTCTCGACGCGCTGCGGGAGGTCGGGCTCCCATTGCTCTTCTGCGGCCTGCTCTGGTTCGGCGCATACAACCTCGCGCTCAACTCCGGCGAGCGTCGCGTCGACGCGGGAACAGCGGCGATGCTCGTCGGCCTCGGGCCGATCCTCATCGCTGCGCTCGCCGGTTTACTCCTTCGCGAGGGATTCCCGCGCAGCCTCTTCGCCGGGGTCGGAGTCGCGTTCGCCGGTGTGATCGTCATCGCCGTCGCGAGCTCGACGCACACGGCGACGACGACCGGCGTCCTCCTCTGCCTCGCGGCCGCGTTCGCGTATGCGGGCGGCGTCGTCGCACAAAAGGTCGTGCTCCGCGTCCTGACCCCGATCCAGACGATGTTCTTCTGCGCCGTCATCGGCGCGCTCGTGTGCGTTCCCTTCGCGCCGCAGCTCGTCCGCGAGCTCGGCCCGGCGCACGCCGAGGGATGGGTCGTCTACCTCGGGATCGGGCCGACGGCGCTCGGCTTCATCCTCTGGGGCTTTGCGCTCACGCGCACGAGCGCGGGCAAGCTCGCCGCGACGACGTACCTCGTGCCGCCCATCTCGGTGCTCCTCGGCTGGGCCTGGCTCGGCGAGTCGCCGGCGTCGCTCGCCTACCTCGGCGGGGCGCTCTGCCTCGCAGGCGTGGGCGTGTCCCGGCGACGGCCTGTACTGGGTACTCAAACGTCTGTGTCACGAAATGGCCCGCGTGGTTGAGCGACACACAGGGTTGTCGTGACACTTTCGTGCCGGTACTAAGTACCGGCCTTTTGAGGTGCCGGCCTCATGAGGCCTTCCGCAGCGGGTCGCCTGCGGCGCGCCGCCGCTGGTACGGGTTCGCGATCTTGACGATCTCGAGCGCATAGACGACATAGATCGAGATCGACACCGCGAGCAGTGCGATCGCAGCCGCGCCGACCGTCGGCCACACCTCCCACCTGCCGTGCGGCCTGATCGGCAGGAAGCGCGTCCCGAGCGCCGCGGCCGCGAGTGAGAGGCACCACACCCAGATCGTCACCGCCGCCTGCGGCTGCGAGAACCCGCGCCGGAGGAAGCGGTGATGCAGATGGGCCTGGTCACCCTCGAACACGGGCTCGCCGTGCTTCAGCCTGCGCGCGACGACGAACGTCGTGTCGACGATCGGGACGGCGAGGACGAGAAGCGGGAAGAACAGGGCGACGGTCGCCGCCGTCTTCAGCAGGCCCTGCACCGCCACCGTCGCGAGCACGAAGCCGAGAAGCAGTGCGCCCGAGTCGCCCATGAAGATCCGCGCCGGATAGAAGTTGTGACGCAGGAAGCCGAGCGACGCCCCGAGGACGATCGCCGACAGGATGGCGGCGTCGGGCTTCCCGAGCGAGAGCGCGATAACGGCGAACGTCCCGCCCGCAATCGCCGCGACGCCAGCTGCGAGACCGTCGAGACCATCGAGGAAGTTGACCATGTTCATGATGGCGACGATCCAGATCACGGTCAGCGGCATCCCGACCCAGGGCGGGAGCGCGTGCACACCGATGACGGGGAACGTGAACCGGTCGACCCAGACGCCGAAGCCGACGGGGATCGACGCCGCGAGCAGCTGCCCGCCGAGCTTCTCGAACCAGCGCAGGCCCCGGAAGTCGTCGATCGCGCCAACGGTCACCGCCACCGCCGCCCCGAGGAGCAGGCCCCGAGTCTCGTGCCCGAGATGGAGGAAGGCGAGCGCCGGCACGAAGATGCCGAGGAAGAGCGCCAGCCCACCGAGCCGTGGGACCGGGCTGCGATTCAGCCGCCGGCCGCCCGGCGCGTCGACCACGCCGAGCATCCGCGCCATGCCGCCCACCGCGGGCGTGAGCAGGACGACCACCACGAGCGCGACGAGCGCGCCCCAGATCACCGCGAGATGCTTCTCGAGCTGCTCGAGAACGCTGAAGTGGACGGCGGCGGCGCCGATCATCACGCTCTATTTCGTGCCGTAGAGCCGGTCTCCCGCGTCCCCGAGCCCGGGGACGATGTAGCCCCGCTCGTCCAGGGCGCGGTCGACGGCGGCACAGACGATGTGCACGTCCGGATGCTGTTCGTGCACGTGCTCGATGCCGGGCGGCGCGGCGACGATGCAGACGAACGTCACCGACTGCGCGCCCGCCTCCTTCACTGCCGCGATCGCGGCTGCACTCGAGTGTCCCGTCGCCAGCATCGGATCGAGGACGATCGCGTCGCGGTCGGCGAGATCGGTCGGCAGCTTCGAGTAGTACTGCACCGGCTCGAGCGTCTCCTCGTCGCGGTACATGCCGATGAAGCCCACGCGCGCGCTCGAGACGAGCGAGAGCACACCGTCGAGCATGCCGACCCCCGCGCGCAGCACCGGGCAGACCGCGACCTTCTTGCCGGAGATGCGCTGCGCCGTCATCGCTTCGAGCGGCGTCTCGATCTCGTAGTCCTCGGTCGGGAACTCCTTCGTCGCCTCGTACGTG
>CAZXZX010000222.1:0-10147 GCA_964645445.1 uncultured Gaiellales bacterium
GGCATGTAGTTCTCCCAGCAGACGAGCCCGCCGACTCGGCCGAAGCCGGTCTCGACCGCGGTCAGGCCGCGGCCGTCGCCCTGTCCCCAGATGAGTCGCTCGTGGTTCGTCGGGACGAGCTTCCGGTGGTGCAGCGCGAGCGTGCCGTCGGGCGCGTGGTACAGCAGCGCGTTGTAGATCGTGCCCGGCCGCTCCGGTTCGACCTCGTTGACGCCGGTGACGAGCCAGATCCCGAGCTCGCGCGCGCACGCGGCCAGACGCTGCTCCGCCGGCGACCCGACCGCGATCGAGCTCTGCGCGATGAGCGCGAACGTCTCCTTCGCGCCCTCGTTCTGCCAGCCGGCGAAAGCCTTCGCCCAGCGCGACGACGGGTAGACCGAGACGAACGTCTCCGGAAAGACGACGAGCTCGGCGCCCTTGCGTGCCGCCTCGGCGGCGAGATCCTCGAGCTTCCCGAGCGTGCCCTCGCGATCGAGGATCACCGGCTCCGCCTGAACGCAGGCGACGGTGACGGCGCGATCCATACTTGAACCCTAGTGGTACTCGCGCTCAAGCTCGTACTCACGCCCGCGGTGATGGTCGGCGCAACGCTCGCCGGCAGGCGCTGGGGCGGTGCGGTCTCGGGCTGGCTCATCGGCCTGCCGCTCACATCCGGACCGCTCGTCTTCGTCCTCGCGCTCGAGCACGGCCCGCACTTCGCAGCGCGAACGGCGGTCGGGTCGCTCTCCGGCGCGATTGCGGAGGCCACTTTCTGCGTCGGCTACGCGGTCGGCCCGCGCATGCCGCTCGTGTCGGCATCGCTCGGATTCGCAGCGGCAGCTGCGGCGGTGCACGCCGTCCCGTTGGCGTGGCTTCTCGGCCTCGTGCCGGGCGCGCTCGTGCTCGCGCTGCTCGTGCTGCCGGCATTCCCCGCCCGCGCGGCCACGGCGGCGCGTCCGCCGCGCTGGGATCTTCCGGCACGCGCGATCGTCGCGACCGGAGTGGTGCTTCTGCTCGCGGCACTCGCGACGCGGCTCGGCGCGCGCGTCACCGGGCTGCTCGCCGTCTATCCGCTCTACTCGGCACTGCTTGCGTCCTTCGCGCACCGGCTCGAGGGGCGCGCAGCCGCGGTCGGCCTGCTGCGCGGACTGCTCGTCGGCCTCTTCTCCTTCGCTGCGTTCTATTCGATGCTGGCGATCCTGCTCCCGCGCATCGACGTCGCCGGCGCGTTCGCGAGCGCGATCGCCGCCGCGCTCACGGTGCAGGCTGCATCGCTTCGCCCCATCCTCCGCCGCCCGGTGTCTCGATCCGGACCACGTCACCCGTCCGCAGCGGCAGCGTCACCTTCGCCGGCTGCTCCTCGCCGTTGACGAGCGTGCGGCCCGGCGCGCCGTCGGCGCCGCCTGCGGCTCCGTGCGGGCCGTGCGCACGCCGCTCGGCGAGGACGGACAGACGGCAGTCCTCGAGCACACGCAACTCGCGGACGACGCCGTCGCCGCCGGCGTGCGCGCCCGCGCCGCCGGAGCCCTCGCGCAGCTGCCAGCGCTCGACGCGAAGCGGATACGACAGCTCGAGCGCCTCGACCGGCGTGATGAGCGTGTTCGACATCGCGACGTGGACGGCGCTCGGCCCGTCTGCCTCCGCGCACGCACCCTGGCCGCCGCCGATCGTCTCGTAGTACGTGAAGCGCTCGTTGCCGAGCGCGACATTGTTCATCGTGCCCTGGCCCTGTGCGTACGCACCGAAGGCGGCGAAGACGACGTCGACGACACGCGACGAGGTCTCGGTGTTCCCGGCGACGACAGCCGCGGGCGTGCGCGCGTTGACGAGACATCCGTCCGGCGCCGTCACCGTCACGGGCGCGAATGCGCCGCCGGACGCGGGCAGGTCGGGATCGGTCAGGCAGCGCACGACGAAGTAGCAGGCCGACTTCGTCACTGCGAGCGGGCAGTTCAGGTTGTACGCGTCCTGCGGGCTCGTTCCGGCGAAGTCGATGCGGATCTCCTCGCCGTCCACCTCGACCGCCGCGCGGATCGTCAGCTCGCCGTCGACAGCCTCGACGACGTCCTCGGCGGAGCGCGTCCCGTCCGGGATGCGCGCGATCGCCGCGCGCACCATCCGCTCCGAGTACGCGTACAGCTCGTCCATCGCCGCGGCGACGCGCTCGACACCGCGCCGCGTGCAGAGCTCGGCGATACGTGCTTCGGCAAACCGGTGCGCGGCGATCTGCGCGCGCAGGTCGCCACGACGCTCGTCGGGGTTGCGCGCGTTCGCGACGAAGAGGTCGATCACCTCGTCGGTGAGCGGCGTCGGCGGGATGATCAATCCCTCCTGGTACAGCTCGCGCGAGAACGCAGGCAGGCTCGCGGGCTCCATGCCGCCGACGTCGGCGTGATGCGCTCGGGATACCGCATAGCCGAGCGGAGTGCGGCAGACGAGCGTGATGTCGGGCAGGTGCGTCCCGCCGGAGTACGGGTCGTTCAGGATCCAGAAATCGCCGGGCAGCGACATGACGGCCGCGACGGCGTCCGGCATCGCGCCGAGGTGGACGGGGATGTGTTCGGCCTGCACGACCATGCGCCCGCGCTCGTCGAAGAGCGCCGTCGAGCAGTCCCGCCGCTCCTTGATGTTCGCGGAGAACGCGGAGCGGATGAGAACGGCTCCCATCTCCTCCGCGATCGCGCGCAGCGAGCTCCCGATCACCTGCAGCTCGACGTTCACGCGACCCTTCCGACCCGCAGCTCATGGCCTCGCCACCTGACCGTTCCATCGTCCAGGACCGTCCCGGCGAAGTCCCCGACGCCCTCGATGCGCGCGCCTGCGAACGCGCGGTACCAGCACGCGCCGATCCATCCTCCCGGGACGAGTGGCTCGACGAGGACGGCCGCGAGCGCGGCGGCGATGCGCTCCGCCTGCGAGGTGTCAGACACCAGATCGATGTCGTGCGGCGCCGCATCAAGACCGCGGACAGCCCGCGCGGCGCTCCCGACGAGCGTCCAACCGGTCCCGCAGCTGTCGAGGACGAGCTCGAGCGCGTCCTCCCACGGCACGGGCTCGAGGTCGGCTGCCTGGCGCACCATTGCCTCGGCGTACAGCTCGAACCGCTCGGCGGCCTGCATGGCATAGGGCGCGTCGCCGGGGAACCGGCGGACGAGGGCCATTCCGGCACGCTCGAAGCCGAGGCGCTCGACGACCGGAACGAGCTCCGGCTCCAAGTCCGCGAGCCCGAGCTGCAACGCGTCCGCATGCAGGGCGAAGGCTCTCACCGCGACAGCACCAGCGTCCCGTCGCCGTTCGTCTCGCCGCTCCAGCCGTCCGGCACCCAGCACGTCGCGCCCGCCAGCTCAACGACCTCCGGCCCGCGCACCGCACGGCGGACACTTGCGCGCAGGTCGATCTCCGGGCCCGCCGCCACCTCCGCCGTTCGCACCGCGACGAGCTCGACCTCGCGCGACTCGTCGCTGTAGCCATAGCGCTCCGCGTGCGCGCGGTGGAACGCGCCTGCAAGATCGTCCTGCAACGATACGGTCAGCTCGAACGACTGCCCGCGGTAGCGCAGGTCGGCGTCGCCCTCGGCCGGCAGATCCGCCACCTCCGCGAGCGGCCGCACGTGGGAGACGACGCGGTCGCGCCGCTGCTCGCTCGCGACGAGGCCGAGCGCGGACAGCGCGCCTGCCGCCTCGGGCACGAGCACGTGCTCGATTCCGAGCTCTTCCGCCAAGGCACACGCATGGAGAGGCCCGGCGCCGCCGAACGCGACGAGCGCGAAGTCGCGCGGATCCTGGCCGCGCTCGACCGAGACGACGCGGAGCGCGCGCAGCATCTCCGCGTTCACGACCTCGACGACCGCTGCCGGGTCGATCCCCTCCAGCGCCGCCGCCGCGGCGTCGCGGTCGAGCACGAGGTCGCCCGGCAGCTCTCCCGGCAGTCGGCCGAGCAGAAGATTCGCGTCGGTCACGGTCGCGCCTCCGCCTCCGCCGTAGCACGCCGGCCCCGGGTGTGCGCCGGCGCTCTCCGGCCCGACGCGGATCGCGCCGCCGGCGTCGAGGCGCACGAGCGAGCCGCCGCCCGCGCCGACCGTGTGGAGGTCCACCGTCGGAAGCCGGATGGGCAGGCCGCCGACATCGCGCTCCCCCACCTGCAGAGCGCGGCCGCCGGGGAGCAGGCACACGTCGGTCGACGTGCCGCCCATGTCGAACGCGATCGCGTCGGCGAACCCCGCACGGCGCGCGACGAGTCCTGCGCCGACGACGCCTGCCGCCGGACCGGAGACGAGGATCGTCGCCGGATGCGCGGCTGCCTCCGCCACCGTGCCGACGCCGCCCGACGAGAGCATGACGAGTGGCTCCGGCAGCCCGGCCGCGCGCGTCGCCTCCGCGAGCGCCGCGAGATACCGCGCGGCGACGGGCGCGAGGTAGGCGTCCGCGGCGGTCGTCGACGCGCGCTCGTACTCGCGAAACTCGGGCGCGACCTCATGCGATGCGATGACATGCACACCCGGATGGAGCCGGCGCAGCTCGTCCGCGACGGCGCGCTCGTGCGAGGAATCGCGAAACGCGAAGAGCAGGCAGACGGCGACGGCATCGACGTCGCCGACGTCGGGGATCTCCCCGAGCGGCTCCAGCTCGCCATCGGGGCCGATGCGGCCGCGAACGCCGTGGCAGCGCTCCAGCGGGACGAGCGGCTCCGGATGCGGCGCGCACAGGCGATACAGGTGCGCGCGCGTCTGACGGCGCAAGTGTAGGAGGTGCTCGAACCCCGCGTTGCCGACGTACGCCGTACGGCCGCCGCGCCGTTCGAGCAGCGCGTTCGTCGCCGTCGTCGTCCCGTGGGCGAACCGCGTGACGTCGCGTGCGCCGACCGCCTGCGCGGCCGCGACGACCGACTCTTCCTGGCGAGCCGCCGTCGGCACCTTCGCCGTGCGCACCTGCCCGCCGTCGAGGAGCACCGCATCCGTGAACGTGCCACCAACGTCGACGCCCAGGACGGCCACGTACGTACTCTGCACCGCCGATGCCAGTACGCGCCTTCCTCTTCGACTTCGACGGGCTCATCCTCGACACCGAGACTGCGTCGCGCGCGGGATGGGAATGGCTGTACCGCGAGCAGGGCTTCGAGCTGCCTCCCGACCAGTGGGCGACACTGGTCGGGACGATCGGCGCACCGTGGGACCCGATGCGCCATCTCGAGGAGCTCGTCGGCTCCCCGCTCGACTCCGACGGGTTGAACGAGCGCCGGCGCGCCCACGAGCTGTCGCTACTCGAGACCGAGGAGCTGCGGCCCGGAGTCCTCCAGTACCTCGAGGCGACGGAGCGGCGCGGATTGAAGCGCGCGATCGTCTCGAGCTCGTCGAACCGCTGGATCGAGATGCACCTCTCCAGGCTCGAGCACGCCGTCGGCTGGGACGCGATCGTCGCCGCGAACCACGACGTCGCACGCGCGAAGCCGCGTCCGGATCTCTATCTCCAAGCGTGCGAGCTGCTCGAGGTCCTGCCGGCGGAGGCGATCGCGTTCGAGGATTCGCCCAACGGCGTCCGGGCCGCGCGGGCGGCGGGCATCTTCTGCGTCGCAATCCCGAACGCGGTGACGCGCGGCCTCGACTTCGACGAGGCCGACCTCGTGCTCGATTCGCTCGCCGACTTGCCTCCGGAGAAGTTGCTCTCGCGCTTCCCGTAGAGGAAGATCGCCGCATGCCCGGTTGGCAGGCCGCCCACCTCGACGACATCGCTGCGGAGCAGTGGCCGTACTGGGCCCCGATTCGCCACCACTTCGGCATCAGCGCCTTCGGCGTCAACGCGTGGCGCGGAGGGCCCGGCGACGAGGTGATCAAGCGCCACGACGAGAGCGCCAGCGGCCACGAGGAGCTCTATCTCGTGCTCAGCGGGCGAGCGGCGTTCACCGTCAGCGGCGACGACATCGACGCGCCGGCGGGAATGTGCGTCTGCATCAACGACGCCGGCGCCGAGCGCGTCGCGGTCGCGCAGGAACCGAACACGGTCGTCCTCTCGATCGGCAGCAAGCCCGGAGCCGCGTACGAGGGCGGCTGGGACACGGGCTACCTCGAGTAGCGTTCGCTCCGGAGCGGCAGGGCCTGGTGGCCCAGCTGGTCTTCAAAACCAGTACGCCGTCGTAACCCGGCGGTAGGTGGGTTCGACTCCCACGCCGCTCCGTCGCGCCTCAACGATTCAACAGGCTCTTAGCGCACTCTCAGCGCGAATGGGTATACCGGTGAGAGATGAGACGCGCTCTCACACTGCTCGTCGCGGCGGCGGCGCTCGCCTTCGGCGTCCATGCCGCCGCGGCGCGCTCGGCGACGCAGGCCGGCGTCGTCGTCGTCAACACGAACCTCGCCTACCAGAATGGCGCGGCCGCAGGCACCGGGATCGTGCTGACGCGATCCGGAGAGGTGCTGACGAACAACCACGTCATCCGCGGCGCGACGACGATCCACGTCGTCGTCCCGGGCACGCGGCGATCGTACGCGGCGCGCGTGCTCGGTTACGACGTGACCGCCGACGTCGCGCTGCTCCAGCTCCAGCACGCATCCGGGCTCGCGACCGCATCGATCGGCAACTCGTCGACGCTTGCGCGCGGGCAGTCGGTCACCGCAGTCGGGAACGCAGGCGGCACCGGCTCGCTCACGGTCACGACCGGGCGGATCACCGGGCTCGGGCGCACGATCACGGTGAGCGACGAGCAAGGCGGCAGCGTGCAGCTCGCCGACCTCGTCGAGACCGATGCCTCCCTGCAGCCGGGTGACTCGGGCGGCCCGCTTCTCGACAGCGCGCACCACGTGATCGGGATGAACAGCGCCGCGTCGACGAGCTTCAGGTTCCAGGGAACGAACGACGCGTTCGCGATCCCGATCAACCGCGTCGTGTCGATCGCCAGGCAGGTCGTCGCCGGACACGGTTCGGCCCAGGTGCACATCGGCGCAACCGCCTTCCTCGGCGTCCAGGTTCAGCCCGGTGATGCCTTGACCACCGGCGTCCTCGTCGGCGGCGTCGTCTCGGGCGGGCCCGTGGACAAGGCCGGCGTCGTCGCCGGTGACGTCATCACCGCTGTCGACGGTCGCGCCGTCTCGTCGGGAGCCAGGCTCGTGTCCGTCCTCCTCGTCCACCACCCGGGCGACAAGATCAGCCTCACCTGGAGCGATCCGTCGACCGGATCGCGCACGTCGACGATCACGCTCGCGAGCGGGCCGCCGCAATAGGGAGAAGAGGGGGCGAGGCAGGCAAAGGCTGCGGCTCCCCTGCCACATCCTCGACCCCCCGCGCCCGAGAGTACCGGCCTTTACGTTTCGCCGCTGTGCATCTCGTCGAGCGCGGACCGCGCCTCGTCGTGCACCGCCTGACGGCGCGCGTCGGGGCCTTGCGGCTCCGGCTCGTCCGCGCGGGCCTCGGCGAGCTTCGCCCGCAGCTCCTCTGCCGGATCGTCATCCGGCGCGGGCGGCTCCTGCGCCGGCGGCGGCTCCGGCGCGCCCGGCTCGGGCGCGGTCTTGTGCCGCGTCGCCGCCTTGTACGCGGCGAGGCCTCCTGCCGCGCCCGCCATCCACGTGAACAGCCGTCTCACGATCGCGATGCTACAGTGGGCGCCGCTTCCTGCCCCGTCAGCGTGCCGTTCAGTCCCGAGCGGTACCGGCAGTCGGGGCCGACTAAGACCGTGGGAAGGAGACGATCGGGACAGTGACGACGTACGAGATTCTGTTGCTGCTCGACCCCGAGCAGGCCGAGGCCCATCAGGAGGAGCTGGTCGCACGCGTACGCGGGCTCGTCGAGAGCGGCGGCGGCACGTGGGGTAGCCACGACGCGTGGGGCCGGCGCCGCCTCGCCTACGAGATCCGCAAGAAGAGCGAGGGCGTGTACCACCTCGTGGTCTTCGAAAGCAGCCCCGAGACGCTCGACGAGATCGTCCGTGTGCTGAAGATCGACGACGTGGTTCTGCGCCAGATGGCGACCCGGCACATCGCGGGCTCGCGCACGAGCGCGCCCCGCGAGGAGCCGGTCGCGGCGACGGCAGCGGCAGCGGCGCCTGCCGTCCCGAGCGCCGAGTACGCTGAGACGAACACACGTTCGGACGAGGAGGTCTAAGACCATGGCGGCCAACATCAACCGCGTCGTTCTCGTGGGCAACCTGACGAAGGACCCCGAGCTCCGGCACACCCCGAGCGGCACTGCCGTCTGCCAGCTGCGCCTTGCCGTCAACGGGCGGCGCCGCGACGAGTCGGGCCAGTGGGTGGACAAGCCCAACTACTTCGACGTCTCCATCTTCGGCAACCAGGCCGAGACGAGCGCGCAGTACCTGAGCAAGGGCCGCCCGGTCGGCATCGACGGCCGGCTGGACTGGCGCGAGTGGGACGCCCAGGACGGGTCGAAGCGCCAGGCGGTGCAGATCATCGCCGACAGCGTCCAGTTCCTCGGTTCCCGTGGGGACCCGCCAGAGGGCGGCGGCGGCAACCAGTTCGTGCCCGCCGGCGCGGCCGCCGAGTCGGCCGACTTCCCGCAGACCGCCGACGACGACATCCCCTTCTAGGAGCACTCGTGGCGAGAGAGAGAACGCAGCAGCAGCAGAGCCGCAAGCGGCCTGCCGGGGCGGCAACCGCGATCAAGCGGCGCAACTGTTATTTCTGCAAGGACAAGATCGCGGAGATCGACTACAAGAACGTCAACCAGCTCCGCCGGTACATCTCCGAGAAGGGCAAGATCCGCAGCCGCCGCATCACCGGCGCGTGCCGCCGGCATCAGGTCCAGATCGCACAAGCCGTGAAGCGCGCGCGCGAGATGGCGCTGCTGCCGTACGTCGCGGAGGGGCAGGAGGAGCGTGAGCGCGGCGGCCGGCGCGACCGCGGCGACAGGGACCGGGATCGCTGATGGACGTGATCCTCATCGAGGACGTCGACAAGCTGGGCCTCCGCGGAGACGTCGTCTCCGTCGCGCGCGGCTACGCGCGCAACTTCCTGCTCCCGCGCCGGCTCGCCGAGGTGGCGAGCGATGCGCGCGTTGCCGAGATGCGCAAGCGCGATGCGCAGCGCGCGCTCCACGAGGCGTCGAATGCCGAGCAGGCGGAGGCGATCGCGAAGACGCTCCGCGAGACGGTCCTTCGCTTCGAGGTGAAGGCCGGCCCGACGGGCGCGCTCTTCGGCTCGGTGACGCCGACGAACATCGCCGACGAGCTCTGGCGCACGCGCAAGATCCGGGTCGACCGGCGCAAGATCGATATCGACAACATCAAGCGCATCGGCCGCTACGAGGTGCCCATCGACGTCTTCCAGGACGTCAGCGTCGAGGTGAAGACGCTCGTCGTCCCCGAGGGCGGCGAGCTGCCCTCCGACGAGGAGCTCGAGGCGATGGCCGCGGCGGATCTCGCGGAGCAGCAGGCGGCAGCGGCGCCGGAGTCGGACGCGGCGGAGGGGCTCGAGGTCGAGAGCGAGGAGATCGAGCCCACCTCAGAGGAGATCGCGGTCGAGTCGGAGTCTGACGACTTCGACGAGACGGTCGAAGCCGCTGCCGAGAACCGCGAGTTGTAAGTCGGTGCTGGCAGGGCCGGGAGCGACGCTCGGGATCGCCGGCTGTAGTGTCTTCCGCGCGGCGATTGCGCCGTTCGCCCCGGTGAGGTCGATGAGCGCCGCCGAGGTCCGGCTCGTGCGCCTGCTCGTCTGTCGGACCACTGCCTGAGCCTTGTCCACAGATGCTGTGGACGAGGCGGGGATCTCGCGGCGAAGTTCCCGCATGGTGCGGTGAATCCATCCACAGCCGCACCGTCCGACGCCGGTGCGACCATTGTCGATTCCCCTGCAAATGCCAAGAAAAGACGTGTTCAAAACGGACCCATCACCACCTGGCAACAGGGCGCTGACCGTGCTGGAATCGAGTCACATGGCTCAGTTGGCTCCGGTCACCTCGTCGGCTCCCGTTCCCCCGCAGAACCTCGAGGCGGAGGAGAGTGTCCTCGGGGCGATGATGATCTCCCCCGGGGCAATCGGGGCAGTCAGCGAGATCGTCGATGCGGGCGACTTCTACCGGGAGTCGCACGCGAAGATCTACCGCGCCGCGCTCGCGCTGTACGCGAAGGGCGAGCCGGTCGACGCGATCACGCTCACCGACGAGCTCGAGGAGCGCGGCGAGGTCGACGCCGTCGGCGGCCGCGTCCGCCTGCACGAGCTCGCGGC
>CAZXZX010000223.1:0-8035 GCA_964645445.1 uncultured Gaiellales bacterium
TGACCTACGAGGGGTTCGCCGCCGCCTGGCCCGGCATGGAGGAGAGCACGGGCGACTTCGGCCGGAAGATGAACTCCATGCCGAAGTTCGTCGCCTCGCGGACGCTCTCCCAGGCCGAGTGGAACGCCACGATCATGGAGGGCGACATCGCCGACACGGTCGCGAAGCTGAAGGGCGAGGACGGCGGCGATCTCCTGATCTACGGGAGCGGCGACCTCGTCGACGAGCTCACCCGTCACCGGCTGATCGACGAGTACCGGCTGATGGTGCACCCGGTGATCGTCGGGGCCGGCAAGAAGCTCTTCCAGGGGCTCGCCGAGACGGTCGACCTGAAGCTCGCCGGCACCGTCACGACCGATACCGGCGTCGCCGTCCTGACCTACACCTCCGGGTAGCCCTCGCCGTCTCCGATCCACTCCTCGAGGACGTACCAGGCGTACACGACGCCTGGCACGACCACGAAGAGGAGGGTCGCGATCACCGTTCCGACTGATGCCCAGACCTCCGCGTTCATGGACCATCCGACGGAGCCCGCGCCCGATATGTGACCGTCACATCGGCACCGTTCGATTCGTCGTACATGAGATGAACGACCGCACCTGGCTCGCGCAACGTTTCGAACAGGAGCGCCCGCAGCTTCGGCGCATCGCCTATCGCATGCTCGGGACGCTCGACGAGGCCGACGACGCCGTCCAGGAGGCGTGGATTCGGCTGAGCCGCACGGACGAGTCCACCGTCGAGAACCTCGGCGCCTGGCTCACGACGGTCGTCGGCCGCGTCGCGATCGACATGCTGCGGTCGCGCAACGCGAAGCGCGAGGAGTTCGTCGGCTCGTGGCTCGCGGAGCCGATCGTGTACGTCGACGACGGCGCATCACCGGAGGAGGAGGCATTGATCTCCGACGGCGTCGGGCTCGCGCTCCTCGCGGTGCTGGACACCCTCGGGCCGCCGGAGCGGCTCGCGTTCGTGCTGCACGACATGTTCGCGATGCCGTTCGACGAGATCGCGGCCATCGTCGGTCGCTCCCCCGCGGCGACGCGGCAGCTCGCGAGCCGCGCCCGCCGGCGCATTCAGGGCGCGCGGGCGACCCCGGACGTCGACCTCGACGAACAGCGGCGCGTCGTCGACGCATTCATCACGGCCTCGCGGGAAGGCGACTTCGACGGGCTCATCACGCTTCTCGATCCGGACGTCGTCCTGCGCGTCGATGCCGGCCCCGACAGCAAGCTCTCGCAGCCGCCGGTGCACGGCGCAGAGGCAGTGGCGCACGAGGCCGGCCGCTGGGCAAGCATGGCGCCCCTCTCACGTCCTGCCGTCGTCAACGGCGTCGCGGGCGCGATCATCGGCAGGCCCGGCCGGCCGTTCGCGGTCGCCGCGATCACCGTCGTGGACGGCTTGATCACCGAGATGGACTTCGTCCTCGATCCGGCGAAGCTCGCGCGGATCCGCGACTAGGCCTTGCCGGCGGAAAGGCCGCCGTCGACGACGAGCCCTGAGCCCATGACGAAGCTCGACTCGTCGGAGGCGAGATAGAGCGCCGCTCTCGCAACGTCTGCCGGCGAGCCGAGCTCGCCGCCCAGCTGGCGCGAGCGGATCGAGCGGCGGCCCTCCTCCGGGTCGGCGTAGGACTCCTTCAGGTAGCGCTCGACGAACGGCGTCAGGATCGTGCCGGGCAGCAGTGCGTTGACTCGCACGCCGTGCGGCGCGAGATCGACCTGCATCGACTTCGTCAGGGCGAGCACCGCTCCCTTCGACGCGGCGTACGACACGCGGCGAGCGAGACCGGTCTCGGCGATCGCAGACGACATGTTCACGATCGACCCGGAGCGCTGCGCGATCATCGTCGGGACGACGGCACGCGACATGAGGAAGACGCCTCGCGTATTCACGCGCATCACCCGCTCCCACAGGTCGAGAGTGGTCTCCTCGACGTCGCCGACCCCCGCAATGCCCGCGTTGTTCAGAAGGACGTCGATGCGCCCATGCTCGGCAACGACAGCCTCGGCCAGCGCACGCGTCTCCCCCTCATCGCCGACGTCGACGCGGTACGGCGTCCCGTCGAGGTCGGCCGCGACGACAGTCGCGCCCTCGGCGGCGAAGAGCTCCGCGCTCGCGCGCCCGATCCCGGACGCGGCGCCCGTGACGATGCAGACCTTGCCCGCGAGCCTCACGGGGCTAGGTTCGCACCAATGCGACGACGCGCGCCAGGCCGAGCGCGATGAGGATGATCGCGCCGTTGGCCGCGTCGATCCAGAACGTCGATGTATTGCGCAGGACGAGGACGTTGTTCACGAGCCCGAGCAGGACCACACCGGTGAACGCGCCGATCATGCGCCCCCGTCCACCCTCGAGCGCGATCCCGCCGATGACCGCCGCGGCGAACACGGTGAAGATCAGGTTGTTCCCCTGGTTCGCCGTCACCGCGACGACCTGGCCCGCGATCATCAGCCCTGCAATCGCAGCCAGCATGCCGGCGACCGTGAACACGCCGATCCGGATGCGGTCGACCTTGATCCCCGCGGCGCGCGCGGCCTCCAGGTTCCCCCCGATCGCGTAGATCGCGCGACCCGTCCGGTGATAGCGCAGGAAGAGGCCGGCTGCGAGGAAGACGGCCGCGGTGACCCACGCCGACACCGGGAAACCGCCCCAGTACGCGCCGCCGAGATAGATGAACGACGGCGGCATCTCGTAGATCGTCCTGCCGCTGACGATGCCCTGCTGCAGCCCGGCGAGAAGGATGAGCATCGCCAGCGTGAAGATGAAGGCGTTGAACTTCAGCTTCACGATCATGAAGCCGTTGAAGAGACCGACCGCCGCGCCGATCCCGACGACGACGAGGATGCCGAACGCGGGATTCCACTTCGTTCCCAATCCCTGCGCGTCCTTGCCGACGATGAGCCAGGCGCCGATCATCGGCGCGAGCCCATAGACCGACTGAAGCGACAGGTCGAAGCTGCCGGTCAGGAGGATGAGGGACTCGGCGACCACCACCATCCCGAGCGCGGCGGAGAACTGCGCGGTGTTCGAGAAGTTCGCGGTGGTGAAGAATGCCGGGCTCGTGAAGATGCCCACGACGAAGAGCACCGCGATGGCCGGCACGAGCGCGAGCTCACGGACCGAGCCGAGAAGGACGCGCTTCACCGGGCGCCGCACGATCTCGAGGCGCTCGAGCGCCGCATCTGTCACGCCGCTTCCAACCCTTCCGCAGCGGAGATCAGCTCGAGCCGGTCCCACGGTGGCTCGAGCAGCTCGCGCACGACGGCGCCGCGCCGCACCACGAGCACCCGCGTGCAGATGCGAAGCTCGTCGAGGTCGTCGGAGACGAGCAGGACGGCCGCGCCGTCCTCGCGAGCGCGGTCGACGACACCGAGGAGCGCTTCCTTCGAGGCTACGTCCACGCCGACCGTCGGGCTGAGCACAACGAGCACCGACGGCTGCGCGGCGAGCGCGCGGCCCACGACCACCTTTTGCTGGTTCCCGCCGCTCAACTCGGAGAGAAGTTGGTCGCCGCTGCTGGCGACGATCTGCAGGCGCTCCGATATGCCCCGAGCGGCGTCGCGCCTGCGCGCGACGGAGATGATCCCGAAGCGCGACAGCCGGTCGAGGATCGAGAGCGTGAGGTTCTCATCGACGCCGAGTGTCGGCACGAAGCCGCGCGCGTGCCTGTCCTCGGGCACGTAGCCGACGCCGCCCTCGATCTCGACCTCGCCCGCCGACGGCTTGACGAGGCCGACGACCGCGTCCGCGATCGTCGCCGCGCCGGAGCCGCGCAAGCCGAAGAGGCCGACGCACTCGCCGGCGTGGACCGCAAGGCTCACGTCCTCGACCGCGCCGAGCGGCCCCTGCGCAGACAGGCCGCGGACGCGCAGTCGGACGTCGCCGTGCTCCACACCTGCCGACGCATGCTCGCTCATCGTTCGCGCGAGGTCGCCCCCGACCATCGCCGTGACGAGGCGCTCGTGCTCGAGCTCCGCCACGTCGGCGGTGACGATGCGCCTGCCGTCGCGCAGCACGGTCGCGCGATCGCAGATTTCGTAGATCTCCTCGAGGTGGTGCGAGATGTAGAGGATCGCAACGCCACTCGCCTTCACGCGGCGGACGCGGTCGAACAGCCGCTCGATCGCACGCGACTCGAGCGACGCGGTGGGCTCGTCGAGAATGAGGAAGCGCGCGCCGATGGCGAGTGCCCGCGCGATTTCGACGATCTGCTTCTGCTCAACGGACAGCTCGGATGCGGGTTGGTCGACGTCGAGGTCGAAGCCCCATCCGAGCAGCAACTGCCGCGCCTGCCGCCGCAGCTCGCGCCAGTGGACGAGCGATCCTTCGGTGCGGTTGAGGAAGATGTTCTCGCCGACGCTCAGCGACGGGATGACCATCGAGCGCTGGTACACGCACGCGACGCGTTCCTGCCACGCTGCCCGGTCACCCAGGCTCGGTGCCGGCTCGCCGTGCAGCCGCACCGTCCCGCGATCCGGCCGAAGCAGACCAGTGAGGATCGCGACGAGGGTCGACTTGCCGGCGCCGTTGCGCCCGACGAGTGCGTGACACTCGCCGGGCCGGACGGAGACGGAGACGTCCTGAAGCGCCTTCGTGCTGCCGAAGGACTTCCAGATCGACTCCGCCTCCGCTGCATCGGATGCCGGCCCGTGCGTCACTACTTGCCCTTGTAGTTGCCCCAGAGCTTCGGGTCGTTGACGTTCGCCTTGCTGACGACGGGAGCGACGATCGCGTCCTCGAGATTGCCGAGGAGGTTCACGATCTGGCTGCCGTGATCGGTCTTCATTCCGGCGTGGTACTTCGCGCCGGCCACCGCCTGCTTTGCGTAGAACACGGCGTACTGCGCATAGAGCGTCGCCGGCTGGGAGATGGTCGCGTCCTCCTGGCCCGCACGGATCCAGCCATGCTCCTGCGGCGTGCCGTCGTCACTGAAGAGGACGACGTGGCCCTTCGCGCCGACCTTGCTGAACTTCCCGGACGCCTTCTCCGCCGCGATGATCCCCGGCACGGGCCCGCTCCAGTGCACGTAGATCCCCTTGAGGTCGGAGTACGTGCTGAGGGCGGTCTTCGCGTCGTTCACCGCCGTCGGAGTGTCCCACTTGGTCGCGTACTCGACCACCTTCAGGTTCGGGTGAGCCTTCATGCAGGTCAGGAACCCGTTCTTGCGGTCGAGGCCGTTGATCGAGGCGAGGTCGCCTTCGAGCATCGCCACGTGGCCTGAGCCGGTCACGTGCGAGGAGATGTACTGGCACGCGTTCTGGCCGTACAGCACGTTGTTCGCCCGCACGATCATGTAGACCTTGCCCTTCGTCGGCGCGACATCCACGCTGACGACCGGCACGTGCTTGCTCGCGGCGTATGCGAGCGTCGGAGCGATTGCGGCGCTGTCGACCGGGTTGATGATCAGCGCGTTGACGCCCTGGTCGATGAGCGTCTTGATCTGCGTCGCCTGCTTTGCCGCGTCGCCGTCCGACGAGATCGGCCCGACGAGTGAGACGCCGTACTTCGTGGCGGCCGACTTCTCGAACGCGACGTACGAGCTCCAGAAGTCGGTGCTGTATCCGGCGAGCGAGACGCCGATCTTGATGGTTCCTGCCCTCTGAGCGTGTCCGCTGCCGCCGGCAAACGCTGCCGTGGCGAGGACACCGGCGAGCGCGACGAGTGCGAGCGCGCCGATGACACGAGACTTCATCGTCTTCTCCTCCCTGGGGTGGACCGTTGCCTGCCGGTGATCACGCGGGAACTTCCTCTTCCTTCCACCAACCCGGGCCGTCCGGGAACGCGAACTCCGAGAGCGACTCCGGCCTGATCTCGATGCTGTAGCCCGGCGTCGTCGGCGCGAGGTAGCGGCCTCCGACGACACGGACCGGGTCGACGAAATGCTCGTGCAGATGGTCGACGAACTCGCAGACGCGGTCGTCGAGCGTCGCGCCGACGGCGACGAAGTCGAACATCGACACGTGCTGCGCGTACTCGCATAGGCCGACGCCGCCGGCGTGTGGGCACACCGGCACCCCGAACTTCGCGGCGAGGAGGACGACTGCGAGCACCTCGTTCACGCCGCCGAGGCGGCAGCAGTCGAGCTGGCAGACGTCGATCGCACCGGCCTGCAGCAGCTGCTTGAAGACGACACGGTTCTGCACGTGCTCCCCGGTCGCGATCCGTAGCGGCGCAACTGCGTCGCGGATGCGCTTGTGTCCGAGGATGTCGTCCGGGCTCGTCGGCTCCTCCACCCACCAGGGGTCGACCTCCGAGAGCACGGTGATTGCCTCGATCGCGCGGTCGATGCCCCACGCCTGGTTCGCGTCGAGCGAGAGCCGCGGCTCGGGCCCCAACGCCTCGCGCACGAGCCTCGCGCGGCGCAGGTCGCTCTCGAGGTCGCCGCCGACCTTGAGCTTCAGATGCGTGAAGCCCTCGGCGAGCGCCGCGCGAGCGCGGTCCGGCAGGCTCGACTCCGGGTAGCCGAGCCAGCCGGCCGACGTCGTGTAGGCGGGGAAGCCCTCGGCGAGCAAGATCTGCTCGCGCTCGGCCTTCGTCGCCTCGTTGCGACGGAGGATGGCCAGCGCCTCGTCGGGGGTGAGCGCGTCGTCGATGTACCGGAAGTCCACGCACGCGACGATCTGCTCCGGCGTCATGTCCGTGAGCAACTTCCACAGCGGCTTGCGCTCGAGCTTCGCGTGCAGGTCCCAGACGGCGTTGACGATCGCGGCCGTCGCGAGATGGATGACGCCCTTCTCCGGCCCCAGCCACCTCAGCTGCGAATCGGTCACGAGCTGCCGCCAGAATCCTCCGAGGTCTGCGACGAGCTCCTCGACCGTCGCGCCGACGACGTGGGGTGCCAGAGCGTCGATCGCTGCCACGCAAACCTCGGTGCCACGCCCGATCGTGAAGGTCAGGCCGTGGCCGGCGAGGCCGTCCGGATGGTCGGTTTCCAGGGCGACGTACGCGGCCGAGTAGTCCGGATCGGTGTTCATCGCGTCCGACCCGGCGCCGCTGCGCGACGTCGGGAAGCGGACGTCGTACGTGACAGCTCTCACGATCCGAGTGGGCACGAGGGGATGTTTCTAACCGAGAGATCGGATGTTTGTCAAGCAACTTGGCGTGACTTCGTCCCCCCGCTCGCCTATAGTCGCCTTTAACCCGATGTCTGCTCAGAGACATAGGACGGATCGCGGCAGCGTCACGCATGACGCCATCGACAGCATCCGCGAGCTGATCGCCTCGGGCGAATGGGGGCCCGGGACGCGCCTCCCGCGCGAGGCCGACCTGGCCAAGCAGCTGGGGCTGTCGCGAAACTCACTCCGGGAGGCGGTTCGCGCGCTCTCGCTCGCCCGGGTGCTCGAGGTCCGGCAGGGGGACGGGACGTACGTCAGCAGCCTGGAGCCGGGCGAGCTCCTCGAGCCGACGCTCTCGGCGACGCACCTCCTCCGCGGGCGCACGGTGCTCGAGCTGTTCGAGGTGCGGCGCATGCTCGAGCCGGAGGCGGCTGCGATGGCGGCGCACCGCGCGGACGCCGACGTGATCGGGGCGCTACGGAGCGAGCTCGACCGGATGGTCGCGGCGGGCGAGCACGCGGACGAGCTCGTCGAGGCGGACGCAGCCTTCCACGACGTCATCGCCCGTGCGCCGGGGAACGGCGTGCTGCGTGCGCTGCTCCGCAGCCTCTCGACGAGCACGATCCGCGCGCGCCTCTGGCACGGCATCGCGGACCGTGGCGCGCTCGATCTCGCGCGCGAGGAGCACTCGCGCATCTACGAGGCGATCGCAGCCGGAGACGCAGATCTGGCACGCGCGGCGACCCTCCTCCACATCGCGCACAACGAGACCTGGCTGCGCGAGCATCTCGGCCCGGCCGACGACGTCCCGCTCGACGGTGACTGAGCGGCTCGGCCTGGGCACCGCCCCACTCGCCGGCCTGTACGACGTCGTCACCGAGGAGACGGCGCATGCGACCGTCGAACGCGCGTGGGAGCTCGGAGTGCGGACGTTCGACACCGCGCCCTACTACGGATCCGGGCTCGCCGAGCGGAGGCTCGGG
>CAZXZX010000224.1:0-5499 GCA_964645445.1 uncultured Gaiellales bacterium
GTCCACTTCGCCTTCGGCGCCGACGACATGGGCGACATCCGGCAGGAGTGGGCGCGATCAGGGCCGCGCCTGCCGCTCGAGGTCGACGAGGCGCCGTATCGCGACCTCGGCAAGCCGCTCCTCGCCTACCTCCGCGAGCTCACCGCCGACGGCGAGACGCAGGTGCTCGTCCTGATGCCGGAGATCGTCACGCGCGGCTGGCGCCGTCTGCTCCACAACCAGCGCGCGCTCTACCTGAAGCGGCTGCTCCTGTTCGAGCCGGGCGTCGTGCTCGCCTCCGTGCCGTACCAGCTGCTGCGCTAGCCGAGGGGCGACACTACAGTCACGCCGTGGCTTTCCGACGCCGGCGGCCCCACGAGCTCGAGCGCGTGTTGGGTGCGAATGCGCTCTTCGCGACGGCGTACGGCAACGTCGGCTCCTCGATCTACTACGCGCTCGGCGTCACCGCGTTCTTCGCCCTCGGGCTGACGCCGGTCGTCTTCCTGATCGCCGGGATCTTCTTCGCCGCGACGGCGGCGACGTACGCGGAGGGGACGGTCCGCTATCCGGAGGCGGGCGGATCGTCGAGCTTCGCGCGTCACGCCTTCAACGAGCTCGTCTCGTTCGGGGCGGCGTGGGCACAGATGCTCAACTACGTGATCACGATCGCCATCTCGGCGTTCTTCGTCCCCCATTACCTCTCGATCTTCTGGGGGCCGCTGAAGCAAAACCCGTGGGACATCGTCGTCGGGGCGATCGTGATCGTGGTGCTCGTCGCGCTCAACATCGTCGGGATCCAGGAGTCGGCGCGGATCAACGTCGTCCTCGCCGGAATCGACTTCGCGACGCAGGTGCTGCTCGTCGTGCTCGGCTTCGTGCTCGTCTTCGACGCGTCCGTGCTGAAGGCGAACGTCCACTGGGGGGTGGCCCCGACCTGGGCGAACTTCCTGCTCGCCATCCCGGTCGGGATGATCGCCTACACCGGGATCGAGACCGTCTCCAACCTCTCGGAGGAGGCGCGCGACCCGGTCCGGACGATTCCGCGCTCGATCGCGATGGTCGCGATCGCCGTCTTCGCGATCTACTTCACGCTGCCGTGGATCGCTCTCTCGGCGATGCCGGTGCATCTCGTGAACGGGCACTACCAGACGCTCCTCGGCCTCCCGCCCGAGAAAGGCGGCTTCGCGAACGACCCCGTGCTGGGGCTGGTCGAGAACCTCGGGATCAGCGGCCCATTCCTGTCCGTGCTGAAGGTCTACGTCGGTCTGCTCGCGGCGACCATCCTCTTCATCGCGACGAACGCCGGCGTGATCGGCGCGTCGCGCATCACGTATGCCATGGCGGGCTACCGGCAACTGCCGGCGGTGTTCCGGCGCCTGCACCCTCGCTTCAAGACCCCGTGGCTGTCGCTGATCGTCTTCGGAGGAATCGTGTCCATCCTCGTGCTGCTACCGGGGAAGACCACATTCCTCGGGACGATGTACTCGTTCGGCGCGATGCTCTCCTTCACCGTCGCCCACGCGGCGGTGATCCAGCTCAGACGCAAACGGCCGAACGAGGAGCTGGCCTTCCGCGCCCGGCCAAACCTGCGCGTGCGGGGGGTCGACTGGCCGCTATTCGCGGTCCTCGGCCTGCTCGGAACCGGGCTGTCGTGGCTCGACGTCGTCATCCAGTACCCGAGCACGCGCTATGCGGGCCTCGGCTGGCTCGCCGTCGGTTTCGCCGGCTACGTGGTCTACCGGCGCTATGTCCTGCACGTCCCCTTGACCGAGACGGTGCGTGCACCGGTCGAGATCGGCCCCGCCGCCGCGCTCGAGTTCCGGAACATCCTCGTCCCGATCGCGCCTGGATACGCGTCCGAGGAGGCGATGGACCTCGCATGCCGGCTCGCGGCCGAGCGGCGGGCCGCGATCGTGGCCGTCTCCGTCGTCGAGGTGCCGCTCGAGCTGCCGCTCGACGCGTACCTGCCCGACGAGGTCCAGGCGGCGAACGAGGCGCTCGACGAGGCAGGGGCGATCGGGGAGTCCTACGGCGTGCGCGTGATCCCCCGCATCGTGCGCGCGCGAAAGGCAGGCCGCGCGATCGTCGACGAGGCGATCCGGCGCGGCTCGGAGATCATCGTGATGGGCGGGCCGCGGCGCGTCCGGCTGCGTGCCGGGCGGCGCCAGATCTTCGGGGACACGGTCGACTTCGTGCTCAAGCACGCGCCCTGCCGCGTGATGGTGGCGGCCTCGCGCGAGGCCGAGGTAGTTGCTTGAGGCGGGGCTTCTATCCGCGAGCGGTGCTGTTCTTCGGCGTGCTCTCCGTCGCGCTCGGCATCGCGCTCGTTGCCGAGACCGCGAGCGTCGGCGGCGGCAGCGTCGGCTATCTCCTCGGCATGCTCTTCGTCGCGCTCGGCGTCGCGCGGCTCTACATCCTGCGGCGCCGCTAGTCGGTCCGGGACGGAGGGGTCACGTGGGGGAACCACCGGTTCCTCTCTGCGAACGGCGTTAGTCTCACCGGGGAATGGCGCGGAAGCTCCCTCGCCTGCAGCGCGTGCTCGACGCACCGGCGCTCGCGTCCATCGCGTACGGCGAGATCGCCTCCTCGATCTACATCGCGCTGGGGATCGTCGCGCTGCACGCGCTCGGCCTGACGCCCCTCGTGCTCGGCGCGGTCGGGCTCCTGTTCCTGCTCGTCGCGCTCTCGTACGCGGAGGGGACGACGGAGATCCGGGAGACCGGCGGCGCAGCCACGTTCGTGCGCGTCGCGTTCAACGACTTCGCGGGCTTCCTGACGGGCTGGGCGCTCTTCCTCGACTACCTGATCGTGATCGCGCTCTCGGCGCTGTTCTTTCCGCACTACCTCGGCATCGCGCTCGGGATCGACTCGATCGCACGGCACCCGGGCGACCTGATCGTCGCCTGCGTCCTGATCGCCGCGATCGCGCTCGCGCGGCTCTTCCGGCGGACACGCCTGCGCATGTTCGGCGTCGTGGTGCCGCTGCTCGACCTCGTCACGCAGCTGCTCCTCGTCGTGCTCGGGTTCGCGCTGCTCTTCTCGTGGCACGCCCTCACAGAGGGCCTTGACGTCGGCACGCAGCCGAGCTGGCACGAGATCGCGTTCGCGCTGCCGCTCGCGATGCTGGCGTACACAGGCCTCGAGACGGTCGCGAACTATGCGGAGGAGACGCGTCGTCCGGGGCGTGACCTGCCCCGGAGCGTGTTCACCGCAATCGGCGCCGTCGTCGTGATCTACGTCCTGATCGCGATGGTGGGGCTGTCTGCGTTCCCGGCGCCACACGGCGTCACGGAGCTCGGAACCTCGTGGCAGCGGGCGCCGCTGATGGGGATCGTGTCCGCGCTGCAGCCGCACCTGTCGTCGTGGGCCGGCCACCTCCTGCGGGTCTACGTCGGTCTCACGGGCGCGCTCGTCCTGCTGGCGGCGGCGGCGACGTCGATGTCGGGGTTCGGCCGCCTCGCGTACTCGCTCGGAGAGCACGGCCAGCTGCCGCGCGTCTTCGGCCGCCTGAACCGGCGGACCCTGCTCGCGCCGCAGACCGTGATCGCGTCGGCGTTGATCTCGATCGCGCTCCTGCTCGCAACCGACTTCGTGACCAATCCCGTGTCGTTCCTCGCGAGCCTGTTCAGCTTCGGCGTCCTGCTCGCGTTCACCGCCGCGCAGCTCGCCGTCGTCAAGCTGCGCTTCACGCAGCCGGACCTCCGGCGTCCCTTCCGCGTGCCGCTCGGGATCCGTGTTCGCGGCGCGGTCGTGCCCGTGCCGAGCGTCGTCGGCGCCGCCTTGACCTTCGCCGTCTTCGTCGTGGCGATGGTCACCCACGTCGGCGCGCGCTACGGCGGACCGATCTGGCTCGCCGGCGGCGTCGTGGTCTACCTGCTCGTGCGACGCAGCCGTGGCGAGGGCCTGCTCGAGCACGTCAAGTCGGCCGACGAGCAGCCGGTTCCACAGCCGGAGTTCACCAAGATCCTCGTCCCGATGAAGCTCGGTGAGATCGGGGAGGAGATGGTCGCGACCGCGGTCAAGCTCGCGCAGGAGAAGAACGCGGAGGTGGTGGCGCTGCACGTGATCCTCGTGCCGCTCGACAAGCCGCTCGACGCGCCGCTCTACGACTCCGAGGAGCGCGCGGCGGCCTCGCTGGCAGAGGCGGCCGCCCTCGGCGCCGACAACGGCGTCACGGTCGTCGGCCGCACCGTGCGCGCGCGCTCGATCGGCGACGCGATCGTCGACGCGGCGGCGGAGAGCGGCGCCGATCTGATCGTGCTCGGATCGTCGCCACGCTGGCGTCGCCAGTCGCGTTTCTTCTCGCCGACGGTCGACCACGTTCTCCGCCGCGCCAACGCCGAGGTGCTGATCGTCGCGTTCCCGCAGGGGTCGCTCGAGGAGATCCATGCGTAAGGGTCTCGGCGCTACCCTGCGCACGTGAAGGCAATCGTGATCGGCTCCGGCCGCGTCGGCTCCTCCGTCGCGCTCGAGCTCCAGCGTGAGGGCTGGGACGTCGTCGTCATCGACGAGAACGAGGACGCGCTCGGACGGCTCGGCGAGCACTGGCCCGGCGCCTTCCTCGTCGGTCACGGCATGGACGCCGACCTCCTCCGCGAGGCGGGCATCGAGGATGCGGACGCGGTCGTCGTCTCGACGGACGGCGACAACACGAACATCGTCATCGGCCAGGTCGCGCAGAAGCGCTTCGGCGTCGGATGCGTCGTCGTCCGGCTGCTCGACCCGGCGCGTGCGAAGTTCTACAACGAGCGCGGGCTCCGCACCGTGTGCCCGACCAGCGTCGCGATCGACACGTTGATGGAGGCGGTCCGCGCCTGCGAGGTGCCCGCGATCCAGGCGGAAGTCAAGATCTAGATGTACGTGATCGTGGCAGGTGGCGGGAAGGTGGGCGAGAACGTGGCGCGCTCGCTGCTCCGGCTCGGCCACGAGGTGACCCTGGTCGAGCAGCGCCGCGACCGTTTCGAGCGGCTCGAGGAGGAGTTCGAGCACCAGGTGCAGCGCGGCGACGCGACGGAGCTCTTCGTGCTCGAGCGCGCCGGCATCGCGCGGCCGCCCGACATCGTGCTCGCGCTCACCGGCGATGACGAGGACAACATGGTGATCGGCCAGATCGCAAGGGAGAAGTACGGCGTCCCGAAGGTGATCGCGCGCGTCAACGACCCGCGCAACCAGGCGCACTTCGACCTGCTCGGCATCTCGCCGACGGTCTGCGCCACGTCCAGCATCATGGCGCTCGTCGAGCACGAGGTTCCCGAGCACGAGCTGATCCACCTGCTCGAGCTGCGGAAGGAGAACCTCGAGATCGTCGAGGTGCAGATCGACCGCGACTCGCCCTCGGCGGGGAAGCGGGTCGAGGCGCTGTCGCTCCCGGAGGGCGCGCGGCTGATCTCCGTCATGCGCGACGGCAGAGCCGAGGTGGCGGTCGGCTCCACGACGCTCGAGGCGGGCGACCAGGTGCTGGCGATCCTCGAGCCGGGCAAGGAAGACGAGCTGCGCCGCATCCTGCTGCGCTAGACCGAA
>CAZXZX010000225.1:0-8836 GCA_964645445.1 uncultured Gaiellales bacterium
GTACCGGCTACCGCTCGTCGGCGTGAACTCGAGCTGGCTCTTCTGGCTCGAGTTCGACGTGATCGACTTCAGGTCGGCCGCGGGCGGCGGGAAGTCGCCGTTCGAGTCGGCCTCGCCGCTGAGGATCTGCTTCGTCCCGACGCTCGGATCGAAGCCCTCCTTGAAGAGGATCTTGTCTGCGTACGCCGGCCGCCAACTCGTCTTCGGGTTCCAGTTCGGGTTCCGGACGAGGATGATCTCCCGCCCCGGCGTATAGCCCGTGACCTTCCCGGACGAGTCGTTCTGGATCATGTACGGGCCGGTCGCGACCTGATGGTTGCCGTACGACGAGCTCGCGCCCGTGTCGTACTTCTTCGCGTAGTCGTAGGGCACCGGCGCGGTCAGCGGCTCCTGGAGCGCGCCGACGAACACGCCGCTGGGCTTCGTCAGCTTGAAGACGACCGTGTACTTGTCCGGCGTCTGGATGCCGGAGATGTTCGGCACGGAGTTCGTCGGCTTCGTCGGCGCCCCGACGAGCACGCCGAAGTACGCGCTCGCATAACCGTTCGCCACCGCGGCGTCGAAGCCGCGCTCGATCGCGTACTTCACGTCCTTCGACGTGACCTCGCGGTTCACCGGCGGGCTGAACTTGATGCCGTGCCGAATGTGCACCGTGACGGTCTTGCCGTCGCTCGACACCGTCGGCATGCTCGCGGCCAGGTCGGGCACGGGCGTCACGCTGTTCGGCTTGTAGGCAAGCAGCGGACGCTGTGTGACGTATGTGATCGCGTAGGTGAACTGGTAGTACGCCTCGCCCGGGTCGATGTGGTCGACGTCGCCGTTCGAGAGGATGGTGATGGTCCCACCCTTCTTCCCCTGGACGAGCGTGTGGCTGGCGCCCTGGACGCCGCTCGTGCTGCCGCCTCCGCCGCAGCCTGCTGCGACGAGGGCGAGAGCGCCGGCGGCCACGCCGACTACGGCACCGATTGGCCGTCTCATTCCCCCTCCTTCATGTCGTTGTTCGTGGATCGAGGGCGTCGCGAACTCCGTCGCCCAGCAGGTTGAACGCGAGCACCGTCAGGAGCAGCGCGCCACCTGGGAACGCGAAGTACCACCACGCCGTGTTGTAGATCGGTGTGGCTTCGGCCAGCATCTCCCCCCAACTGGCCCGAGGCGGAGTGATGCCCACGCCGAGAAACGAGAGCGCCGCCTCGAGCAGGATGTTCTGCGGAATGATCAATGTCGAGTAGACGACGATCGGCGCCACGAGGTTAGGAAGCAACTCGCGGAAGATGATCGTGCTGCTCCGAGCCCCACCCGCGCGCGCCGCCTCGACGAACTCCTTCTCGCGGAGCGAGAGCACCTGACCGCGGATGATGCGGCCGATGTACGTCCAGTTGATGACGACGATGGCCACGATCACAGTCGCCAGGCCGGGCTTGACGAGCCCGGCGGCACATCCGTTGCCCAGCGAGCACGCGGAGGCGATGCCGAGTGCGAGCAGCAGAATGGGGAACGCGAGCGTGATGTCGATGAGCCGCGAGATGACGGTGTCGACCCAGCCGCGGAAGTAGCCGGCGACCATGCCCAGGACGACGCCGATCGCCACCGAGAGCGCCGTCGCGAGGAGCGCGACCTCCAGCGACACCTGCGCGCCGTACAGCACGCGCGAGAACACGTCGCGGCCGATCTGGTCGACACCGAAGAGGAACTTCGAGGATGGCCCGGTCGGAGTTCCGAAGAGCGGGTCGAGAGCATTCGGGTACTGCGCGTCCGGCGGATGCGCCACCAGCCTCGTGATCGGGCCCGCGAGCACCGCCACGACGATGAGCAGCACGATGAATGCGAGGGAGACGAGCGCGACGCGGTCCCGCTTGAAACGGACCCAGAAGAGCTGCCACGGGGTGCGGCCGACGATCTCGATCTGGACGAAATCGGTGGCACCCTCGCGGTGGAGCGCCTCCTGCTCGCGAACCGCGCTCATCTCAGAAGGACCTTTCCGTTCGGTTACCGGCCGGAAACGCCGAGTAGCTGCCGCAACCGTGTTGTCACCGTGGTGAACCGTAGCTCGCTCACTCCGCGCTGCGTCGCAGCAACGAGCGCGACCGCTACGGGCCTTCCCGTGCCTGGGGCGAGCGTCAACGTCACTCTCGTTCCCTTGAGGGTGAACCCGATGCGGCCGTGGGCGAGTGTGAGCCCATGGCGCTCCTGCGCGAGCGTCTGAAGGCGTCGCGCGAGCACACGCGAACAGCCCGCGAGCTCCATGAGCACGAGCGGTGACATCGACCGGGTTGCGGGCGCGCCGCCACTCGCGGCGAGCGTGTGCGGCGGCGCCGCGAGGAGGACGTAGCCGTCGTCGAGGCGCAGTACGGCGCCCCGCCGACGGCGGCCCGCGGCCACGACCCAGTCCTGGAGGCAGCGCCCGTGCAAGACGCGGCCGCCGTCGAGCCTGATCGTGCTGTCGACGAGCCGGTAGCGCTCCAGCCAGGTTGCTGCTCGAAGGGCGGCAAGTGCCCCCGGCGCGGGCGCGCGCAGTGCCACTCGTTGGACGAGGAACCCCGTCCCGAGGACGGCTGCGACCACCACGGAGGTCGTCGCCAATGTGACCCATCCGGGGCCTAGAACCCGGCGCATCAGGGTTCTACCCTCGTCTGGTGAGGGCGACGACTGCGGCAGTGGCCTTCGCGAGCCTGCTCGCGCTCGTGTCCCCGGCGCACGCGGCCGCCGGCGTCGATGCCCACCGCGCGGTCGCGAGCTACGTGGCAATGGAGCGCAACCTCTTCGACTCCTCGACGCAAACGTATCGCGAGCGCTTCGCCTGGCCGGTCTCGCAGGCGGTGTCGGCAACGATCGCGGTCGCGCAGATCCCGGGTGCCCGGACCGATGCCGCCGCCCACGCGCGCATGGGCTTCCGCCAACTCGCACCGTTGCGGCAAGGATCGCTCTACCGGGCGGCCGACAGTGGCGCGATCTATTACGACGACAACGAGTGGATCGCGGAGGACATGCTCGACTGGAACGCATTCCGCCGCGATCCGAGCGCGATCGCAACCGCGGGCACGATCTTCACGGGAGTCGTGGGCGCGTGGGACACCGATGCCGCCACCCCGTGCGCGGGGGGCGTCTACTGGACGACGGATCCGGCCGTGCGGGATCGCAACACGGTTTCGACGGCGAACGGCGCGCTCGTCGGACTGCGGCTGTATGCGCTCACGCACCGCCCGATGTATCTGGAGTGGTCGAAGCGCATGCTCGACTGGGTGAACGCGTGCATGCTCTCGGCGAACGGTCTGTACTGGGACCACATCTCCACTGACGGCGCGGTCGACGAGAGCCAGTGGAGTTACAACCAGGGAGCCCTCGTCGGCGCTTATCTCACGCTGTACGAAACGACGCACGATGCGTCTGCCCTCGCGCGCGCGGAACAGATCGCCGACGCCTCGCTCGCCGCGTTCACGGGCGACCGTCTCGCGTCGGAGCCCCCAGCGTTCGCGGCCATCCTGTTCGACCGCCTGCTCGAGCTCGCCGCCGTCGACGGGCGCACGCAATACGTGGCCGCTGCCGAGTCCTACGCCGACGCTGCCTGGAACAGCCTCCGCGACCCGCAGACGGGGCTCTTCCGCTTCGACGGCTCGACCGACTTGCTCGGCCAGGCGGCCTTTGTCCAGCTTTACGCCCACCTCGCCCTCACGGGAACCGCAGCGGCAGCACGACGATCGCCGCCGCCAGCAACGGCACCGACAGCCCGAGAATCACACGGTGCACACGAGGATCGCGGCCAAGCGCCGCCAGGCCCCAGAACGCCGCCGGCGCAAGCAGGCCGAAGCGACCGACTGAGTCGAACGAGCCGCTGAAGAGCGGGAGGACGACGACCGCCAACCCGGAAAGGAGCCATGGCCAGCCGACGCCGGCGCGAGCCGCGGCAGCGAGGAGAACGAGGTACAGCACGACGGCGACGACGTCGCGGGTGACCCACGCGTCGTGGGCGAAGGCGCGGCCGAGGCCCTCGACGGCATGGACGAAGCCGAACGGCGAGAACGCGCGCCCCCAGGCGCGCTGAGCCTGCGACCACGCCATCGGGTCGCCGAGCACGCTCCCGAGGTAGAGGGAGAACGAGCCGATCGCGGCGGCGGGCGCGAGCACCGCGCCGAGCGCCAGGCCGCGCCCCCTCGGCGAGAGCGAGTGGCGCTGGTCCCACGCGAGCACGGCGAGCGGGAGCGCGACGAACAGGCCTTCCGGCCGGGCAAGCGCCGCCGCTGCGGCGCAGGCGGCCGCCCATCCCCAGCGCCGGCGAAGGGCCGCGACCGCGGCCAGGGCGATCAGCGCGAGCACGATGCTCTCCGGGTAGACCATCGAGAACGCAAAGCCAAACGGGAACACCGCGAGATAGGCCGTCGCCCTCCGCGCCATCCCCTCGCCGAAGAGCGTCTTCGTGAGCGCATGGAATGCGAAGAGGGCGCCGAGGAAGCCGACGTTGGCGAGAACGAGGCCGGCCGTCGTATACCCGAGGCCGAGCGCGTGCCCGCCACGCATGAGCACCGGAAACAGCGGGAAGAACGCCGGGTCGCTCTGCCGCCCGGGCACGAGGAGGTAGCCGTTCCCCGCAACCATGCGGTACCAGCGTGTGTCCCAGGACTCGAGCGGGCCGAGGGAATGCGCGTGGGAGACGAGCCGGATCCAGCCGGCAGGCCCGACGTGGTGGACGACGACCGCAGTGGCGAGGATGACCGCCCGGCCGGCCAGCCACCAGCCCGCGATCCACCCGAGCACGTGGAGACGGCGCGCCGACTCGTCGGAGCGCCGGAGGTCGAGCTGGGCCGACCCGGCATGCTCGAGCGTTGCCACTCGAGACATTGGTAGTCGCAACCGGCCGGAACGAAACGTTTTCTTACGGAGCTTTTACGTATCTGATGTGTGGACGACCGGCCGAGACGGTATGGATGGACCGTGCGCCGGTCGATGATCGCCCTCACGCTGGTCGGGCTCGCCCTCGCCGTGCCGGCGGCGAGCTCCGAGTCGGCGACGGCGCCGCGGTCGGCGAAGGCGACGTACCTGGCGGCTGCGCAGCAGGGCGTCGCCGACATCCGTTCCCACTGGTGGAACGCCTCAGCCGGTTGGTACAACGACACGTACAACGCCCAGCCGCCCTCGATGCCGCTCGCGCGGCTCTGGAGTGCGTACCCACTGTTCGAGACGCTCGTGGGGATCGAGCTGGCGCAGCCGACCGCGGCGAACAAGGCGGCGCTCACGTCGTTCGCCGATCAGGCGGCGAAGCTCTACTGGAACCCCAACGTGAAGCCGTACGGCGGCTACGGCTACTACCCGGGCATGGTCAGCGCACAGGCGAACGTGTACTACGACGACTCCGGCTGGTGGGGCCTGTCCTTCATCGACGCGTACCAGGCCTCGCACGACCCGGCGTACCTTGCGGACGCGCGGCGCGCCATGCGCTTCATCGTCGGCTCCGGTTGGGACTCGCAGCTCGGCGGCGGGACGTGGTGGGACACCTTCCACCACCACAAGACGATCGAGCCGCTCGCCGCCGCGGTCATGATCGGCACGCGCCTGTACACGCTCGACAACGACAAGTGGGCGCTCGGCTGGGCGCAGAAGATGCTCGCCTGGGCGAACGCGCACTCGTTCAACGCGCAGCGCGGCCTCTACCAGCGCAGTGCCACCGACAACACCGTGCTCGACTACGCCCAGGGTCTCTTGGCGACCGCGAACTGGGAGCTCTGCAAGGCGCTGCACAAGCCGGCCATGTGCGCGAAGGCGCAGCAGGTTGCGAGCGCGTCGCTCACCGCGTTCGGGCAGAACCTCGACTGGGCGCCGATGTACGACGTCGTCTACCTGCAGTGGATGCTCGAGTACTACCAGGAGAGCGGCGATCAGCGCTTCTACAGCCTCGCCGCTCACAATGGGGCGCGTGCTCTCGCGAGCGTGAACGAGAGCGGCTACTACCTCAACGACTGGAACGGGAAGCCGCTCGCCGACGGGCTCGGTGAGGAGGCGTCCAACCTCGAGCTCTTCGCTTGGCTCGCTGCCTCTTCCTAGCCGTCTCAAGCGATTAGCGGAGGCGCCGAATGAATCGGCGCCTCCTTTTCTGGTCGGCGTCGCAAGCGACGCCTCGGGGCTGGCCGCCTCCTCGTGAGCGCTGCCTCCTAGGCCGACGGCGCGATGTTCTGGTTCATCCGGAACAGGTTCGTCGGGTCGTAGCTGTCCTTCAGAGCGCGGAGCCGCTCGACCTTCTTCGCACCGAAGCTCTCTTTCAGCGCGTCGTCGCCGATCTCCGTGGCGAAGTTCAGCGAGATGCCCTCCGAGATGCGCGGAGCGAGCGCCTTGGAGACGCCCTTCACCCAAGCGATGTTCTCGTCGCTCGTCGCCGGGTCCTCCCACATGCCGTTGAGGTGGAAGTTGAACGGGGAGTTGCGACCGCTGATCGCCGTGTCGCTCTCGCCGACGCGGCCGATGGCGCCGCCGCCGTTGAGCATGATCACCGCGGTGAACGGCGACGGGCGTGACGCTCCCGCCTCGAGGAACACGTCGATCACGTGGTCGTCGAGGTCGTCGAGGTTGTGCGCCCGCCAGTAGTTGTGGCGTCCGTACGGGTTCGCCGGGTCGATCAGGCCCTGCACGGCGGCATACGGCATCGGCTGCCAGAGATCGAAGACCGGCCCGAGCGCCCGCAGCGGCGCGACGATCTTCTCCGCTTCGTCGTGTGACCCGGCGACCATCCCGGCCACGCCGACGATCTGCTTGCCGTGCCACTCCTCCGGGACGAACGGGAACGGCGGTGCGGTCACCACGAGCGCCGCCCAGCCGGTGTCGTCGTTTCCGTGGCTGAGGTCGCGCCACGTGCGCACGACATCCGGTCCCTTCGCCGGGTCGAATGCCATCAGGCCGCCGTAGATGATCGGTGCCAGCGGGCTGAGCTTGAACTCCATCTCGGTGACGACGCCGAAGTTGCAGCCGCCGCCCTTGAGGCCCCAGAGAAGCTCCTGGTTCTCGTGCTCGGATGCGGTGACGAGCTCGCCGTTTGCGGTGACGACGTCGGCCCGGACCACGTTGTCGGCGGCGAAGCCGTACTTGCGCTCGAGCCAGCCGCTGCCGGTGCCGGTGGTGAAGCCGACGACGCCAGTCGTCGTCACGCGGCCGCCGGTGACGGCGAGGCTGAACGCCTGCGTCTCGTGGTCGAGCTCGCCCCAGTTCACGCCGCCCTGGGCGCGGACCGTCTTGCCCTTCGGGTCGACCCGGATTCCCTTCATCGCCCGCATGTCGAGGACGATGCCGTCGTCGACCGACGAGAAGCCCGCCACCGAGTGGCCGCCGTTCCGGATCGCGAACGGAAGCCCGCTCGTCCGCGCAAGGCCGATTGCCTGAATCACGCCTGCGACTCCAACCGGTCGCAGGATGACGCGGGGACGTCGGTCGAACATGCCGTTGAAGACGCCGCGGAGCTCGTCGTACTGCGGATCCGACGGCTCGACGATCTCGCCGCGGAACTCCGTCCGCAGCTGCTCCAGGGCATCGGCTTCCAGGGCCGGTGCCGCCATGGTGCTGGCCATACGCCTACCTCCTCGTTGCGCTTGTTGCGAGCCTAACGCTCTCTTTGCCGCATGCAAGACGGCGGAGGCCCGCGGTTGCTTCCATCCGCGAACCGGTCGGCCGTCGCCGGCGTATCCCCGGCATGAAGCTCCATCGCCTCATCCCCTTGCTCGTGCTGGCCGTCGTCGCGCTCGCGCTCCTCAGTGCGTGCGGTGGCAACGGCGGCGGCGGTTACTGACCGAACCGCTCGACGAGCCCGTCTGCGTAGACGTCCTCCCAGCGGCGGTCCTGCGGCACGGAGGCGTACGCGCGGTCGAGCTCGACGAGCGCGTGGACGAGATGGCTGCGAACGGGCGCAGCTCCGAGCAGGGCCGGCAGCTCGGAGTGCTCGAGCAGCCAGTCGGCGTACCACGACGCCCAGTCCGGATCGTCGCCGTCCGTGATCCGAAAGACGACGTGGTGGGTCTCCGCGGCCTCGTGCAGGAGGTCGGCGACGGTCACGGGCGGGATCCTCTCAACCGAGATCTGAACGGTTCCTGAAATCCTCGGTGCAGGGCGGCGTGTGGGCGACAATCCGTCGGTGGCAACCGTCCTCGTGGTCGACGACGAGCCGATCGTCCGCGACGTCGTCGTCCGGTACCTCCGGCGGGACGGGTTCGAGACGCTCGTCGCCGCCGACGGCGACACGGCGCGGCGGCTGATCGAAGAGGCCTTACCGGCGCTCGTGGTGCTCGACGTCATGCTGCCCGGCACCGACGGCCTCGCGCTGTGCAGGTGGATCCGGTCGCGCGGCGACCTTCCGGTGATCATGCTCACCGCCCGCGGCGACGAGGCCGACCGGATCGTGGGCCTCGAGCTCGGCGCGGACGACTACGTGACGAAACCTTTCTCGCCGCGGGAGCTCGCAGCACGAGTGCAGACGGTGCTGCGCCGCGCGAAGCCCGTGTCCAGCGACGCGGAGCGGCTCGAGTTCGACGGGCTCGCGATCGACCCGCGAACGCGCGAGGTCGTGCGCGACGGCGAGCCGCTGCGTCTGACCGCGAAGGAGTTCGATCTGCTCCTGTTCCTCGCGTCCAATCCGCGCCAGGTGTTCTCGCGCGACCAGCTCATGGGTCGTGTTTGGGGATACGAGGCCGCGGTCGACACGGGCACCGTGACGGTGCACGTACGACGGCTGCGCTCGAAGATCGAGCGCGATCCGTCGAGCCCCGAGCACCTCGAGACGATCTGGGGCGTCGGCTACAGGTTCGTCCCGTGATCGCTTTCGCGTTCGCAGTCGCCGCGTTCGCGCTCGGCATCGGCCTCCTCGCGA
>CAZXZX010000226.1:0-6048 GCA_964645445.1 uncultured Gaiellales bacterium
GAAGCGCACCCGCGGCGACGTCCAAAATCAGGTGGTAGTGGGTTCCCATAACGCAGTACGCGACGCATCGCCAGTCGACGCGAGCCGTTGCGCGCGCGAGCTCACGGAGAAACGCCATTCGATCCTCGTCGTCGCGGAAGAACGCGTCAGCCGCCCACACGCAGTGGGTGTAAACGTGGAACAGACCGGGTTCGACGTCACGTGGAGATCGAGCCACCGCGCGACGATGCCCGTCGAAGCCTCCCGACCGCAAGTGTCTTTTGAGAGGTGGCACGGTCCCGTAACAGGGCCTGGCACCGGACGTGGGGCTACTGGGCGAGGCGGCGGAGGGCGCGGCCTGCGAGGACGAAGAGGAGCGTGAAGGCGAGGGCGACGCCCCAGAAGTCATAGGCGACGTGGCCGACGAAGGCCGCGCGGACGAGCACGCCCGCCGACACGCCGAGGAGCCACGTCGCGACGAATCTCCACTGCCCGCCACGCGCGTACACGCGGAAGGCGAGCGCTGCCGCGAACCAGCCGCCGAGAATGCACGCGAGATCGCGCCCGAACGCGCCGCCGGAGGCGCCGTGCGTGAGCACGCCGACGACGACGAACACGATCAGGGCAGCGGCGTCGCTCGCCGCCACCGGCACCCTCACAATCGCCGGATGATCTCTTCGGCCTCTTCGCGGGTGAACGCGCGTAGCGTCTCCGTGTCCTCCGAGCCGCCCGCGCCGAGCTTCGTCACGATCTCGAGCGCCCTCTCGTCATCGGGCGCCTCGAACACCTCGACGACGTCGTAACGGCCGAGCGTCACCCAGACGCCGACAAGCTTGCCGCCCGACTCCTCGATCAGTCGCTCACCGTCCTCGACCCGGTCGCGCCACGCCGGCAGGCCGGCACGCCCGGCCGTCGTCCACCGCATGAGGGAGATGTAGTGGGGCACCGGCCGTATCTTCTCAGCAATGCGCCTGAACGCGTACCTCGCCCGCGCCGGAGTCGCGTCGCGCCGCGCGGCCGACGAGCTGATCAAGGCCGGCCGCGTGACGGTCAACGGGGCGCCCGGACAGCTGAACACGTTCGTCGAGTCGCGCGACCGCGTGGAGGTGGACGGACGGCCGGTCGCGCTCCAGCGGCTGGCGTACGTGCTCTTGAACAAGCCCGCCGGCGTTGTGACGACCGCGCGCGACCCGCAGGGCCGCCGCACGGTGCTCGATCTCGTCCCACGCAACCCGCGCGTCGTCCCGGTCGGCCGCCTCGACGCCGACACGACCGGTGCGCTCCTGCTCACGAACGACGGCCCCCTCGCGCACCGGCTCGCGCACCCGCGCTACGGGGTGGAGAAGGTCTACGTCGCTGACGTGGAAGGCGCCCCAACCGACGCCACGCTCCAGCGCCTCCGCGACGGCATCGAGCTCGACGACGGGCCGACCGCTGCGGCCCGCGTCCACCGTCTCGCCGCGAACCGCATCGAGCTCGCCCTGCACGAAGGACGAAACCGCCAGGTGCGCCGCATGCTCGAGGCTGTCGGCCACCCGGTCACGCGCCTCCACAGGGCCACCTATGCAGGACTGACCGCGCAGGGGCTCGAGCCCGGCCATTGGCGCGAGCTCACGACCGCCGAAGTCGCGCGATTACACGGTTCTGTGAACGCGACGTAACAGCCGCGTGACAGCCGTTGTTAGGGCCGACGTGACCCGGGTACGTTCGCCTCGTCGTTAGTCCCAAACCTAGGGGGAGGAATGAGAAAGGGAGTCCTGACGGCCGCGTTCGCGGCTGCGATCGCTGGTCTCGTCGTCGTCGCGTCAACCGCGTCGGCGAGCACGGCGGCGGCGAGGACGTCCGCCGCTTCGTCATCGTGCCATCTCGCGAACGGCATCCAGCATGTCATCGAGATCACGTTCGACAACACCCACTTCAATCGCGACAACCCGAATGTTCTCTCTGATCTCGAGCAGATGCCCGCACTCGAAAACTTCATCACGAACAACGGCACGCTTCTCTCGAACAACCACACGCCGCTGATCGCGCACACGGCGGACGACATCCTCACGAACCTTTCCGGCCTCTATGGCGACAGGCACGGACAGGGGCTCACCAACACGTACGAGACGTACAACGGCGGTGGAACGGTTACGCCGAAGTCGTCCTTCGCGTACTGGACGGGGACGTACGGCCTCGACTCGTTCCCGAACCAGCCCTACTCTCCGACGGTTCCTGCCGCAGGCTCGCCGCCAAAGACGCCGCCGGCGCCTTGGGTTCCGTACACGCGGGCGGGCTGCGACTTCGGCGGAGTCTCCACCGCCAACCTGGAGCTCGAGAACACGAACCCCGACCTTGCGAACGTCTTCGGCGCGAACTCGCCCGAGGTCGCGCAGCTGAACCACGACAGCGACTCCTTCAAGGATCAGGAGACCAACGACTACGTCGGGGTCGCCGTCCACTGCGCGCAGCACAGTCAGTTCTGCTCGACGGCTCGCGCGGTCAAGTACGGCGATACCAAGCCGTCGGACACCGCGGTCGCCGACGTGCTGCCGGACGAGCCCGGCGGCTACAGCGGCTACCAGGGCGTGTTCGGCCACAAGTACCTCCAGCCGCAGCTGATGGCGGCCGCCAAGCCCAACGGCGTCCGCACGATCAACGGGCACTCCTATCAGGTGTTCAACTCCGGCGGGAATCTCGTCGACCTGAGCGGCAACGAGATCGACGGGCAGTTCGTGAACACGCCGGGCTTCCCCGGCTTCGGCCCGATCAGCGCGTCGCAGTCGCTCGCGTACGTCGCCGACATGCAGGAAAGCGGCGTCCCGGTGACTTACGCCTACATCTCGGACGCCCACGAACAGAAGCCGGGTCAGACCGGGTGCAGCAACAGCGGCACCGCGCAGGGCCCCGGCGACACGTGCTACCAGCAGAACCTCGCCGCCTACAACACGGCGTTCCAGACGTTCTTCCAGCGGCTCGCCGACGACGGGATCGACAAGAGCAACACGCTGTTCGTCTTCACGGCCGACGAGGGAGACCACTTCGCCGGCGCCAACGCTGGTCGCGCGGTGACCCCGAGCTGCTCGGGAGGCACGTGCAGTTACCCGGCCGGCACGATCGGGGAGCAGCAGGTCTCGATCCACGGCCTCCTCAATGCAGAGTTCTCCGACACGACGCCGTTCTACAACGAGCCACAGGGGAACTCCGTGTTCATCACCGGCAACCCGAGCCCGACGAGCGCCACGACTCGCACGCTCGAGCGTGACTTCGCCAACGTGACGGTGAACAACTCGTACGACGGAGGCCCTCCCGAGACTGTCGCGGCGTACGAAGCCGATCCGGCGGTCGAGCAGCTCTTGCACTTCGTGAACGCGGATCCGAACAGGACGCCGTCGTTCACGGTGTTCCCCCGGCCGGACTTCTTCCTCGGCTCCGGCACGTCCGATCCGTTATCCCCTGCGGCCTGCGCAACCGCGACGGCTGCGACGGCGCCGGCCAACTGCGTCATCATCAACAAGGGGTTCGCCTGGGATCACGGGTACTACGCACCGGAGATCGACAACACGTGGCTCGGACTCGTCGGCCCGGGCGTCGCGCACAAGGGCATCGATGGGCTGGGAGCCGCCGCAGGCCCTAACTCGTCGGACGGCTCCAACTCGAGCCCGCAACTCGTGACCTCGATTGCGAACCCGGGAACGTGGGCCGACCACACCGACATCCGGCCGACGATCATGGCCCTGACCGGCCTGAAGGACGACTACACCGAGGATGGTCGTGTGCTGGTCGAGGACCTGACGGTCACGCCCGGGCAGACGGGATCGTCGAGCTTCAAGAACCTTGCCGTTTGCTACAAGCAGCTCAACTCGAGCGTCGGGAGGTTCGGCACCGACATGCTGGTCGCCGACACGAAGGCTCTGAAGACCGGGACGACACTCAACGACACGACGTATCTGAACGTCCTGTCACAGATCCAGAGCCTCGGGACTCAGCGCGACACCCTCGCGACGCAGATCAAGAACGATCTGTTCAACGCGGAGTTCAACAACACACCGATCTCGGGGGGCAGCGACCTCTCGAACTGCAACAACATCCTGAGCCGGGCGGACGCTCTGGCCGCCGCGTAACTACAAGCCGCGTGGGCGGGCCGCTCCGAAGAAGCGGCCCGCCTCCGGCTTTGCGAAGCCCATTCGGTCGTACATCTGCTCGAGCGTCGGCTCGCTCGTGCGGCGCGCCTTCTCCGCGCCGACGGCGAGCAGGCGCTGCAGCTCGCGCTCGTCCCCGCGGAGCTGCTCGAAGCGCTCACGAATCGGCGACAGGAGCTCGACGACGGACTCGCCGACCGCCTCCTTCAGCTCGCCGTAGCCGGCGCGCTCGAAGCGCGCGGCGAGCGCGTCGATCGGCTCCCCGGTCACGACGCTCATGATCTCGAGGAGGTTCGACACGCCGGGCTTCTCCCCCGGGTCGTAGCGCACCTCGCGCCCCGAATCGGTGACCGCCGACTTGAACTTCTTCCGGATCGCGTCCGGCGAGTCGGTCATGTAGATCGCGCCCTGCTCGGTGGAGAGCGTCGTCGACATCTTGCTCGTCGGATCCTGGAGATCCATGATCCGGCCGCCGACCGTCGGGAACTGCCCGTCCGGCACGCGGAACGTCTCGCCGTAGCGGTAGTTGAACCGCTCCGCGATGTCGCGCGCGAGCTCGAGATGCTGTCGCTGGTCGTCTCCGATCGGGACGAGATCGGTCTGGTACAGGAGGATGTCGCCCGCCATCAGCACCGGGTACGTGAAGAGGCCGGCCGAGACGAACTCGTGCCGGTCGGACTTCTCCTTGAACTGCGTCATCCGGCCCAACTGGCCGTAGCTGGCGACAGCCGACAGCAGCCACGCCGCCTCGGCGTGCGCGGTCACGTGGCTCTGGCAGAAGACGGTCGACCGATCGGCGTTCAGGCCGGTGGCGAAGAGCATCGCGGCCAGGTCGAGCGTCGAGCTCCGCAGCTCCGCCGGGTCGTACTCGACGGTGATGGAGTGCAGGTCGACGATGCAGAAGAACGCGTCGTGCGACTCCTGCGTCTGGACGTACTGGCGGAAGCCGCCGCTGTAGTTGCCCAGGGTCTTGCGGCCCGTGGGTTGGATACCGGAGAAGACGCGGGGCTTGTCGGCCATGGGGGGTGATTCTGCCTAAGCTGTCGGAATGGCAGTGACAGGCGCACCGGAGCTCCTCATCGTCATGGGAGCGAACGCGACCCCCGACCAGGTGGACGACGTCGTCGCGCGCCTCGAGGAGGCAGGCTGCGGCGCGGTCGTGACGCCCGGCCGCGAGGCGACGGTGATCGGCGCCATCGGCGAGCGCGAGCTGCTCGCGGCGCTCCCGCTCGAGGGCTACGCAGGGGTCGAGCAGGTGCTGCCGATCCTCAAGCCGTACAAGCTCGTCTCGCGCGAGCTGTCACCCGACCCGACGGTGATCGAGGCGCGCGGCCGCCGCATCGGCGACGGCTACTTCGGGTTCATCGCCGGGCCGTGCAGCGTCGAATCGCGCGAGCAGACGCTCGAGACCGCGCGCGCCGTCGCCGCCTGCGGCGTGACCATGCTCCGTGGCGGCGCCTTCAAGCCGCGCACGTCGCCGTACGCATTCCAGGGGCTCGGTGACGAGGCGCTCGAGATCCTCCGGGAGGCGCGCGAAGAGACCGGGCTCCCGATCGTGACCGAGCTGATGGATCCGCGCCACGTCGACCAGGTGGTCGAGACGACCGACGTCATCCAGATCGGCGCGCGCAACATGGCGAACTTCTCCCTTCTCGCCGAGGTCGGCCGTGCCCGCAAGCCGGTGCTGCTCAAGCGTGGGCTCTCGGCGACGGTCGAGGACCTGCTGATGGCCGCGGAGTACATCGTCAAGGAGGGGAACTCGGAGGTGATCCTGTGCGAGCGCGGGATCAAGACCTTCGAGACGTCGACGCGCTTCACGCTCGACATCGGCGCGATCCCCGTGCTGAAGACCGAGACGCACCTGCCGGTCATCGTCGACCCCTCGCACCCGGCGGGACGCCGCGACCTCGTGCTGCCGCTCGCGCGCGCGGCCGTCGCCGCCGGC
>CAZXZX010000227.1:0-4323 GCA_964645445.1 uncultured Gaiellales bacterium
GCGCCCGTTCGTCCGCTCACGGCGACGACCGCGGCGCCTGGCACGAGCTCTTCCGCCTCGGCGCGCGCGAGCTCGAGGGTCTCCTCGTCCGCGAGGTCGGACTTCGTCAGCGCGACGACGCCGCGCTCGACGCCGAGCAGCCGAAGCACGGCGAGATGCTCGTGCGTCTGCGGCCGCGCGCCCTCGTTCGCGTCGATCACGAGCAGGAAGAGATCGACGCCCGTCGCGCCCGCGACCATCGTCCGCACGAAGCGCTCGTGGCCGGGGACGTCGACGACCGAGAGCTGCGTTCCGTCCGGCAGCTCGAGCGGCGCGTAGCCGAGGTCGATGGAGATCCCGCGTGCCTGCTCCTCGGGCAGCCGGTCGGTGTTCTTGCCCGTCAGCGCCTCGACGAGCGTCGTCTTGCCGTGGTCGATGTGACCCGCTGTGGCCACTGTCAGTGGCACGGTGCCCCTCGGTCGATCTCGCCTGTCATGTGACTAGAGGTCGCAGGCCCGGCATGCGCGCACTGCGGCCGCGACCTCGTCGAGCTCGTCGTCGGCGAGGGTGCGGCAGTCGAGCAGGAGCTTGCCGTCGCGGACGATGCCGACCACCGGCGGCTCGCCGGTGCGCAGCGGCGCGGCGAGCGACTCGTCGAGTGCGCACGCGAAGCTCGGCAGCTCCGCGAGCGGGAGCGCACCGCCGCCGACGCGTGCGACCGTCTCCTCGACGGTTCCGCCCGTCAGCTCGGCCAGCCGGTCCGCCCGCGCCCGCACGACGGCCGCGTCCTCACCGACCATGCGCAGCACGGGAACCCGCGCCGGCGAGTCGAGATGCAGCTGCAGCGTTCCCTCGAGCGCGGCGAGCGTCAGCTTGTCGACGCGGAGCGCGCGCTGCAGCGGATGCCTCCGCAGGCGCTCCACGAGGTCGGCGCGCCCTGCGGCGATGCCCGCCTGCGGGCCGCCGAGGAGCTTGTCGCCGGAGAAGCAGACGAGATCGGCCCCGGCCGCGAGCGACTCGCGGGCCGACGGCTCTCCGGGAACGTCTCCGAGCGCGCCGGAGCCGAGGTCGTCGACGAGCGGCAGCTCGTGACGGTGCGCGACCGTCGCCAGCTCCTCGAGGCGCGGGAGCTCGGTGAAGCCGACGACGCGGAAGTTCGACTGGTGCACGCGCAGCACGAGCGCCGTGTCCGGACCGATCGCGCGCTCGTAGTCGGCCGCGCGCGTCTGGTTCGTCGTTCCCACCTCGACGAGTCGCGCGGCCGAGCGCGCGAGCACATCCGGTATGCGGAAGCCGTCTCCGATCTCGAGCAGCTCGCCCCGCGAGACGACGACCTCGCGCCCCTCCGCGAGCGCTGCGAGCGACAGCAGTACCGCGGCCGCGTTGTTGTTGACGACGAGCGACGCCTCGGCCCCCGTCAGGCGGCGAACGATCGCGGCGAGATGGTCCTGCCGCGAGCCGCGCTCGCCGTCGTCCAGGTCGAGCTCGAGGTTCGAGTAGCCGCGACCGGCCTCGTGCACGCGGGCGAGCGCCTCCGGCGCGAGCGGCGCGCGGCCGAGGTTCGTGTGGACGATCACGCCCGTCGCGTTCAGGACGCGGCGGAGCCTCGGCGCGCGGGTCGCCGCCAGCTCGCGCGTCAGGCGCTCGGAAAGGTCCCCCGGCTCCACGCCAGCTCGTATCTCCTGGCGCGCGCGCGACAGGACGGTGCGGGCCGCGTCGACTGCCAGCGGGTCGTCGACGCCCCTCGCGAGCTCGTCCACCGACGGGAGGTCGCGCAGCTCCACGCGTCAAACGTTACTGGTGCTTCGCTCCTCGTAGCGCTCGAGCACGCGGCGCACCGCATAGTCGGGCTCGTCGGTGACGGTCAGGAGCTCGAGGTCGTCGGCGGATACCGTCCCTTCCGGCAGCGCTCGCTCGCGCACCCAGTCGATGAGCGGCGACCAGTACTCGTAGCCGAAGAGGATGACCGGGAAGTTCAGCACCTTGCCCGTCTGGATCAGCGTCAGCGACTCGAACAGCTCGTCCGCCGTGCCGAAGCCGCCGGGGAAGACGACGAATCCCTCGGCCGCCTTCACGAACATCGTCTTGCGCGCGTAGAAGTGGTGGAAGGTGAGTGAGACGTCGAGATAGGGGTTCGACCCCTGCTCGTGCGGCAGCTCGATGTTGAAGCCGACCGACAGGCCGCCGCCATCCTTGCAGCCGCGGTTCGCGGCCTCCATGACGCCGGGGCCGCCGCCGGTGACGACCGCCCACCCCGATTCGGCGAAGAGCCGGCCGGTCGCGCGCGCCTCGTCGTAGGCGAACGATCCTTCATGCACGCGTGCGGAGCCGAAGATCGAGACAGCGGGCCGATCGATCTTGTCGACGATCTCGAAGCCCATGAGGAACTCCTCCCCGATCCGCCTCGCGTGCTCCGTCTCCTGCTCACGCGACCAATGGGTCTGAAGGATGCGTTCGTCCTCGGTGCTCACAGCGCGCCGTTCGGTCGGGTGGCCAGGAGGCAGACGACGATCGCGGTCGCGAGACCCGCGTACAGCGTGAACAGCTGCAGCGCGCGCGCGCGATCGGGCGCGAACGCCTGCATCGGCACGCCGCCCTCGAACCGGATCACCGGCATCCGCCACGCCTCGCGGATCGCGGTGACGACATGGCCGCCGTCGAGGAAGCCGATCGGGAGGAGGTTGAACGCGTTCAGGAGGAAGCCGATGTTCGCGAGCACGACGAGCTGGTGCGAGCCGTTGATCCCGCTCGCTGCCCATACCGCCGCCGCGCCGATCGAGCCGACGAACGGGCCGGCGAGCGAGATGAGCCCGCTGCGGAACGGCGTCAGCCCCGCACGCTGGATGGTCACGTACGCGCCGAGAAACGGGATGAACATCGGCCACGACACGCGCAGGCCTTGTCGTCGGGCCTCGAGCACGTGTCCGAACTCGTGGACGAGGATCAGCACCGCGAGGCCGACGCCGAACGTCCAGCTGTGAAACCAGAACGAGTACGCCGCGGCCGAGATGAAGAAGCCGAAGAACTTCGCGAAGAGGAACCCCCACTTGAGCGCCGTTCCCGCGATCACGGCCGCGCCGCCGAGCAGCCGTTCCATCGCCCGCTTCACGATCCCCTCCCGATCCATTCCTCGCCGTCTGCGTAGATCTCCTTCTTCCAGAGCGGGATCGTCACCTTCAGCGTGTCGATCGCCTCGCGGCAGGCGTCGAGCGCCGCGGAGCGATGCGGGGCGGAAACGGCGATGACGACGCTCGCCTCGCCGATGTCGACCGGCCCGATGCGATGGTGGATCGCAACCTCGCACAGCCCGTATTTCTCGGTCAGATCCTGCGCCAGCCGGCGCAGCATCGGCTCGGCCATCTCCTCGAACGCCTCGTACTCGAGCCGGACGACGTCGCGCCCGCGCGACCGCCGCCGGACGGTGCCCACGAACGCGGCGACCGCGCCTGCGTCGTCGCTCGCCGCCTCGGCGATGACGCGCTCTGGGTCGAGCGGCTCCGCGCTCAGAACGAACGCGCCGCCGGATACGGGCGGGATCAGCGCCACCTCGTCGCCGTCTTCGAGCAGAGTCTCCGGGCCGACGTACTCGCGGTTGACCGCCACGAGGAGACCGCCGGGCTCGTCACCCAGTCCCAGCTTCCCCCAAACGTCGCCGGCGCGCTCGACGCCCTCGATCTCGAGACGACCCGTCCCCGCGCGCTCGCGCAGGCCGGCGAAGAGTCGGACGGTGACGCGCATGTCCTCGATCATGCATGACGACGTACTCTGAGACGCGATGGGCATGTTCTTTCACTCGTCCGAGTTACCGCCTGATCGGCCGACCGACCCTGCCGTGCGGAAGGCGAATCTGCGCCGCATCGGCCCGTTGTTCAAGCCGTACTGGCGCCGCCTGTCGGGCCTGCTCGCGCTGATCGTCCTCACCGCCGGGCTCGGCGTGATCCCGGCGTTCCTGCTCCGCCGCGTGCTGAACGCGATTCAGGACCACGACAAGGCAGCGATCTCGTGGAGCGCGGGCGGGATGATCGTCATCGCCATCGTGACCGGGATCCTCGGCGTCATTCAGACGCTGCTTTCGAACCAGGTCGGCCAGCGCGTGATGCATGACCTGCGGGCGTCCGTCTTCCGCCACCTGCAGCGGCTGTCGCTCGCGTTCTTCACGCGCACGCGGACGGGCGAGGTGCAGTCGCGGATCAACAACGACATCGGCGGCGTCCAGAACGTCGTCACGAACACGGCGACCAGCATCACGCAGAGCGTGACGACCGTGATCGCGACGATGGTCGGCATGCTGCTGCTCAGCTGGCAGCTCTCGCTGTTCGCGTTCGCGCTCATCCCGATCTTCGC
>CAZXZX010000228.1:0-25610 GCA_964645445.1 uncultured Gaiellales bacterium
GCAATGAGGACGCCGTCGCGATGGAGGCAGAGATGGCCGTCCGCGTGGCCCGGGCTCGCGAGCACCTGCCAGCCGTCCAGCTCGTCCCCCGGCTCGACGAGCGTCGGGTTCCACGCGAACTGGACGAAGTCGGCGAACACGTGCCCGGACTCGATCAGCTCGCCCGCGACCTCCGGGGGCACGCCGTTGTTGAGGAACCAGGCTGCGATTCGCTCCGGCCAGTCCGGCGACCCCCAGACGCGCTCGCACTGCGCATAGTCGAGCCGCCCCTGCACGACCGGCGCTCCGGTCGCCAGCGCGGCGGGGGCCGCCCCGCCGACGTGGTCGGGATGCATGTGCGTGATGAAGATGCGTACGACCGGCCCGTCCACCTGCGCGAGGATCTCGTCCCAGGACGGCTCCGGAAGCCCGAGCCCCGTGTCGACGAGCGTCCAGCCGTCGTCGCCGCGGAGCAGGAAGCAGTGGACGTGCCGCGGCCCGCTCGGCAGCGGCAGGGTCACCCGGAGGATGCCCGGCTCGACCTCCACTGGCGATGCGAACGTGTGTTCGATAAGCTTCGGCACGGGGATGCGAGTCGAGTATCGCGAAGAGCCCTGCCGCTCCGCGTTGAATCGAGTCCAGGGCATGCCGTTCGGGTGGTCGCTCAACCCGTACATGGGCTGCGCGCACCGCTGCACGTTCTGTTACGTCCGCGCCTTCGAGCTCCGCGCCGACCGGCCCGCCGACGAGCGGTACGGGGCGAGCATCCGCGTGAAGACGAATGTCGCCGAGGTGCTTCGACGCGAGCTCGCCCGTCCGTCGTGGCAGCGCGAGGGGATCGCGATCGGCGCGGCCACCGACCCGTACCAGCCCGCCGAAGGCCGATACCGGCTGACGCGAGCATGCCTCGAGGTGCTCGCCGAAGCCGCCAGCCCGTTCGGCCTCATCACGCGCGGCCCGATGATCGTGCGTGACCTGGACGTGCTGGTCGAGGCGGCGAGGCGCGCGGACGTGAGCGTGACGTTCTCCATTCCAACGCTCGACGTGGACATCTGGAGGCGCACCGAGCCGGGTACGGCTCCTCCACATCAGCGTTTGCGCGCGTTGTCGGAGCTCCTCGAGGCCGGCGTCAAGGCGGGCGTCGGCATGGCGCCGATCCTGCCCGGGCTGAGCGACAAGCCGGAGCTGCTGGCCGAGGTCGTGCGTGCGGCACGCGCCGCGGGCGCGACCGGCGTGTGGGCGAATCTCCTCTACCTCAAGCCGGGCACCAAGGAGCACTTCCTCACCGCGCTCGAACGCGACTGGCCGGAGCTGCTCCCGGAGTACGAGCACCTGTACGCGCGGCGTGCGTACCTGCCCGCCGAGAAGGCGAATCCGGTGCGTGAGCAGGTGCGCGAGCTTGCGCGTGCGCACGGCGTGCGCGACCGGAGGCGCGTGCGGCTCGAGCCGCCGGCCGATCCCGAGCAACTCACGCTTGCCGTGTGACTCAGTAGGCGCCGACGAGCCAGAGCACGAACAGGGCGAAGAGGGAGAGGACGATCGCGCCGGCGAACAACACGAAGTTCATGCCGAGGATCAGCGTGAACAACGCGCCGGCATCGCGTCCCCCGGCGAGCTTCCTGATACGCAGGTTGATGCGTGCACGCGCATGGGGCGGCGGGCCGAGCCTCCGCACCGGCAGCCGGAACCCGGCGAGCGCGCGCTCGAGCTCGAGGTCGGCCGACGTGCCGGTCACGAGGATCTCGCTCGCCGGGAACTCCGGCAACGCGTCCGCGACGGCCTGCACGGGATCGACGTCCCCCGCGACGCTCGTCACGGGGACGAGCCCCTCGAGCGCACGCTCTGCCTCGAGGCCACGGACCTCAGCGCGGAGCCGGGCGTCCTCCTCGGCATTCGAGAGCCAGTCGAGTGCGCCGACGACGGTCGGGGCAACGACGTGCACGCGATCGGGACCGCCTGCGAGCGCCTGCCGGATCGTCTCCGGCGACGCGTCGCCGACGACGAGCAGCAGCGAGTTCACCGCGGGTTCGGCCGGTCGATCTGCCAATGGCGGACGATGTTGACCCGCCAGCTGTCGCCTTCCCTGCTGACGCCGAAACGGGAGACGACACGCTGGCCGCCCTCGTAGTCGCCGTACAGAAGATCGACCGTGAAGCGGCCGGACTCGACGAGGGAACGCACCTCGTCGCGGCCCGCGTCCTCGTCACGGAACGCGATCTGCCAAAAGCCGGTCTTTCCCGGCGGGATGTAGAGGTCGAGAGTGAGTCGCCGGAACGAGTCGAGCGGCGCGTGCTCTGCATTCGAGCCACGGCGAAGCCGGCCGACACGTCCGCCGTGGAGGACGCCGATGCCCGGCCCGACATTGCGGAGCGAGAGCCCGATGTAGACGCAGCCGTCGATCACCTCGGCCGCGGCGCCGCCGCCGGGGACGGTCAGCTCGACGTTGTCGGCAAAGCGGGCGCGAATCGGCTGGTCGTCCTCAGTCGACTGGACGAGGAGCGGTCGGAGGCCGGCGAGGAGCGAGGTCTCCGCGACGCGCGCGGCACGGTTCGCGGAGCGAACGGACGCGTACGTCGTCCCGGCGAGGACGAGCGTGCCACCCGCCGTCGCAAGCGCGGAGATCGTCACCCAGTCCGCCATCGGGGCAGTTGTATCTCGTCGTCGGAGGCCAGGCATAGACTTGGGCTTCCCGCGATGCCCGACTCCGAGATCACCGTCCTCATCGTCGACGACCACGAGGTCGTGCGCGAAGGCCTCCGCCTCTCGCTCTCCCGAGCGCCGCACATCCGCGTCATCGGCGAGGCACCCGATGGTGAGAGCGCGGTCGCGCTCGCCGAGCGCAGGCGCCCGAGCGTCGTGATCATGGACGTGCGGATGCCCGGCATGGACGGGCTCGAGGCGACGAAGCTCCTCATGGCGCAGGATCCGACCGTCGCCGTCCTCATCTTCACCGCCTACAGCGAGCGCAGCCTGCTCAGCCGCGGCCTCGACTCGGGAGCGAAGGGTTACATCCTCAAGGAGGCGCCGCACGAGACGCTCGTGCGCGCGATCGAGAAGGTCGCCGAGGGCGAAGGCTACGTCGACCCGGCGCTCATGCCTGCCTTCCTGTCCGGCAAGGACAAGGAGGAGATGCTGACGACGCGGGAGCGAGAGATCCTGCAGCTCCTCGCCGACGGCATGTCGAACGCCGACGTCGCAACGAAGCTCTTCATCAGCCAGGAGACGGTGAAGAGCCACGTGCGCCACATCCTCGCCAAGCTCGAGGCCGATACGCGCACGCACGCGGTCGCGATCGCTCTCCGCGAAGCGATCATCGACTGACCGATCTTGCCGACGGACGAACCTTCGCGGCGCGAACCGACCGACGAGATCCTCGCCGCTGAGCAGGACGAGCGCCGGCGCATCGCGCTCTTCCTCCACGACGGGCCGGTCCAGTCGCTCGCAGGCGTCGCGCTCATGCTCGACGCGGCGCTCAACTTCCTCAGGCGGGGCGAAACGAAGGAGGCGGGCGAGGTCCTCGATCGAGCGCTCGGGCGCACGCGGACGACGATCGGCGAGCTGCGCAACCTGTCGTTCAACATCGAACCGGTCGTGCTGCGCGACCACGGGCTCGGCGTCGCGCTCAACGCGCTCGGCGACGACCGCGGCGCCGCGCACGGGATCGCGGTGGAGGTCGATGCCGCCGCCGCCGAGACGCTGAGTGAGCGGACGCAGGCAGCGCTGTACGCGATCGTGCGCGAAGCGCTCGAGGGAGCGATCCGACGCGGGCCGCCGACCGTGTTCGCCGTGCGCGTCCGCGTCCGCCCCGCCGACGAGGGCGGGCTCGAGATCGAGATCTCGGACGACGCGCCGGGCGAGCGGCGGCAGCGCTCGCTCGAGGTGCTACGCGAGCGCGCCCGGACGCTGGGGGCCGCCATCGACGTCGAGCGCCGCGACGAGGGCACGACGATGTGGCTCGTGCTGCCGACGTACCCGCGGGGCGAGTAGGATCGGCTCCGCGGTGGCCGAAGCGCACCTTGTCTTCGTCTGGAAGACGTCGGGGTACGAGCTCCACGAGGAGCCCGGCGATGCACCTGCCGTCGGCACCGAGGTCGAGCAGGACGGCCAGCGCCTTCGCGTCACGAAGGTCGCACCGTCCCCCCTGCCGGACGATGCGCGCGCATGCGCGTATCTCGTCCGCGACTAGTCCTAGCGGACCGCATCTTCCGCGGCCGCGAGGCCGAGGACGAGGGCCTGCGCGAGACCGCTCGAGTAGCCGCCCGTCGCAATGCCGCCGACGTCGACGCCGGCCGCCCACACGCCGTCGAGGCCGGCGACACGCGCATTCGTGTCCACGCGGAGCCCGCCGATCGTGTGCGTCACCGCCGCAGAGACGTGCACCGCGATGCGCCCGTCGTCGCGCGTGATCACCGTGCCGCCCGCTGCGCGGGCCACCTCGATGCGCTCGTTCGTCCGGTCGACCACGTACCACGCGCTCGGGCCGATCAGTTGCGCGAGGTCGTTCTCGTGCCACGCGACCTTTCGCGGCGTGATGTCCCGCCCGTCGTCGGTGAGGACGCGCGCCTCGCGCCCGTACAGCTGAGCGAGGCGGACGAAGTCCTCCTCCGCGATCCGCGCGGGCGGCGCAGGCATGGCGCGCCCGTAGAACTCGCCCATACCCGGCGTGACGGATGCGCCGCGCGCAAGGGCCCAGTCGAGCGCGTCACCGGCGCTCCACGGGTTCGCGCGCAGGAGCAGCCCATGCTCCTCGGCGAGGCGGCGACCGAAGCCGCCTGTCGCGAGGACGACCGGCGCCTCGGCGACCGCCGCGAGCGCCGTCCGCAGCCGCACGTCCACCCGGCTTGCGAGCAGCTCCGTCAGCGCGCGCGGATCGAACCGCTTGCCGGTCGTCCGCGGGTTCTCGGTGTCGTCCCAGACGGGCTCGGCGCCGAGCGACACGAGCCAGCCGAGCGCCTCGTCCAGCCGTTCCCACACGAGCCGCTGCAGCGGCTCGTCGCCGCCGGGGCATTCGGCCCGGAACGCGTCCCACTCCAGGTGTCGCCACACGACCCCGCTCGAGAGGAGCATCGAGCCACCGGGCCGCGTCCCCTTCTCGATCACCACCGGGTCGAGCCCGAGCTCGCGCGCGCGCACGGCGGCGACGAGCCCGGCCATCCCCGCGCCGGCGACGAGCACTACGTCAACGAGAACGTCGGCTTGTGCTCGACATACTCGATGCGCACGCGCTCAGGCCCGCGCAGGAAGACGGCGTACGTGTTCGGTGCGTCGACGACATTGTCGATCTCGACGCCGAGGTCGTTCGCTTCCGCGATCGTCTCGTCGGTCGAGTCGACGAGCACGGCGATGTGATTGAGCAACGGACGCTCGGGGTCTCCCGGGTCGCCGAGATGGAACTCGACCCACGCGCCGCCGACCTCGACGCGCGGCGCGCCGGAAGGCCCGGGTGGGGCTGCGGCAAAGCCCAGCCGGAGGTACTCCGCCGCGGTCTCGTCCGGGGCGGCGGTGTAGAGCGCAACGTGGTCGAGATCCGGCTCGCCCGGGACCAGCAGGATCCGGACGCCCTCGGCAACGTCGAGCAGACGCTCCCCGTCGAGGTCCGGCACACGCCAGGCGACGTGCTTCAGCGCGCCCTGCTCGCGTGGACCCTCGGCGGCGAAGAGCGTCAGCTTCCCGCGACGCGCGTCCGAGCCGACGAGCGTGAACGCGTCCGTCCGGTCGATGACGTGCATGCCGAGACTCGCGACCGCGAAGTCGGCGATCGCATCCCGGTCCGCCACCCAGTACGCGACGTGGTCGAGCGTCCTCGGCTCCACCCCGGGAGCGTAGGCCATCTGCTCGGGTCTACGAGAGGGTTACTCGATGGGCTCGTTGTGGACGTCGTTCGCGACCGCATATGTCTCGGTCAGCTCGTTCACGGCGTCCATGCCCTTCGGGAAGGCGTAGTTGATCTCGACGAACGCGTTCCATTTGTCCGGGAGAGCATCCTCCGGGAAGATCGCCTCGACCGGGCACTCCGGCTCGCAGGCGCCGCAGTCGATGCACTCCTCGGGATCGATGACGAGGATCCGGTCGGCTTCGTGGATGCAGTCCACGGGGCAGACGTCGACGCAGGAACGGTCTTTGATGTCGATGCAGGGCTCGGCGATGATGTATGTCACGGCGCCCACTTTAGTGGAGGAAGGAAACCGGACATCCGGAGAACCTCCCTATCCGGGGAGGAGCTCGGCGACGACCTCGGGGGCTCGCTCGACGAGAGCGGACTTCGCCAGAACCTGGTCGAAGCCGGCGGTGTGCGCGGCGCGCAGGCCTGCGGTGTCCGTGTGGTTCGTGTATCCGAGGATGGGGACGTCGGGGTACGTGTCGGCGACTTCCTCGGCATCGATTCGCGAGATGTCGCAGATCACGAGGTCGGGATCGTCCGTGTGATCGACGGTGACCAGGCGATGCCCGGGCAGCATCGCCTCGAGCTTGCCACGGAAGAACAGGTCGACCCCACAGAGCAGGATCGTGGCCACATGACAAGGTTAGAGGGGAATGGCCGACCCGTACAAGACGGGCCTCGAGCACATCCGTGCCGGCAGGTACTTCGAGGCGCACGAGGAGCTCGAGATCGTGTGGCGCGGCGCGCCTCCGGACGAGCGCGATTTCTACCAGGGGCTCGTCCACGTCGCGGTCGCCTGGTACCACGCAGGGCGTGGCAACCGAGTCGGGACCGAGCGGCAGCTGGACAAGGCGCTGCGGCGGCTGGAGGCGTACGAACCGGCCCACGGCGGTGTCGACGTCGCCGCCCTCCGGGGGCAGCTCGCGGAGCTCCGCGAGACGCTCGATCTACGGGGACGTCAGCCCGATGGCATCTAGCGCGCGGTTCACCGCCACGTGCAGCCACCAGTCGCGGTGGAAGAAGAGCAGCAGGCCGAGGGCGACGAGCGTGAGGCCGCTCGCCACCTGGATGATCGTGTAGCGGTTCCGGATCCAGCGGAAGGCCGACATCGCGCGGCCGAAGGCGAGGCCGGCGGTGAGGAATGCGGCGCCGAGGCCGAGCGCGTAGGCGGCGAGCAGCGCGGCGCCGCGCAGCGCGGTGCCCGTGTCGCTCGCGAGCACGAGCACGGCGGCGAGAACGGTGCCGATGCACGGCGCGGCGCAGACGGCGAACGCGCCGCCGAGCAAGGCGCGAGAGCCGCGCCGGCGAGCGCCGACGAGTAGGCCGGGGGCGACGACGCGCTCGGGCACGGGCAGCAGCCCGACGAAGGCGAGCCCGAGGACCACCAGCACGAATCCCGCGATCTCCGTCTGCGCGTTCGCCGACACGACGTTCGAGATCGCGGCGGCTCCTGCGCCGACGGCGACGAAGACGAGCGTGAAGCCGAGGATGAACGGGACGCTCGCGACCGCGATGCGACGCGCCGCTCCCGCACGGCCGAGCTCGTCCGGATCGACGCCCGACACGGCGGAGAGGTAGCCCGGCACGAGCGGCAGCACGCACGGCGTCAGCACCGACGCGTAGCCGGCGGCGAACGCGACGACGAGCCTGACCACCATCAGTCGAGGCGCGCGAGCATCTCGTCTAGCCGCCGCTCCGTCTCCGGGTCCAGTGCCGCCTCGACCGCGGGCTCCGGTTCGCGCGCGCGGGTCCAGCGCCAGACGCCCACCGCGAGGAGGGCGGCGCCACCGAGCACGCCGCCGAGTGGCAGCCACCACGCGAGCAGGTCGAAGCCCTTGTGCGGCGGCGCAGCGAGGATTCCCTGCCCGAAGTTGCCGACGAGCTCCGCCTCGATCTGCTGCGCCGTCCAGCACTGCGCGATTCGCTTCGCGATCAGCCGCTTGATCTGCTGCGCCGCCGGCGCCTCCGACATGTCGAGTGTCGTGTGGCACGTCGGGCACATCACCTGGCCCTCGAGGAACGACAGTGACGTCCTCGGATGCACACACGCCGCTGCCGGGCCGGCGAGCGCGAGCGCGGCCGCCGCCACGGCGAGAGCCTTGACGATCACGAGTGGAGCGCCGCCCGGATGCCGTGATCGAACGCGGCGACCTGGTTCGTGATCGTGCCGATGATGTGCGAGCCGACGAGGCGGCCGTTGCGGTTGACGAAGTACGTCTCCGGCACGCCGGTCAACCCGTACCGGTCGCCGATCGCTCCCGAGCCGTCCTGCACGATCGGATACGTGATCCCATGGTGCGACATGAACGTCCGCGCGTCGCTCGTCACGTCGTGGTAGTCGACGCCGACGAACACGACCCCCTGCGGGCGGTACTGCCGCCACGCCTGCTCGAGAAGCTTCGCCTCGCCCTTGCACGGTACGCACCACGACGCCCAGAAGTTGATGACCACCGGCTTGCCGCGCAGCGATGCGAGGTCGAGCTTGCCGCCCACGTCGATACGGCGCAGCGTGAAGTTCGGTGCGGGAGCGCCGATCTTCGGTGCGTGCGTCTGATGCGTGAGGCGCCACACGAGCAGCCCGAGGAGGCCGGCGACCGCGACGAGCGCGAGTACCTGGCCGGTCAGCTTGAGGCTTCGGGTCATGACGCGACGATGAAGACGGGAGTGCCGACGGTGACGTGGCCGAACAGCCACTCGGCGTCGGGGATGTACATGCGGATGCAGCCGTGGGACAACGAGTAGCCGATCGAGCCCGAATCCGGCGTGCCGTGGATGCCGACGCCGGGCGAGCTGATGCCCATCCAGCGCGTGCCGAGCGGATTGCCCGGCCCGGGTGGGGTCGGCTTCTCGCCCCTCGCCCACGGGTCGGGCGGCGGATACCACCACGGGTCCTTCCACTTGACGACGATCTGGAAGCGGCCGAGCGGCGTCGGATATGCCGTCTGCCCGGTGGCGACGTGGAACTGCCGCACGTAGTGGGCCCCCCGGTAGAGCGTCAAAAGGTTCGACCCGCGCCGTATGACGATCACAGGTCCGATGCTCGCCGTCGCCGGCGGGACCATCGTCACAGGGACGGCGACGGGCGTTCGCGTCCCGTTTGCGAGCTCGGCGGAGAGGAGCGCGACGGTCGCGCCCCGCTGGATGCGCAGTCCGATCTGCGACGGCGTCACGAGCGGGCGGTACTTGCGGAGGAGAAGGCGCGGGGAGCTCGGGTCGCGGTCGAAACGGCGCGCGAGCCCTGCGACGTATGCGGCGACGCGCGCGCGGCCGAACAATGCGCGGAAGCCGAGCGATGTGCCGGGAGCAACCGTCAGCGCCTTCGCCACCGCAGTGTCGGCCCAGACCTTCACGCCGAGCGCGGCGGGAGCGACGCTCACCTTCGTCCGGCCGACCTTCAGGATGACGGGCCGCGAGAACCGCTGGAGAACCGCGGCGGTGGCGGCGTCGGAGGTCATGCCGCCGATCGGGATGCCGCCGAGGACGACCCCGTCCGGCACGATCGGCGGATTGTCGGCAGCCGCCGGGCCGGCCACGGTGCACGCGACTGCCAGCACGACCAGGAGAACGAGTCGCTTCACGGCCGAAAAGCGTACCGCCGCCCTCACGTCCGGCGGATGACGACGACCGCCAGATCGTCGGCGAGCTCACCGCCGGCAAACGCGCGGGCGTCTTCGGCGACCGCGGCCGCGAGCACGCGTGGCCCGAGCTCGCGATGTGTACGCAGGAGCCCGTCGAGCCGCTCGATCCCGTACAGCTCGCGCTGGCGGCGCGCTTCGATGACGCCGTCGGTGTAGACGACGATGGTGGCGCCCGGCGGCAGCTCCGCCCGCATCTCCTCGTAATGTTGCCCCTGCTCGATGCCGAGGGCGAGGCCGCGCGACTCGAGCCCGCGCACCGTCCCGTCCGGCAGCAGGATCCGGGGTGGCGGATGCCCGGCGCTCGCGCACGCCACCTCCCCGCGCTCCCCGTCGATGGCGAGGTAGGCCATCGTGATGAACTTGCCCGTCGCGATCTCGTCGACGATCACGTCGTTGGCGGAGGCGAGGAAGTCGGCCGGCTCGGGATGCTCGCGCGCGAGCGAGCGAAAGACGAATTTCGCCATCGCCATGTCCGCGGTCGCGTCGACGCCGTGCCCGGTGACGTCCCCGAGGACGACCGCGAGCCGGCCGTCTTCGAGGGTGACGAAGTCGTAAATGTCGCCGCCGACGTCGACGCGGGCGGACGACTCGTACACCTCGCCGACGTCCAGTCCCGCGAGTGTCGGGCGCGAACGTGGCAGCAGTGACCGCTGCATCGTGTCGGCGAACTCCTTCTGCTGCTGGTACAGGCGCGCGTTGTCGATCGCGAGTGCCGCCTGGCCGGCGATGGCGATCGCCGACTCGACCGTCTCGGCGGTGATCGGGCTGCCGGGACGGAAGGAGAAGATGCCGAGCGAGGCGATCACCTCGACCGGTGTGGCGACGGGAACCATCGCCCCCGTCCATCCCTTCTCGAGGAACGGCTCGAGCAGCTCGTTCGCCGTACGGCGGCGGAGGCGAACCGGCGTCGCTTCACGGAAGAGCCGCTGCACCGTGGTCGCCCCGAACGGCTGCGAGCGCCACAGCACCGCGTGCACGGCGGCGGCGAGCCCGGCATCCTTCACCCACACGGCACGCGGCTCGAGCAGCTCGCGGCGCTCGTCCGGCATGCGGATGACCGCGGCGTCGACGTCGATCACGTCGACGACAGTGCGGACGAGAGCATCGAGCGTCGCATCGAGCGAGAGGCTTTGCGCGAACGAGCGCGAGATCTCGTACAGCGCGCCGAGCCGGCGCGCGGCTTCGCGCTCGGACGCAAGCGCGGTCTCGCGCTGCGCCGACAGCTCGGCCGTGCGCTCGTGCAGCTGCGCGTTCTGCACCGCGACGGCGAGCTGCGAGGCGAGGGCAGCGAGCAGCGCGGCTTCGCTCTCGCTCGTCGTCTGGCCCCGTGCGGGGTACGCGGCGAGGAGGCCGATGACGTCGTCGCGCACGAGCAGCGGCACGGCGAGTGCAGCATCGATATCCGCCTCGCGCGCGGCGTCGCGGACGTCGCCGAGCCGCGCGTCGGCGCCCATGTTCTCGACCTCGACGAGCGCGTGGCGGCGGTGGGCGGGACCGGTGCCGAGCTCGAGGAGCCGCTCCGCAACACGCGTGTGCGGGCCGGTGAGACCGTGACCCGCTGCGGGCGTGAGCCGGTCGACGCCGACTCGAAGGTAGAGGGCGACACGCTCGACGTCGAGCAGCTCGGCAATGCGGGCGACCGCAGTCTCGAGCGTGTGCGTGAGGGAGAGCTCGCTCGTCGCCTGCCCCACGACGGCCAGCAGCGCGCGGGAGCGTTCGAGCTCGAGCTCCAGCTCGCGCGCCCGGGCACCCGCGCGCAGGACGTGCGCGACGCGCACGCCGAAGGTCGCGAGCCGGCCGAGCTCGTCGGCGCCCGGCTCAGCGCCGGCGGCGAAGAGGAGCTGCAGGAAGCCGACGGGCGGTTCCCCGAGAGAAACGGTCGTCGAGACACCGCAGCCTCCAGGCAGCCCGTCGCTTGCGATCGCGCGGATAGCGCCTCTCTCCGCGAGCGCGACGGCCGCCAGCTCGGCCGCATCGCCGAGACCTCCGTCGGGGTCGAGGCCGTGCGAAGCGACGAGCTCGAGCGAGTCGTCCTCGCTCTGCTGCCAGAGGAGGGCGACGGGCGCACCGACGACGCCCGCTGCGAGACGGACGACCTCGCCCGCGGGCTCGGTCTCGTGCAGCGCGGCAGCGAGCGCCTCGCCGGCGAGGTCGAGCGCCTGGGGCGCCGGCGGCGTCGAGCTGAAGGCACGCAACGCGAGCCCGACGAGGCCGGCTGCGAGCTCGCCGAGCAATTCGTCACCGAGCGAGAACGGGCCGGCGCCGTACAGCTCGAGGACCGCTCCGTCGACCGGCAGGAGGAGCACCGAACCGGCGCCCGCCCGCTGGGCGACGCGCAGTGCCGAAGGCGGCGCACGCTCGATGAGATCGACGCGCGCCTCCGGCAGCTCGGAAGCGGGCACCAGCTCGCCCACGAGCTCGGCAGCGAGCGACGCCGGACCGGCGACTGCCGTCGTCTCGAGCGCGTCGCCGACGACGACCCGAACGACTGCGAGGTCGGCGCCGGCCCCGCCGGCGATGGCCTCGAGGGCCTCGCCGAGCGTCTCCGCCGAGGCGGTGGACGCCGCCGCGCGCCCGAGCGCTGCGAGCGCGTCAAGCGAGATCTCGGATTCAGCCTGGACGGTCATGTCGCCGGACCCCGCTGGAAGTATCGCCGCAGGCGCCACAGCCTTACAATTCCAGCTCTTGGCCAGACCAGCCCACCGCCTGGATGAGGTTCCCCGCGAGCCGTCGACCGTCGAGCTCCGCTACCGGTATCACCGGGCGCAGCGGCAGGTCCGTATCCAGCAGCGCGAGGAGAGCCGCCTCGCGCGGTACCGCTTCTACATCGCGATGACGGTGTTGCTGGCGATCTCGGCCGCGTTCGTCGTCGGCGCCTGGCACGAGATCAACCACCTCTTCGGTCTCTGAGGAGCGCGGGCGAACCCCGCGCGCTCCTCACGGGCTAGGCGACGGGTTGTTCCTCGCGCGCGGTGACGGCCGCGCCGGCGCTGAAGGCCCATCGCTCGCGCTCCCAACAGACCCCACCGCACATCGGGCACGTCGGAAGCGCACGGCGAACACAGATGCCGTACCCGCACTCGCTGCAGCTGAACTGCCCGTTCGCCGGCTCGCCCGCCGCGAGAAACGACACGAACCCGTCCGCTCCCTCGCTCACCTCCTCCAAATGTGCCCATACTTCGCCTGTGCAAACGCCTGAGCCGATGCTCCCGCCGAGCGTGACCCCGAATCCGGACCGGCGACCCGTGCCACGCACGGTGGTTCCCGGCTACTGGGGCGAGCGACTCGCGTGGATCGCGGGCCTGGTCCTCATGATCTCCGCCTTCACCGACTGGTACGCCGGGACCCAGGCCGACGGGCTCACGCTCTCGGTCACGGGCTGGCACACCGGCGCGCTCGGCAAGCTCGTCTTCTTCATCGGGCTCGCGACGCTCATCCTCGAGGCGCTGCGCGAGGCCGGCGTCGAGCTGCCGTCGACGGTGCCGGAGAGCCTCGTGCTCATCGCCCTCGGCTCGCTCGCGACGATCTTCGTCCTGATCCGGCTCATCTCGATCCCGGACACGTTCTTCGGGACGGCCGGACGCGGCATCGGCATCTACATCAGCCTCGTCGCGGCGATCCTCCTGATCGTCGCCGGTCTGCTCCGAGCAGCAGAAGAGCTGTAAGAACACCGAGCGCCGCGCCGGCGACGACGTCGAGCGGCCAGTGCACGCCGAGATAGAGACGCGAATAGCCGATCGCGGCCGCAAGCGCGAAGAACGCGGGCGCTGCGCGCGGCTCGAAGGCGGAGAGGACGGTCGCGCACGCGAAGCTCATCGTCGCATGCCCGGACGGAAACGAGGACGAGCGCGGCATCGCCACGAGAGGGTCGAAGCCTCGCGGCCGGTGCTCCCCGACCACCACCTTCACGACAGACGAGAGCCCCCATGCGACCGCGTCGGCGAGGAGGACGAGAACGAACGGCCGCGCGCTGCGACGCCTCAGCGCGAGCGCCGCAGCAATCGCGAGCCACACCGCGCCCCAGCTGCCGACGCGCGAGAGCCAGACGAAGACGTCGTCGAGCGGGACCCAGCGATGCTCGACGATCCAGCGTTCGATCCGATGGTTCAGAGCGGCACGAGCTGCTTCGTCCGCTCGATGAGTTGCTGCAGGTCGAACGGCTTGCCGACGAAGGCCTGCGCGCCGCGGCTCGTCGCCTGCTGCTCAGCCCGCTCGTCGACCTTGCCGCTGAACATGACGACCGGAATCGCGCCGACTCCGTAGCGCTCCTGCATACGACGGAGCATCTCCCATCCGTCCACGTGCGGCATCATCACGTCGAGGAGGACGAGGTCGGGCGTCGCCTCTTCGATCGCGGAGAGCCCCTCGTCGGCGCCGGCCGCCTCGCGAACGATGTAGCCCTCGAACTCGAGATTGATGCGGACGAGCTCACGCACCTTCTCGTCGTCGTCGACGAGCAGGACGAGCGGACCGTTCTTCGCCTGCCCGCCGGGCCCGGACCGCTCGAGGAACGTCTCGAGGTCGGCGCGGCGGTACCGCCGATGCCCGCCGGGCGTGTAGAACGCCGGCACACGACCCTGATCCGACCACTTCCGGATCGTGCTCTGCGCCACCCCGAGGAACCTGGCCGCCTGGCCGAGGGTGAGCCATTCGCTGTCGTCACGTGTCGCCATCGCCCAAGAACCTGCCCAATTCTCAACGTTCCTACTCCCCCGAAGGTCACGGATGGACGGTTTTCTCGGTTGTGAGCGTGATTCCGGGCTTCGGGTTGTCGTGGATCGCCTCCCCCACGGCGATCCCGACGGCAAAGACGACGGTCGCGGCGAAGAGGAGAAGGAGCCGACGCGCCCAGCCGGTCACGGGGCGTAGTCGGCGGCGCCGCGCTGGTAGGCGTTGAAGGCGGCGGCGAGGACGAGCGACAGGTCCCGCGGCCAGCCCGGGCCCGGGGCATGGTCGGCCACGACTGCGCGGGCCCACGCGTCCGCGCCGTGATAGGCGCCGGCCAGCTCGGCGAGGGTGTACGTGCCGCCCACACGGCGACGCAGCTCGTCGACGACGACCTCGACCTGGCTCGTGAGCTGGTGGTACCGGGGTGGGTCGCCGCGCTCGGCCTCGATCAGGCGGTGGCCCTCCGCCCACTCGTGTCGCGTCAGCTCGAGTGCGTCCATCGCTCGGAGCAACAACGTGGAGGCCACAAGGGGTTCACCTCGCCGAGGATACGTTCGCCCAGCTCGTAGCCGGGACGCGCGAGCGCGAACGCGGCATGCGCATGCAGGCACTTGAGGGATCCCCTGCGGCCGGCGCCGCCGACGCCGAGCTCGAGCGAGTTGCCGCCGTCGCGGCCGGTCTCCCCTGCGGCCAGCTCGCGGCGGATGCGCCGCTGCTCGTCGTCGGCGCGCGCCCGGCTCGCCGCGAGCGCCGGCTCGGCCTCGGCGCGCGCGCTCCAGCGCTCGACGCCGCCGCCGGCCTCGAGGCGGGAGAGCGCCGCGACGAGGTGCCTGCACGTCACGTAGTACGTCGTCGGAAACGGCTCGCCGTCGGATGTGTACGCGTGCTGCTCCGTCACGGCGGGGCGCCCGAACGGGCAGCGGACGACGACACGTCGGAACGCGCGCGGCTCGCGGCCCAGCTGCTGCGCGACGAGGTCTCGGTCGGCTTCAGTTCCCATGCGGCCGCAGGCTAGCCCGCAGCCGCTTCCGCCAGGCGTCGATGTTCTTGACGATGAAGAGGTGCTCGCCGGGCCGCACATAGCCAAGGGCGCGCGCCTCGCGGGCGACGGTCGCGACGGAGGTGGACGACCCGAGCCGGCGCTCGAGCCTCGCCTTCTCCCGCTCGAGCCGGTGGACGACCACCTGGCGCTGCCCGAGCTGCGAGCGCGCGTCCACATACGCCTTCAGCGGCCGGTAGTACAGGAGCGCGACGAGAACGAGCGCACCGACGGCGATCCAGCGGCGAACGGTCATCCGCGCGGTGTTCTGGCCCAAGGAGGCTGTTTCCTGCCAACGGCACGAAGCGAGCCGGCACCAAAGGCCGGCGCTAACGCAAAGCGTTAGTGACGGCCGAACGAAGCTCGCGGTCTGCCGAAGGCACGACCGCGAGCGCAGAACACAACCGCCGCCGAGCGCTCCCGCGAAGCGAGTGACTCAGCGCGTGAAGGTGCGAAGCACTTTCACGCGATATCGACCTTGATGACGTTGGTCGAGCCGGGAATGTTCACGGCGGTGCCGGCGGTGATGACGACGCGGTCGCCGGTCTCGACGAGCCCGGCCTGGCGAGCGGCGTCGATGGAGGTGCGCCAGAGGTCCTCGACATTCGGCCGCTCGGAGATGAGGAGCGGCGTGACGCCCCACTCGAGCGCGAGCTGCCGCATCGCCCAGTCCATGTGCGTCAGCGCGACGATCGGCCGCCTCGGCCGCAACCGCGCGACCGCGTTGGCGGTGCGCCCGGTGAACGTCGGCACGAGGATCGCCGCCGCGTGGAGCGCCTCGGCAAGGTCGCAGGCCGCGTTCGACATCGCGACGCCGATGGTCGGGTTCTCGGCCGCCTCCGGCAGCTCGTGCCGGTAGTCCATGCTCGGTTCCACCGCCCGCGCGATGCGATCCATGTACGCGACAGCTTCGACGGGGTAGTCGCCGACGGCGGTCTCCCCCGACAGCATCACCGCCGATGTGCCGTCGAGGATCGCGTTCGCGACGTCGCTTGCCTCCGCGCGCGTCGGCTCGGGCGAGTGGACCATCGACTCGAGCATCTGCGTCGCGGTGATCACCGGCTTCCCGCGCTCGAGCGCCGCGGCGATGATCCGCTTCTGCAGCAGCGGCACGACCGCAGCGCCGATCTCGACGCCGAGATCGCCGCGCGCGACCATGACCGCATCCGTCTCCTCGAGCACCTCGTCGAGAGCGTCGACCGCTTCCGCCTTTTCGATCTTCGCGATGACGTGCGCGTGCGATCCCGCGCGCGAGATGAGCTCGCGCAGCTCACGGACGTCGTCGGCTGACCGCACGAACGAGAGCGCGATGAAGTCGACGCCCGTCTGCAGCGCGAAGTCGAGATCGGCTGCGTCCTTGCGCGTGATCGACGGGATGGGAAGCGGAACGCCGGGGAGGTTCACGCCCTTGTGCGAGCTGACCTGGCCGCCGACGACGACGGCGCACCGCGCACGACCGCCGGACACCTCCTCGACACGCAGGCGGACGAGCCCGTCGTCGATGAGCACGTCGTGCCCGGGCTCCAGCACGCCGCTGATCACCGCCGGTGCGACCGGCAGCTCGCCGTCGAGGGCGGCCTCCTCCGCGCACACGACGATCTGCTCGCCCTTCGTCAGAAGGACGGGCTCGGGAAGATCGCCGAGCCGGAGCTTCGGCCCCTGCAGATCGGCGATGAGCGCAACCGGCCGGCCGATCTCGGCCGCGATCTCACGCACGAGCCACGCCCGCTCGGCGTGCTCCCCGTGCTTCCCGTGAGACAGGTTCAGCCGCACGGCGTCGACGCCGGCGGCGATCATCTCCCGCAGCCGGTCGGCGGTGGCCGATGCCGGTCCAAGCGTCGCGACGATCTTCGTGCGGCGCTGTTCCACCATGGAGATCAGAGTACGTGACGCGCGCGCGGAAACGCCGCCCAACCCGGATAACCTGCACGGTCGCCGAGCTCTTGCTCGATCCGCAGGAGCTGGTTGTACTTCGCGACGCGGTCTGTGCGCGCGGGGGCACCGGTCTTGATCTGGCCGGTGCCGAGCGCGACCGCGAGGTCGGCGATGGTTGCGTCCTCTGTCTCGCCGGAGCGGTGAGATATCACCGCGCTGTAACCGTTCTGTTGCGCGAGGTTCACGGCGGCGATCGTCTCCGTGAGCGTCCCGATCTGGTTGACCTTGATCAGGATCGAGTTGGCGACGCCACGATCGATTCCCATCTGTAGTCGCTCCGGATTGGTGACGAAGACGTCGTCGCCGATGAGCTGGATGCGGTCGCCGAGCTGCTCGGTCGTCGCCTTCCAGCCGTCCCAGTCGTCCTCTGCGTTCCCGTCCTCGATCGACACGATCGGGAAGCGGTCGACGAGGCTCGCCAAGAAGTCGGCCATCTCGTCGGGGGTCGCCGTGCGGCCCTCGAAGCGATAGACGCCTCCGGAGAAGAGCTCGCTCGACGCGGGGTCGAGCGCGATCGCGACGCGATCGTGATGGCCGGCGCGCTCGGCAGCGCTGAGGATCGCCTCGATCGCCGCCTCGCTCGACGGCAGGTCGGGGGCGAACCCACCCTCGTCGCCGACGGCGGTCGCGAGCCCTTCCTCCTTCAACACCTTCTGCAGGGCGTGATACGTCTCGGCGCCGATCTGCAGCGCCTCCGCGAACGACGTCGCCCCGACGGGTACGACCATGAACTCCTGCAGGTCGATCGAGTTCGCGGCATGCACTCCGCCGTTGATCACGTTCATCATCGGGACGGGCAGCGTCGTCGCCCCGTCCCCGCCCAGATACCGGAAGAGCGACACGCCCCCGTCGTTGGCGGCGGCCTTCGCGGTCGCGAGCGACACCGCGAGGATCGCGTTCGCCCCGAGCCGGCCCTTGTTCGGCGTGCCGTCGAGCTCGACGAGCGTCCGGTCGACCGTCTCCTGGTCGGCCGCGTCGAGCCCGCGCACGGCGGCGGCGATCTCGCCGTTCGCGTTCGCCACCGCCTTCGTGACGGCCTTCCCGTTGTACGCGTCGCCGCCGTCGCGGAGCTCGACCGCCTCATGCACGCCCGTTGACGCGCCCGAAGGGACGGCCGCGCGCCCGGACGCGCCGGACACGAGCTGCACGTCGACCTCCACGGTGGGATTGCCACGGGAGTCGAGGATCTGGCGGGCGTGGACTTGGGCGATGCGGCTCATCGGGTCTTCTCCTTCGCGAGGTCGAAATAGCGGTCCTGCTGCTCCAACGGAAGCTCGGCCCAATTCTCCCCGCGCTCGGCGGCGAGGCCCTCCGCAGTTGTTACGCGATCGCGGAAGCGCTGCGCCGCGCGACGCAGCTCGAGCTCCGGGTCGGCGTCGATGCGCCTCGCGACGTTGACCGCGGCGAAGAGCACATCGCCGAGCTCGGAGGGGTCGAGATCCGCCTTCAGCTCCAGCACCTCGTCCTCGAGGTCGGCGAGCGCGCCGTCCGTATCCGGGTACTCGAAGCCGACCGACTTCGCCCGCTGCTGGATCTTCCGCGCGTAGAGCAGCGCCGGCAGCGACTCGGGAACGTCGTGGAAGACCCCCGCGCGCCCTTCGAGGGCGCGCTTCGTGTGCTCCCAGATCCGGCGCACATCGCTCGGTGTCGAGGCATCTGCCTCGCCGAAGACATGTGGGTGACGCCGCACGAGTTTCGCGTGGACGTTTCGTGCCACTGCTTCAAGATCTCCATGGTCTCTTTCCTGGAGCGTCAGCGCCAGGAAGAAGACCTGGAAGAGGAGATCGCCGAGCTCGTCGAGCAGTTTGGCGTCGTCGCCGGCGAGCGCTGCGTCCGCGACTTCGTACGCCTCCTCGACGGTGTGCGGCACGATCGTACGCGCCGTCTGCTCGCGATCCCACGGGCAGTCGCGACGCAGCCGCTCGGTCAGCTGCTGCAGCTCGAGGAGAGCTTGATCGAGATCAGCCAGTGGTCGTGCCGGCGGTCGTCGTCGTCGCCGTCGGCGTATAGCCGGACGCGTACACGACGTTCTTCGAGTAGTCCTTCTTCACCTGGTCGAGCCACGTGTTCATCGCGGCGCTCTTCTTCTGCTGCAAGAGCGTGCTCTCGATCGACTGCCGCACGCTCGCGAGCGGCGTCGTCTTCGCGGGCTTCACGTCGGAGAGCGCCTGGATGATGTGCCAGCCGTACTGCGTGTGCACGGGCGGCGACGTGTCGCCGGTCTTGAGGGCGAACGCCTCCTTGTCGAACTGCGGCACCGTCTGACCCTTCGTGATCGTCAGCTTGCCCCCGACCTTGGCCGAGCCCGGGTCCTTCGAATACTTCTTCGCGAGCGTCGCGAAATCCGCGCCGCCCTTGAGCTCGGTCTCGAGCTGGTCGGCAAGTGACTTGCTGTTGACCAGGATGTGGCGGACGTCGCGCGACTCGGCGACCGTGTACGACGATTTGTGCGTGTTGTAGTACGACTGCACCTGTGCGGGCGTGACGTTGACGTCCTTCGTCACCTTGGCGTAGATCGCCTGGCTGAGCAGCTGCGAGCGCCACTCGAGGCGATAGATGCCGAGCGTCAAGCCCTGCGATGCAAGACCCTGCTCGAACTTCTTCTCCTTGCCGCCGAAGTACTGCTGCCGGACCTTGTCGATCTGCGTCTCGACCTGCTTGTCGGTGACGGTGACGCCGAGCGTCGTTCCCTTTTGCGTCAGCTCGTCGAGCTGGACGAGGAATGCCATGACCCGGTCCTGCACCTGCTTGTACGCCGTGGTACCCGCCTTGGGCGGCGTCTGCTTGTTCACCTTGTCGACCTTCGCGGTCGCGTCCATCAGGCTGTTGAACTGCGCCTTCGTGATGCTGTCGCTGCCGACGACCGCCACCGAGTCGGCCGGGACGCTCTTCGAGCCGCCGCCGCCGCCGCACGCGGCGAGCACGCCCGTGAGCAACGCGAGACAGAGAACGATGAAAAGGCGCTTGGTCATGAAGAACGCCGAGCTCAGGCAGCCCGACGGGCATCCAAGATAGCATCGACGAGGCGGAGCGCCTGGGGGAAGCCGTCGTCGCCGCGCAGACTCACTTCGCGGTTCCCTACGGTGTAGACGGCCGTGTGGATTCGGTCGCGCAGCTCCTGCAGCTCGCGGGAGCCGAGCACGAGCCGGCCCACGGTTGCCTTCCCGCCGCGGAAGACGAGATAGTCGGCGCCGAGCTGCGCCAGCTTGATCTTCGCCTCCTGGATCGCGAACAGATTCTGAACCGGCTCGGGCAGGGGGCCGTACCGGTCATCGAGCGCGGCCGCGAGCTCGCGCAGCTCGTCGTCCGTCTCGGCGAGCGCGAGCCGCCGGTGGATGTCGATGCGGAGTGCCTCGGAGCCGACGTACTGCTGCGGGACGTACGCGTCGATTCGCGCATCCACGCGCACCGGGCGGGCAGCGACGCGCCGCTGGCCCTGGAGCTCGGCCACCGCCTCGTTCAGCAGCTCGACGTACAGCTCGAAGCCGACGGCCGCGACGTGCCCGGACTGCTCCGCGCCGAGCAGCTCGCCCGCGCCGCGGATCTCCAGGTCTCGCATCGCGATCGCGAAGCCCGCGCCGAGCTCCGTGTGGTCGGCGAGGGTCGCGAGCCGGGCACGAGCGTCCGCCGTCAACTCGTGTGCGTCGGGGTAGAAGAGGTACGCGTACGCGGTCTCGTCCGAGCGACCGACGCGGCCGCGGATCTGGTAGAGCTGGGCGAGGCCGAGCATGTCGGCGCGCTCGACGACGAGCGTGTTCGCCTGTGGGATGTCGAGCCCCGACTCGATGATCGTCGTCGAGACGAGCACGTCCGCGTCGCCGCGCAGGAACGTGTGCATCTTGTCCTCCAGCTCCTTCTCGCGCATCTGCCCGTGCGCGACGAGGAAGCGCAGGTTGGGAGAGAGCTGACGCAGCTTCTCGGCTGCTTCCTCGATCGTGTCGACGCGGTTGTGGAGGTAGAAGGCCTGGCCGTTGCGCTCGACCTCGCGTTCGAGCGCGAGCGTCAAGAGCTCCTCGTCGTACTCGCCGACGGTTGTACGTATCGGGCGTCGTCCCTCGGGAGGTGTCTCGATGACGGAGATGTCGCGCATGCCCGCTAGCGAGAGGTGCAGCGTGCGCGGGATCGGCGTTGCGCTGAGCGTGAGCACGTCCACCTCCAGGCGCAACGATTTGAGCAGCTCCTTCTGCGCGACGCCGAAGCGCTGTTCCTCGTCGAGGATGACGAGACCGAGCTCCTTCGGGATGACGTCGCGGCTCAGGACGCGGTGCGTCCCGATGAGGACGTCGACCTTGCCCTCGGCGAAGTCGGCGAGCACCTGCTTCACCTCGCGCGGCGCCCGGAAGCGCGAGACCATCTCCACGCGCACAGGGAAGTCGCGGAAGCGCTCGCGGAAGGTGTTCCAATGCTGCTCGGCGAGGATCGTCGTCGGCGCGAGCATCAGCACCTGCTTGCCGTTGACGGCGACGGCGAATGCCGCGCGCACCGCCACCTCGGTCTTGCCGAAGCCGACGTCGCCGCAGACGAGCCTGTCCATCGGATTCGGCGTCTCCAGGTCCTCCTTCACCGCCTCGATCGCGGCCTCCTGGTCGGGCGTCTCGCGGTACGGGAACGACGCCTCGAGCCGCGCGATCCATTCGTGCTCGAGGTCGTACGCGATACCGGGCCGCGTCTGTCGCTGCGCGTACAGCGCGATCAGCTCGGACGCGAGCTCCTGCACCGACTCGCGCGCGCGAGACTTGAGCAGCTGCCACGCCTTGCCGCCGAGCTTCGACAGCGCCGGGGCTTTCGCGTCGGCGCCGACGTAACGCGACACCTTGCCGAGCTGCTCATGCGGGACGTACAGGCGGTCGTCACCGCGGAACGCGAGCAGGAGGTAGTCGCGCGTGACGCCGGCGACCTCCTTCGTCTCGAAGCCGAGGAGCTTGCCGACGCCGTGGTCCTCGTGGACGACGTAGTCGCCGGTGCGGAGATCCGCGAACGACTGCAGCGCGCGGCCGCCGAGCCGGCGCTCCTTGGGGACGCGGCGGCGGAAGACCTGGTGGTCCGGAAGCAGGACGAGGCCGAGGTCGCGCCAGACGAAGCCGCGGCGTGCCGGCGCGACGGCGAACAGCACCTCCGGCTCGTCCGGAAGCGGCTCGCCGGGCTCGAGCATGCGGGCGGACACGCGCCGGAGGAGGTTCTGCGTCCGGAGCGCCTCGCCGCGGTGCGGGAACGCGACGACGACGCGCTGGCCGGCGCGGACGAGCGAGCTCAGCTCGGTCTCGGCCTCCGCGAGACCGCGGGCTGCGATTGCGGGCCGCTGCGCCTCGAAGGCGTACGGCTGTGTCTGCGGGAAGGGATCGAGCTCCGTCGCCCCTTGCAGCGACGGTTGCGCGACGACCCCGTCGTCCTCCCAGACCCGACGCACCTCCTCCGGTTGGAAGACGAGGTCGGGGACGCGGTCGAGCGGCGGGACGAGATCGTCGGGAACACCTTCCGCCTCGGGGTCGACGAGGTCGATCCGCCGCTCGGCGGCGGGATAGACCACTGCCTGGTCGACGGGATGGAGCGCGCGCTGCGTGAACGCGGAGAACGCGCGGATCGACTCGATCTCGTCGCCGAAGAACTCGACGCGCAGCGGCTCGCTGCCCGTCGCGGGAAAGACGTCGACGATGCCGCCGCGGACGGCGAACTGGCCGCGGTCGTCGACGCGGTCGATGCGCGCGTAGCCGGCGAGCGCGAGCGACTCCGTCAGCCGCTCGACGCCGACCTCGGCGCCCGCGCGCAGCTCGACCGGTTCCGGCCGCGCCTTCAGGGGAGGCATCGGCTCTGCGAGCGCACGCGCCGACGCGCACACGAGCCCACCGCGGGCAAGCACGTCGAGCGCACGGCTCCGCTCGCCGACGAGGTGCGGCGGCGGCTCGAGGCCGGAGTCCCAGCCGACGCCGCGGCTCGGGAGGAAGCCGACGCTCTCCTCGCCGAGGTACCACGCCGCCGCCTCGGCGGCATCCCGCGCGTCCGCATCCTCGGGGAGGAGACAGATCAGCCCGCGTTCGAGCCTTTCGTGGAGCGTCGCGAGCAGGAGCGGAAGGGCAGGCTCGCTGACGCGCGCGCGTGTCGGCAGCGCATCGGCGAGCTCGCCAAGGCGCTCGTTCTCGACGAGCTCGGAGACGAAGGCGTGAAGTACCGGGCGGTCCATGACGAACGGCGGAACCGGCGGTTCCGCGGGGGTCATGGTAATGACGGTGAGGACCTGACGATCTTCACCGTTCGAGGTTTCTGCTCCGCAAAGCAGACCGCCGGGAACTTAGCCTCCGGCCTTTGCGTGAGTGCACGGCGAATTCGGCGAGTCAGGCCCGCTGTGGACACCATTGGGTTCAGGCCCCCGACGTGTCCTAGGATGAGGCCATGTGTCGGAACATCCACACGCTCTTCAACTTCGAGCCGCCCGCGACCGAGCACGAGGTGCGCGCTGCCTCCGAGCAGTACGTGCGCAAGGTGAGCGGATTCACGAAGCCGTCACGCGCGAACGAGGATGCATTCGCGCGTGCGGTCGAGGACGTCACCGCCGTGACGCGGCGCCTCCTCGACGAACTCGTGACGCAGGCACCTGCGCGCGACCGCGAGGTCGAGGCGGAACGGGCCCGCGAGCGCGCGAAAAAGCGCTTCGCGACGGCCTAGGCGACGAGCTCTTCGACGGCGTCGGCGGCGCGCTGGATGAGCGCGTCGGCGTCGTCGTGCGCGTCGAAGTCCGCGAGGACATAGTCGGCGAGCGAGCGCGGATCGCCGCGCTCGGGACGGCCGACGCCGATGCGCAGCCGCGCAAAGTCCTGCGTCCTCAGATGCTGCGCGATCGAGCGCAGCCCGTTGTGCCCGGCGAGCCCACCCCCGCGCTTGAGCTCGATCCGGCCGAGGTCGAAGTCGCCCTCGTCGTGCACGATCAGCACGTCCGCAGGCTCGGCTTTGAAGAAGGCGGCCGCGGCGCCGACCGACCGGCCGGACTCGTTCATGTACGTCTCCGGCTTGAGCAGCACCAGCTTTCGCTCGCCGACCTTGATCTCCGCGACCTGGCCGGAGAACTTCGACTTCCACGAGCCGCCGTGGCGGCGTGCGAGCTCGTCGACGACGAGGTAGCCGGCGTTGTGCCGGTTCCGCGCGTACTCGCGGCCCGGGTTGCCCAAGCCCGCGACGAGGAGCAGGGACTACTCCTCTGCTGCGGGAGCTTCGGCGTCGGGCTGATCGCCCGCGGCAGGAGCAGCTTCGCCCTCGGGCGCTTCTGCGCCTTCCTCACCCTCGACGGCCTCGCCCTCTTCGCCCTCGACGGGCTCGGGCTCGACCTCGCGGGTCGGAGCGGTGATCGTCGCGACGACGGTCTCGGGATCGTCGAGCAGCGTGACGCCCTGGGGCGCCCTCACGTCCGCCATGCGGAGCGTGTCGCCGATGCCCATGTGCGAGACGTCGAGATCGAGATGCTCGGGAACTTCGAGCGGAAGGGCCTCGACGTTGATCTCGCGCAGCGGCTGCGAGAGCACGCCGCCCTCGCGCACCCCCGGCGCGTCGTCGCCGCCGATGAGATGCACGCTCACCTGCGCGTGGATCGGCTTGTCGAGCGGCACCTCCTGCAGGTCGATGTGCGTGATGTGACCGCGCAGATTGTCGACCTGGTACTCCTTGAGGATCGACGCGTGGGTCTTGCCGTGGCCGTCGATCTCCACGTCGAGGATCGAATGGAGGCCCGCGGCCCCGGTCAGCGCGCGCCGGAGCTCGCGCTCCGCGACGGAGATCGCAACCGGCTGCCCTCCCCCGTACAGCACGCCCGGGATGCGCCCTTCACGGCGCAGCCTGCGGGACTCGCGCGACCCGAGGGACTCCCGCGCCTCGACGACGAGCTTTGTGCGCTCTCCAGCCATACCGGCGCCGGAGTGTACAGGAGGCACCGATTCATTCGGCGCCTCCGCTCGGCAGTTCCGCAGGCAAGATTCCACCGTGTTCGAGGATCTTCTGCAGGCCTGGGACGGCGAGGAAGCGGTCATCCGCTACGACGCCGACAGCGGCGCGTGGATGTTCGTCTGCATCCATTCCACCGCGCTCGGCCCCGGTGGCGGCGGCACGCGGCTGCGCGTCTACGAGACCCCGTCGGACGGGCTCGCCGACGCCATGCGGCTCTCCGGCGCGATGACGCGGAAGTTCGCGGCGGCCGACATCCCGCGTGGCGGCGCGAAGGCCGTGCTCGCGGTGCCGGAACTGCCGGAAGGCGACGCCCGACGGCAACTGTTGCTGCGCTACGGCGAGCTCGTCGAGTCGCTCGGCGGCACCTATCGCACGGCCGGCGACATGAACATCTCCCCATCCGACCTCGATGTCGTCGCCGAACGCTGCCAATGGGTCTACGGAACCACCGGCCGCGGCGGCAACAGCGCGCGCGGAACCGCCGTCGGCACGCACCACGCGATTCGCGCGACGGTCGAGCACGTCTTCGGCTCGCCCGACG
>CAZXZX010000229.1:0-21081 GCA_964645445.1 uncultured Gaiellales bacterium
ACCCTCATCACCTACACCCACCACCACCGGCTCATCCCGGCAAAGATCGTCCCCAACACCATGCAACCCCCCACCCGCTACCTCACCCCCGACGACCGCGACTTCTTCGCCGTCTACCGCCGCCTCACCGGCCCAATCACCGTCCCCTTCAAATAGCGAGGCAGTTCGGACCTCCCACGCCCTCGGCAAGCTCCTCGATTCGTCCTCGGGGTCGGGATGTGATACGTACGACGCTGCGCCAGATCCCGGCCGGGCGCACTCGGAGATGAACATCGACTCATTTGCCATCGGCTTCGACCACCGTGATCGCGCCCGGCTTCACGATCTCTGGGAGGGCGTGCTCGACCGGGAGCAATGGTCAGGCGGGCCCCTAACCGCGGAATTCGAGGCATCGTGGGAGCGATGGAACGGCCGGCGCTCGGTAGCGATGTCGAGCTGGACCGGGGCTGCGCTTGCCGCTTTCGAGTTCTACGAGCTCCGAGGCCGTGTCGTTCTCTGCCCGTCGAACACCTTCATGGCGACCCCGCTCGCGATCCAGGCCGCGGGCGCGCGAGTCGAGTTCGTCGATTGCAACCGAAGCGATCTTTGCATGTCCTTCACCGACCTCGAGCGGAAGATCGACGCGCACCATCCTGCGGCGGTCGTTCTCGTGCACATCGGCGGGCATCTCGCCTTCGAGGTCGAGCAGATCGCCGGTCTCTGCCGTGCGCACGGGATCGTGCTGATCGAGGACTGCGCGCACGGCCACGGCGCCTCGTGGTACGGACGCCGCCCGGGCACATGGGGCGACGCCGGCCTTTGGTCGTTCGCACCGACGAAGACGATCTCCACCGGCGAGGGGGGCATGCTGGTCAGCGCGACGGACGACCTTATCGACTTCGCGCGCTCCTTCCGGGAGTACGGCAAACCCGACTACGGCCGCCCCGGGTTGAACTTTCGCATGAACGAGTTCACCGCCGCTCTCGGGGTCGTCAACGTCGAACGCATGGACGAGATCACGGCGTGGAAGAACACCGCTGCACGCGAGCATCTCGATCCGCATCATGGGAACCGCGTCCGCTTGCCCGACGGGATGATCTCAGGGCTCTACAAGTACATCGTCTTCGATCCGCTGCCGAAGTCGACCGGGAAGGTGTACGACGAACCCTGTCACCGCATCATGGGCCGCGCAGTAGACCTTCCAAACAGCGACTGGGTGGCGCAAAACCATTGGTGCGCGCCGCTCTACTATCGGCCCGAGGCACGTGTGCCGCTCGAGGCGCTCTCCTGATGCGGGTGATCGTCACCGGCGGCGCCGGCTTCATCGGCTCGCACGTCCTCGATCGCCTCGTGGCCCGAGGACACGAAGCGGTCGTATTCGACCTCGTCGCGTCTCGACATCACCCGCCCGGCTCATTCGAGACGGTGATCGGCGACGTCGACGACACCGATACCGTCTGCGACGCGATTCGAGGATCCGACGCGGTCATCCACCTCGCGGCTGTCGCGGACGTGAATGAGGTAGTGGTCGATCCGATCCGAGCGCACGAGGTGAACGTGCGCGGTACGCAGACGATTCTCGAGGCCGCAAGGCGTGAAGGCGTGAGCCGCGTCCTCTACGGGAGCACGGTTTGGGTCTATGGAGGATCGCCCGCCGGGCGCGTGGTCGATGAGACAAGTCCGCTCGCCCTACCCGAGCACCTGTACACAGCGACGAAGATCGCGGGAGAGATGTACACGCTCGCGTACGGTTGCTTGTACGGGATCGACTACACGATTCTGCGATTCGGCATCCCCTACGGCCCGCGGGCACGTCCGGCCGCAGTCGTGCCTTCATTCGTGGGACGTGCGATGCGGGGCGAGCCAATCACGATCGCAGGAGACGGGCGGCAGACGCGGCAGTTCATCTACGTCGAGGACCTGGCCGACGGCATCGTGGCCGCTCTCTCCCCCATTGCATCCGGACGGACGTACAACCTCGTTCGGAAGGAGGAGACGAGCGTCCGCGAGATCGCCGACCTCGTGTGCACTCTCGTGGCGAAGGTGCCGATCGTTCACGTCGAGGAGCGTCCGGCCGACATCCACATGGGGCTCGTGTCCGCACAGCGGGCGGCCGACGAGCTCGCCTGGCACGCGCAGACCTCGTTCGCAGACGGTATGAGCCAGTACGTCCGCTGGATCACCGAGCCGGCCGCGTCTTCCGACGCCGCGGTCGCCTCAGCGTCCTGAGGCACATCGCCCAGACTCTCCGTCGAATAGCGTGTCGAGGATCCCTGCGGGCGTTTCTGCCGCCTGGATCGTGAAAGCTCCCGGCAGACGGACTATCAGCCTCGTCATCCTTGACGGACCGGGAGATGGGCACACCGATCCACGCTGCACCAACCAATACGGGTCGTAGCGCACGCGCAGGAAATACGTTCCCGGTGTGTCGACATACCCTCCTATCCGGCTCGACTGCAGGAACGTAACCGCGGCCCCGCCCGGACCGGTAAGCAGTGGTGTCGGTCGAGGCAGCGCGTAGATCGTTGCTTGACGCGTCTGGAACACGACCCTCAGTCCAGACCTCCTCGACTGGAGGAGCGTCGCCTCACGTTGTGCGTCGATCGCCTCAAGCGGGAGTCGAGGCAGCACGACGAAGCGAACCGCATGCTGGCGAAGCCATCCGCGGTATTGCACGGCCGTCAGGCTCGGCGCATAGAGAACGCCGTCGTCTGCGATGTCCAGCTGTCTGTACCAGCCCCGGGCGAGCGCGATTCCTGCTCGCGGGAGGTAGTAGGCCTCCCAGTGATTAGCAGTCGGGACCACTTCAACCCGGAAGTCCGGTGCCGAGCGGCGGTGCAGGTACTCGATCACGGGCTTCCAGAACGCGACAGATGCACCCGCGCTCGACGACCTGTTTGGGATCATCGCGAGATAGGGACCAATGTTCGCTGCAGCCGCGGCCCCCACTGCAATGGCAGCGAGCATGCGAGGACGAAAGTCGGCGAGCGCCGCGGCCGCAAGCATGAGCGAGACCACGAAGACGTCTGCTCGCACGAGATTGTGACCAATTGGAGACGGAATGAGATAGGCGACGACGCTGGCGGCGGCCCAGACGAGAAAGATGCTCGCGAGCGGCCAGCCGCCCCGGCCTCGCATCGACAGCGCAACGCCTAGACCGCTCACCGCCAACCCGACGAGGAGCCGCCACGTCCCGTATGGATAGACGATTCCCGGCGACGGAAAGACGACAAGAACGATGAGCTGCAACGCGGCCGCAAGCCCAACCGCACCGCCGAGCACGACGGTCTGTCGGCCGATGCGCCGACGCCGAAGGGAGAACGCGGCGAGGGCGAGCGCGAGGAAGATGAACGCGAGTGGGCTGAAGCCGAGCGTCAGGAAGGTTGTGCACGCACCGAGCCAAACGCGACGCCGCTGCACCGACCACACCGTCGCGAGCAACATCGCGAGCCCGAGGTCATACGGGTACGCAGCTGTGAACACCTGACCCGCGACGAGTACGGCGAATGCCCGGGCCGGCCAGCGGCCGGCGAGCTTCCACTCGCGGAGGGCGATCGACGCGAAGATCGCCGCCGCGAGAACGACACCCGCAACGCCGAGGACCGTGTTCCCGGCGACGGCCGCAATCGGATAGTAGAGAAGGCTGTACGAGGAAAGCGGGAACTGGCCCGCGAACCAGAGATTGTCCCAGATCAGTATCCCGTGCTGCACGAGCGACGTCCGGTACAGGTGTGCGGCGAGATCCCCACCGCGCGGAAGCGCGAGCGCCACAAGCGCTGACATGACAGCGGCCGTCGCGCCGCAGAGAACGACCTCGTGAAGTTGCTGCTCGGCTACCGGAGCCCGCACGCCCGTCATCTTCGCCGGTACGCAGACGCCTCGGCCCGGACGAGTCGTACGAGATCGTCGAGGGCGATGTTCACGTCGAGCACGTGCAATCCGAGCGCCGGATCCTCGAGACGCATGAGTGCAGGCCCAGCCGCGCCGGCCATAGGACTGATCTGCAGCCAACTCGCATTTCCGGACGACTCGCATTGCGCTCGGTAGCGGCCCGGGAACGCCGCCCACGGCGTCGTCACCGAAGGAACGCCCCTCCCCGGAAGGAAGGAGAGGACGAGCGATGGGATCGCGGGATCAAGTGGAGCCGACCCGCCCCCGGGGTTGGCAGGATTTACGCACAGGACGCGCGCGCTTGGCGACGGCCTCCGCGCGAGGAGCCCGACACCGGCATCCGACGTCGTGCGCCCAAACTGGCTGTTCGCAGCCGGCCTGGTGGTGAAGCTCGAGTAGGCGACGATGCAGCTCGTCTGCCGCGTCGACGCGCAAGCGGCGATGTGCTGGAAGTCGCCGCCGACGGACCGACCCTTCGCCACGGTGACGTTGCCGCCCAGCAGGAGCGCCGATACAAGCCGCCGACGGAGTGCGGGCACTCCGTCGACCTCGCGCCGGATGAGCCTAACGAGGATCGCGGCTCCCTGCGAATGTCCGATGAAGACGATTCCGCGGCCGTGGTTGTAATGGGCCAGGTAGTTGCGGAACGCGCGGAGGACGCTCCCGTACGCGATGAGCGCGTGTGCGAGCGTGATGCGTCGCGGATGGTCCAGCGCGGCTAGCGTGATCTGCCTGTACACAGGCGCGTACACCCGACAGACCTGCGAGAAACGTGCGGCCTGCGCAATCGCGATCTCGCGCAGGCGGAAGTCGATTGCCAGGTCGGCGTTGATCGTCGCCTCGCCGCTGATCGTCGGATAGACATAGAAGCAATCGACGGGCGGTTTGGCTGCGGCGGACAACCGCTCGATCCGTTCACGCCCACGAGGCCCGATCACCGTCGTAGTGAGATCCGAGATGCACGGGTCATCGCGCTCGCCTGGACGACACAGCCACACTGTTCCCCACCGGTCTTGGGCGGCTCCCGGCGACAGCGGCGCGCCGACGCTCGATGTGGTGGACGTTCGGTGCGAGCTCCCGCAGGCGGCGGTGGCGAGAATGCAGACGACGATCGCGGCGAAGCGTGAGGCTCGGACCACCTTGTCGTCTACGCTAGCGGCCCGGCTACGGTGGCGTGACGTATGCGCTCGGAATACCAGCTCTATTCAGGCGTTGCCGCGGATCGTCCACGAGTTGTCGCGGCCCTGCGACCAGCCCGGGTCACGCTGTCGGAGTCCGTCAGCCGCATCATCGCGAGCAGCCGGTCGAGCTGACTGCGACCATGTAGCCGTGCGGACGTCGATCGGCATCGCCGCCACCTGGATCTTGCCGGCGGCCGCGCCGCTAGTCCCGGCTCTTGCCGACATGTTGCGCATTCAGCGGCGACTCGACGGTCGCTGCGTGGCGCTCACTTTCGACGACGGGCCGCACCCGGACGGTACGCCGCGGGCGCTCGAGTTTCTAGCCGACGCGGGCGTGCGAGCGACATTCTTCCTCGTCGGCGAGCAAGTGGAGCGTCAACGGACGATCGCCGGCGAGATCGCTGCGGCCGGGCACGAGATCGGCCTCCACGGATACCGGCACCGTCTGCTCCTTCGGCGCACGGTCAGCAGCCTCTCAGACGACCTCGATCGCGCAATGCACGTCATTGGAGAGGCGACCGGGCGGGTGCCTGCGTGGTACCGGCCGCCCCTCGGCATCTTCAGTTCGGGCGGGCTCGAGCTCGTTCGAACGCGTGGTTGGCGACCGGTCCTGTGGTCGAAGTGGGGACGCGACTGGACGCGTCGGGCGACGGGGGAGTCGATCACGCGCCTTGCGACGCGAGGGCTCGCCGCCGGCGACATCGTCCTCCTCCATGATGCCGATCACTACGGCGCGTCAGGCTCGTGGCGTAATACGATCGACGCGATCCCGCGCATCGTTGCCGCGGCGCACGGCGCAGGCCTCGAGTTCGCGACCCTCAGCGGCTCGCGCTGACCGACTGCGCCGTCGCGAGCACAACTGAGGCCGCCGACGGAAGGCTGTGGAATCCATCCATTTCCGTTCGCCCGCGCTCGAGCGCGCGCCGAATCGCAAGGGTGAGCTCGGAACGCCTCGACACGACGTCGGCGAGACCGAGACGGATGAACGCCGCATTGTTCACGCGAACGTGTCCCCGACCCCATCCGTACGAGATCGCCGGTAGCCCGCACATGACCGCCTCGAGGACGGTAAGTCCGCCAGTCGAATGGACGAGCACGTCAGCCGCCGCCATCCACTCGGGCATCTGGTCGGTGAAGCCCTCTATTCGCACGCGGTCGACGGTCCCGAAGCGCTCGCGCATGCGGGCGCGCAGCGACTCGTTGCGCCCGCATAGGCACACCACCTGCACCACGTCAGCCGCTCGCAGAGCCTCTTCGACGGCGCCCTCGACATCGCCGACTCCCCAGCCGCCGCCCGAGACGAGCACGATCCCGCCCGCGGACGGAAGCCCGAGTAGGGCGCGTGCGCTCCCTTGCCCGATCGGCGTGAGGAACGCAGCCGCGGTCATTCCGTGGACGCACTGGATGTTCGCGTCTGCACCCGCGACGCTGCGGACTTCGTCGGCAGAGGCCGGGTGTGTCAGCAGATGCATGTCGATGCCGGGAGCGGCCCAGTAGTCGAGAGCGGCGAGGTCCGTGATGGCCGAGCAGACGGGAGCACGAAGGCGCCTCTGGCGGCGCAGGCGCGCGAGCACCTCCGTTGTGTTGGGATAGGTGCTTACGATGACGTCGGGGCGTATCACGTCGATCATGCGGAGCAACCCGGGACCACCGAGCCTCGTGAGCGCCACCTGGGTGAGCTTCCTCGTCGGACGGAACGTGGCGAAGAACCAGAAGCCGAGGTCCCATATCCACTGGAAGCGGAAGAAGACGATGCGCCCGGCATCCGCACTCACGGCACACACGAGACGACCCATCGGCTTCAGGCCGTCCTCGACGACGACATCCACCTCCGGATGCTCCACGCGCAGCTGATCGGCGAGCATCCGCGCCGGGAGGTCGTGACCCTCACCGACGGTAGCGGTCAGGACGAGGACGCGGACGGGAACCGCCTCGAACGGCGGATGCGCATCGAGTACGTACCGAACACGATGTCCCACCACGGCACGCTCACTCCGAAGCCGCGCTCATCGTCTTCGAAGTGATGCCGCATGTGAAGCTCGCGAAGCCAGCGTCCGACGCGGCTCTTCGGCCGTCGATGATGGAGCGCGTAATGAAGCATGTCGTACGCGAGATAGCCGGCGAAGAAGCCGACGCACACGCCCCATGCGTAAGGGATCCCGGGCGCAACAACGAAGAACGCAACGAAGAGGGCGCCGAGCGGGACGGAGAGAATCGGCGGCATCACCAGCCGCCGGGGATCGTGCGGATGATCATGGTGGACGCCGTGCACCATCCAGTGAAGTCGAGCGCCGAGACCCGTCTCGGGCTCGAAGTGGAACACGGCGCGGTGCAGCCAGTACTCGACGAGCGTCCAAGCGAAGTAACCGCCGGCGACCTCGTAGAAGACAGCAGTGAGACCCTGTCGCTGGAACGCGAGCGCTGCGAACGCGGCGATGATCGGAAGAAAGATCAGCGGTGGTGCTGCCGGGTGGACGCGGGTGAAGCGGTCCAGCACGGGGGTGGCGAAGATCGGCGGCGAGGCGCGGAGCTGCTCGGCCCTCGACTTCGGCGCGTCCACGGAGATCACTCTAGTCCCCTCCGATGATACGAGCGTTAAGACTCGGTTCTGCCAAGCTCGTCTCATGCTTGCGCTGACCCTCCTCGCCGTCTCGGTCGGGCTCGCCGACTCGGTGAACCCCGCGACAGTTGGCCCGGCTCTCTACCTCGCGACCCGCTCGGACGCCCGGCGCCGGCTCGTTCCGTTCACGTTAGGCGTGTTCGCCGTCTACTTCCTCGGCGGACTCATCCTGACGGCCGGGCCCGGCCGCGCGATCCTCTCGGCCATACCACACCCTGGACGGCGCGAGACCCATCTACTCGAACTCGGGCTCGGCGGGTTAGCACTCGTCGTCGCGGCGGGCATGTTGCTCGGTCGCGAGAAGATAGCTCGGCATGTCGACTTCGAAGAGCGGCGTGTGGCCCGGTCGGATTTCGCACTCGGAGCGGCGATCATGGTGGTCGAGCTCCCGACAGCGTTCCCGTACTTTGCGGTGATCGCGGCGGTGATCGCGTCGAGCCAGAACCTCGTTCGTCAGCTTGCGGTCGTGGCGGTCTTCAACGTCTGCTTCGTCGCTCCGCTGGCTGCGATCGTCGCTCTTCGCGCGGTCGCCAACCCTCGGGCTGAGAGAGCACTGGCCGTCGCTAGAAAGTGGCTGGACAGGCACGCCGGCACTCTTGTGCTCGGCACAACGCTCGTGCTCGCGGCCGCACTGCTCACGATCGGCGCCGTGGGTCTGGCCCGGTAGGAGCCACCTCAATGGTCTACAGAGTCCGCGCTCTCCCCAAGAGACGCCGGCGTCACGATTTTTGCCGAATACCACCGCTGGCTTCTGGAGAACCCGGATCTCGACCTTCCGCCGATCGACTTCGTCCGAGGTCGAACGAGACCTACCGGATCTATGACGGCAGACACCGGTTTCTCGCGTACGTGCTCGATTCCCGCATGTCTCCCGTGGGCTGACTTTCCAGCGTTGTGTCGCCGCCGACCCGAGTCTATGCTCACAGGCAGACGACACACACCGACGATGGCAGTGAGTTCGGGTATTTCGCTGCTGATCCCGGCCGGCGGCCGCAGTGGGCCGCCGGCCGGATCGCTCTATCTACGGCGTCGGATATCTACGACGTCGGATCCGGGTAGGAGCCGCCGAAGATGTCGCTGTTCCCGAACGTGTTCGAGGTACCGCAGTCCTGCTCGGGTGCTGGTGCAGTCGGCACGGCGGTTCCGTTTTGGATCGCCGTCTGCGCTGCCGCGCGCCAGTTGTCGATCGCCGGGCAGTCTGCGGCGTTGCGGGTGTCGTTCCAGACCGCGGCTCCGTACGTCGGCGTCGCGACGGCGTAGACGTAGTCACCGAGGAACTCGAGCCAGAGATTGTTCTGGCTCGAGCCGCGCGGGTCGCCGGGGGCGCTGCGGTGCAGCTCCGACCACGCCCCGATCGTCCCGTTCGACGCGATGTCGGCGTGCTCGACGACGCCCACCAGGGCCCGCGGGCTGGTCGTGTCGTTGCGGAACGGCGTCGTGAACGCGTTGTAGACGAGGTAGGCGTCGGTTCCCTGCGGCGAGACTGCAACCGCGGAGTAGTAGCCGCGGTCACCTGACGTCTCCGCCGGTGTCGGCGTCGACCAGCTCGTTCCTCCGTCGGTCGAGTAGCTGACCATCACGTGCTCGTTGTTGAGCCCGTCGCCGCCGTCGACCCAGGTGCGGACGATCTCGTTCGTGGCTCCCGTTCCGGAAGGGGCTCCGTTCGCGATGTCGACGCTCGGCGCCGACGAGAGGTCGTCGCGCGCACCGCCGATTCCGTCCATGACGCAGCGGAAGCCGGTGCCGTCGAACTGGACCGAGAAACACGTGTCGGTCACCGAGCCGATGTTCTTCGGCTGCGACCACGTATTCCCGCCGTTGCCGGAGGTGACCATGATGTGCGATCCGCGGCCGGGCGTTCCGACGCCGAACTGGTCGGCGAACACGTACACGACGCCGTGGCTGTCCGTGCGCACGGTGCAGCCGGAGCGGCCGAAGCCCTGCTTCATGTTGAAAGGATTGTTGCTCGCCGGCGTCACCTGCTTCTCCGTCCAGGTGCTCCCACCGTCTGTGGACGTCGCGACCACGAGGGGCTGCGGCACCGCAACGCCCTTCTCCTGACTACGGAACGACGCCCAGCACAGGTAGACGTTGCCGAAGAAGGGGCTCGACACGGCGTTGTCGGCCCAGATCTGCGACTTGTCGGAGAACGTCGTTGACGACTGCTTACTCACGATCACCGGAGGCATCCACGCGTTCTTGTCGCCGCCGGCGGCGGCGGTGACGTCGTCGGTCCGCGAGACCGCGATCGCCTCGAAACCGTTGAATGCCGTTTCGTCGCGAGTGGTGCTGAGGTTGGAGGTCAGGTTCGAGTAGTAGAGACGCGAGCCGTTCGACCACGAGAACTTCCCGCTCGAATCGGGCTTCGGCCCGAAAGCAACGCCGGGATCGCCGTCGGAGACGAGGCCGTTCTCGGAGTACCACGGCAGCGTGCCGATCGGTCCTCCCGCGGTCGGCGTACACACCGGATCGCTGTCGCCGACCGTTCCGACGCAATTGCGCGCGGAGAGACCGGTGTAGGTCGGCTGGGTCCACGTCGACCCCGAGTCGAGCGAAAAGTACACGCCCGAGACTCCGACCCCCGGCGTGAACGGACACGTGTTGTCGGCGCCCGCGTTGCACGCCTCCATGTCGATGTTGTCGTTGGCTCCCGCCACGAGGATGTTCGGATGGTTGGCGTCGACCGCTATCGCCGGCTCGTTCTGCTTGTTCTGCGAGAACGGCGTCACTGGACTCCCCACCGTGACGAGCGTGTCGGAGTTGAACGCCAACGCGAAGCCCACGACGGTTCCCGCGACCATGACGGCCGCCGCCGCGGCGACGATGAGTCGTCTTCCCATCAAGCTCTCCCCCTTCGAGTGGTTGGGCGCGAACGCCTTCCCCTACCCGAGAGCCGCCCCGGTTACGCAACCGGCGCGACCCACAACCCCCGCACCGCAAGGTGGGCTTCGCCGACCTCACAGCCGCCCTCGAGCAGGAGCCGGGAGCCGTAGAGCATCGTCCGTTCCACGGTTCCCGCTGGGGCCGGACGGCGTGGGCCGAGCGTGTTTCCGGCGTCTCGGTGTCAGCTCGGGCTATCTCGGCGGGGCGACGACGACAACTCCGGTAGGAACGTTCGCGGTCTCGTCCATGTCGAAACGCTCGGTAAGGTCGACGCGCTCAACGAGCCATTCGCGACCGTCGACCGTGATTTCTTCGCCCTCGCTTACGAGGTAGTCCGTCGTCAGCTGGTGCGGAAGATCCTCACCCGGAAGGAGCACATCCCAAGTGAACTCCGGCATGGGTCGCGAGTCTACTAAGCCGCGCGAAGGTGGCTCGCCGGGGCACAAACGTACGCGGAGCGCTCGACTGGTACACGCTTTACCCCCAAGACGCTGCGCACCACCTGACACCGGCCGTTCGACTTCCACGGCGCTTAAGCGTCGTCCTTTGAGCTTGAGGAACGCATGTCATCGGGCGGCGCCTTCCCGGTCAACTCATCAATCGCGATCTCGAGCTCCTCGCCCGTCTGTGCGTCCTCGAGATGAATACGGTGACGCTCATCGGTGAGAAGCCGCGCACGAAGTACGCGTGGCCGAAGAACGTAACTTGATCGCCGATGAGAAAGTCACGCAGGGGAGTTGCAGTGCCGCAGGTGGTTGCACGAATGGTCTCGTGGCGAGACTCGTCGTCCACGCCACTCGTCCGAGTGAGCGCAAGTGTGAGCAACAGCCAGTCTGGCTACAGTACTGGCCTCGGGGCGTTAGCTCAGCTGGGAGAGCGCCGGCTTTGCAAGCCGGAGGTCATCGGTTCGATCCCGATACGCTCCATGAACGTGGGGCTGCGCCAACCCGCGATCTCGACGCATCGTAGGCTGCCGGCGTGATCCTCGACGACGTGCGGCCGCTGCTCGACGCACCCTCTCCGGCTGTTCTGACGACCTACCGGAAGGACGGCAGCGCACTGACCACGCCCGTTTGGTTCCGCTTCCATGATGGAGCGTTCGAGGTCGTGCTCGCCGAGGGAGATGTGAAGCGGCGGCATCTCGCACGAACACCGCGCTGCATCCTCGTCGTCTTCGAAGCTGTCCCTCCCTTCCGCGCAGTCGAGGTGAAGGGTGAGCCCGAAATGCTGGACGGGGACGTGACCGACGCGAGGGTGGCCATTGCGGGTCGATACCTCGGAGTCGACCGTGGGCGCCGGTTCGCCGCGACGCGGCGATCGCCACGAGGGACGCTGTTACGCCTCGTACCGAACGCGACGCGGATCTGGGATCTCTCCGCCGCGCTCCCGGCCTGATGCGGACCGGCGTTACGGTCGACGGTCGGCATCGTGGCGTCGACGGGGACGAGAACATCCCTCATGCCAGTGATTCTCCGCGTGTTTCCTCCTTTCGGGGGAGGCCGTGCAGCGGCAGGCGCGGAAGATGGGAGACCACTGCGGCGCCCGGCTCGTCCGGGCAGGAAAAGAGGGTGGGCATGTTCGAGAAGACGACGTTCGCTGCCGCGTTCGCGGCGGCCACAGCGCTCTGCGGCATGGCGGGAACCGCGGCCGCGAGCCCGTACCCCCAGCCCGGGACGCCCAACTGCGGCGGTCACGTGATGGCGATCTCGAACCATTCGAGCGGCCTGTACGGCGCATCGGGCAACCCGAAGTCGTCCGCCGGCGCCGGGCACTTCCTCGGCTCCTCGACGCACGACGAGGTCGTCCCGTACGTCACCGAGTATTGCGAGTCCGGCTCGTAGCTCCTTCTCGATCCGCCGTCAGGTCAGAACGAGAAAGCTCACGTCGTACGCGGCCGTGAGCACGAGCCAGACCAGGAGCGCTGCGAACGCGAGCCGGCCCATGCGTCTGCGTGCGAGGTCGATCGACCAGGCAACGCACACGGCCGCGACCGGGACGAGGTCGAGCAGATACAGCGCTTTGATGTTGTCCCCGTCGACCTTGGGGTAGCGGACGAGGAAGCCGACGAAGGCGGCCAGCACGAGGACACCGGCCGCCACAACGATTCCGAGAGCAACACGGCGCCGGCGCACGGCCGCGACCGAGAGAGCGACGATCCCGACGAGGCCGAGCAGCGTGGGGACGATGCCCACCACCGACTGCACGACGAGCGGACCGCGGTAGCGGGGCTCGAGCTTGGCCGGGGCATACGTTTCTGCGAGCGGAACGTGGAAGTACCGCGCATAGTCGCCCCACCAGTCCGCGTAGACGACGGGGAAGAGCACGTTCGCGTACGTCGGGTTGTACGGATTCGTGAAGACATCTCCGAGTCTCAGCGCGGTGAAGAACGCGACCGGACGCCCGCTGGCCAACCACTGCGAGGGGGTCGGCTTGCTGAAGGCGAACGGGCTCCCGTACCGGCTCTCCTGCCGGATGTACCACGGCAGGGAGAGCAGGGCGAAGACGACGACGAACGCGCCGGCGAACCGAATCACCGCCGGGTCGCGCTCACGGGCCCAAGCGAGGAGGACCACGACGACGACCGCGACCGCCTCCGCCAGCGCCCACGTCCGTGTCAGATTGGCGAGCCCGAACAGGAGCCCGGCGCCCGCCCCGAGCCTCACCCGCCATCCACGGGACGCGGCTCGAACCGCCGCGTAGAGCCCGGCCGTGGCGAGCAGCGTCGCGAGCGGCTCGGGATGGTACATCAGCGATCCTCGAAGAAGCACCGGCGTGCCGGCCGCGACGAGAAGCGCTCCGAGCTGGATCCAGCGAGAGCGGGGGAAGAGCTCCCGTGCGATCAGGTACGACAGGACGACCGTGCCCAGCCCGGAAGCAACGGAGACCAGCTGCACTGCCTTGTGCGGCTCCAGACCTGTCCACCCGACGTGCGGCTGGATGAGTGCCGCGAGCGTGTAGAACAACGGCGGGTTGTGCCACACGTCCGTGTCGGCCGCCGAGGGCAGCGCGTGGTGCACCTGGACGAAGTCGACGTACCGGGACGATGCCCACGCGTCGTACGCCCGCAGCCAGTCGTAGTGCCATACGTCCCAGAGCTCGAGGGATAGGTACGAGACCACGACGGCCGAGACGGCGGCGTGGATTCCGACGCCGCGCATGAGCGCCCTGCGCCACCACCGCGCCGGCACGAGCCCTGCCGAACCGACCGTCGCATTCAATCGTGCTCTGAGGCGACGATAAACCGTGCGCTGCGCCGCGCCTAGCTTGCGGAGTGCCGCCCGCGCACCGATCATGTGCCGACGGGTAGGGGCTGCCCGCGAACATCGTGGTGATGCAGACTGCAACCGAGCCGGTCCCCGGCACCGACCTGCTCGAGCGCTCGAGCGAGCTCGCCGCACTCGCCGCTTCGCTCGCCGATGTGCGCGGCGACGGGTCCGGACGCGTCGTCCTCGTCCGCGGCGAGGCGGGCGCCGGGAAGACCGCCCTCGTCCGGCGGTTCTGTGACGGCCAGGACGAAGGGAGCGTGCTCTCGGGTACGTGCGACCCGCTCTTCACACCGCGTCCGCTCGGGCCGTTCGTCGACGTCGCCGCCTCGGCGGGTGGAGAGCTCGAGGCAACGGCCGCCGGCGCCCAGCCGCACGATGTGGCGGGAATGCTCCTGCGGCGCTTGCAGTCGACCGCGTCCATCCTCGTCATCGAGGACGTCCACTGGGCCGACGAGGCCTCGCTCGACGTCCTGCGACTCGTCGTCCGGCGGCTCGAGGGCGTTCCGGCGCTCGTCGTCCTCACGTATCGCGACGACGAGGTCGACCGCCGCCACCCGCTGAGGGGCCTGCTCGGCGAGCTCGCGATCGGGGCGCGCGTGCGACGCCTCGACGTCCGGCCGTTCTCACCCGCGGCCGTCGCCGCGCTAGCGGAGCCCTTCGCGATCGACCCGGCGGAGCTCCACCGAAGGACGGGCGGCAATCCCTTCTTCGTCACCGAAGTACTCGCCGCCGGCGGCGCCGAGCTGCCGGAGACCGTGCGCGACGCCGTTCTCGCACGGGCCTACCGGCTGAGTCCCGGCGCCCACGACCTGATCGAGACGGTCGCCGTCCTCCCGCCGCACGCCGAGCTGTGGCTGCTGGACGCGATAACCCCCGGCGCGGTGGAGAGCCTCGAGGAATGTCTGGTCTCGGGCATGCTGCACGCGCAGCCCGGGCGGGTGCTCTTCCGCCACGAGCTCGCCCGGCTCGCAATCGAGGAATCGATCCCGCAGAGCGCGCGCCTCGCCCTGCACCGCCGTGTCCTCGCCGCGCTCGGGGAACCGCCGAAGGGGGACCTCGATCTCGCCCGGCTCTCCCACCATGCCGAGGCGGCAGGTGACGCCGACGCCGTGCTCCGGTTTTCGCCCGCCGCCGCCGAGCGTGCCGCGTCCGTGGGATCCCATCGAGAGGCCGCCGACCAGTACGCCCGTGCCCTCCGCTTCGGCAGCCGGCTCGAACACGGCGAGCGCGCAGCCCTCCTCGAGCGCATGGCGACCGAGCGCTTCCTGACCGATCAGAACCCGGAGGCGGTCGACGCCCTCCGCGAAGCACTCGAGCACCGCCGGAAGGTCGGCGATCCGCGCCGAGAGGGGAACACGCTCCGAATGCTTGCGGAGTACCTCTGGTGCCCGGGACGGGTCGCCGAGTCCGAGGAGGCGGGGCGGCAGGCAGTCGCGCTGCTCGAAGGTCTCGAGCCGGGCTGGGAGCTCGGTCATGCCTACGGCATCCTGACGCACCTCTTGCGCGCGTCCGGCGACGGCGAGCAGGCGCTCGTGTGGGCGAGGCGCACGCTCGAGGTCGCCGAGCGGGTCGACGATCTCGAGTTCAGCCTCTCGGCGCTCACCTCGCTCGGCCTGGCGGAGGTGCTCGACGGCCGGCGCGAGGGCTTCGCCAGGCTCGAGGAGGCGTTCGCGACCGCCGAGCAGCACGGCTTCACCGCGCAGTGCTGCTGGATCGCGTTCGAGTCGGCTGCCGCGCATCTTCGCGTCCGCTCGTATGACGACGCACATCGCCACCTCGATCGAGCATTCGCCTACGCGGCCGAGCACGGGCTCGAGCTGTTTCGCCAGTACACGCTGGCCTACCGCGCCCGCGTCCTGCTCGACCAAGGTCGCTGGGCGGAGGCCGCCGACGCGGCCGAAGAGGTGCTCCGGCACCGGCGTGCCTCGACGACGCCGAGGATCGTGGCCCTCGTCGTCATCGGGCTCCTGCGCGCGCGGCGCGGCGACCCGGAAGTCTGGGCGCCGCTCGACGAGGCGGCGGAGCTCGCGGAGATGAGCGGCGAGATGCTGCGGATCGGCCCCGCGGCCGCGGCCCGAGCGGAGGCTGCATGGCTGGAAGGGCGGCTTCACGCGGTCGTGCCCTTCACCGCGCAGGCCGTCGAGCTCGCCGAGGAACTGCGCGCCCCCTGGCTCCTCGGCGACCTGGCGATATGGCGCCGGCGCGCCGGGATGGCCGGTACGCCGGAGGGCAAGGTGGCCGAGCCGTATGCGCTCGAGCTGAACGGGGAACCGGAGCGCGCGGCGGAGCTGTGGACGCAGATCGGCTGCCCCTACGAAGCTGCGCTCGCCCTCGCCCACTCCGAGGCCGAGCAACCCATGCGAACGGCGCTCGAGCAGCTGCAGCACCTCGGTGCGGACTCGGCCGCGGCGATCGTCGCGCGTCGGCTCCGCGAGCGGGGCGAGCGGGGGCTTCCACGCGGCCCACGGCCCTCGACGCGGGAGAACCCCGCCGGTCTGACCCAGCGCGAGGTCGAGGTGCTCGAGCTCGTCGCGGCACGGCTCCAAAACGGGGAGATCGCCGCGCGCCTCTTCCTCTCCGTTCGGACGGTCGACCACCACGTCGGGTCGATCCTGCGCAAGCTCGGCGTCCGCAACCGCGCAGAGGCTGCAGCGCTCGTCGGCGACGGGCTCCTCTCCCCCGATCGGTAGCGCCGGGCCCCGAGTCCGACGGGCGTAGCGGCGGCCCAGAATCGGTAACGGGGCGCCGCCAAGATCGGCAGGACTGCCCATGTGGAACGACGAGGCCGCTCGTATCGTCGACGGCTCGACGCATACCTCTATCGACAGGAGGAACACACATGCGCAAGAAGCTCGTCACCGCGCTCTGCGCGACGATGGTCGCCGGCCTGGGTGCCGGCGCCGCTCTCGCCGGCGAGGTGCAGGGACCTCCCGGCACCCCGGGTGTGGCGTTCTCAGGCTCCGGCGACCGGACCGGCGCGCCTGCGCACTCCAACTCGATCTGCTCGTACAACGGCCTGAACGACATGAACCCTGACCAGGGGCCGATCGACAGCATCGTCCAGACCCCGCACACGCAGGGATCACCGGGGGAGGCCGGTCACGGAACCTGTGCCGGCGGAACGAACCCCGAGAACCCGCCGACGCCGTAGGACCACGTCAGCAGGTTTGCCCCCGCCGCCTGAGCGGGGGCAAACCGCTGCTCGGCTACACGCTCCCGACGGCCTTTACGTCTTGCCGGTCGAGCGGAATCCTGACCACCTTCCACGCGAGCCCGCAGCGCTCGAGTGCGCGAATCACCCAGCCGCCCGGATCGATCTCGCCTGCTCGCAGGCCGTGGAACGCGGAGGACGGGAACGCGTGGTGGTTGTTGTGCCAAGACTCGCCGAACGACAGCCAGGAAAGCCACCAGACATTGCGCGATTCGTCCCGGACCGCGAAGCGCCGCCGGCCCCAGTAATGGCAGATCGAGTTGATCGACCAGGTCACGTGATGAAGCAGGAGCACGCGCACGGCTCCGCCCCAGACGAGGCCGGCGAAGAACCCGTACCAGCCGCCGATCCACGCCCAGCCTACGAGGCCCGGCACGACGACCGAGAGCACGACGATCGGCACGAACAGCCAGCTGATGACGCGCAGCCCGCGGTCGTCGAGAAGGTCCTTTGCGTACCGGTCTGGAGCGGCGTTCGCCTTCGCGTCGAACAGCCAGCCGGTGTGCGCATGCCACAGCCCCTTCGCGCCTTCGATGAACCCCTCCCCGTAGTCCGCGTGCGGACTATGCGGGTCTCCGCTCCGGTCGGAGAACTGGTGGTGCTTGCGATGGTTCGCGACCCAGCTGACGACGTTTCCCTCGACCGCCGTCTGACCGAGCACCGCGAAGACGTACCGCACGGCACGGTAGGTCTGAAACGAACGGTGCGTGAACAGCCGGTGATAGCCGACGGTGATCCCGAGACCGGCGAGCACATAGCCGACGAACAAGATCGCCAGCTCTCGGGCCCCCACCATCCGACCCCACAGCAATGCGATAGCGACGGCGAGACCGATGAGGGGTAGCGTCGTCCCGACGACGTTGGCCGCGATCCGAGCCCGGCCGGCAGTCCGCTCGCTCATGTCGCCGCCGGGAGCGATTCCCGATGCTTCCGGAAGACGAGCACCGCGTTGTGGCCGCCGAAGCCGAAGCTGTTGCTGAGCGCGACCCGCACGGGCTGACGACGCGACGCGTTCGGCACGCAGTCGAGATCGCAGGCCGGATCGGCGCTCTCGAAATTGATCGTCGGTGGGACGGCGTCGTCTCGAATGGCCAGCATCGTAACGGCCGCCTCGACCGCGCCGGCCGCACCGAGGCAATGGCCCGTTGCTCCCTTGGTCGAGGACACCGGAATCGATCGGGCCTTCTCCTCGCCCAGCGCCAGCTTGAGCGCGGCGGTCTCGGTCGCATCGCCGAGGCCCGTGGAGCTCGCGTGCGCGTTCACATAGTCGACCTCGCTCGCCTCGACTCCGGCGTCGGCGAGCGCGGCCCGCACCGCGCGGGCCTGGCCGATGCCCTCGGGATCCGGCTCGGTCATGTGGAACGAGTCGGCGCTGACGCCGTAGCCGACGAGCTCCCCGTAGATCCCCGCCCCTCTCGAACGCGCATGCTCGAGCTCTTCGAGAACGAGAACGGCAGCGCCCTCGCCCATGACGAATCCGTCCCGTTCGGCGTCGAAGGGCCGGCTCGCACGAGCGGGGTCGTCGTTGCGCCGCGACAACGCACGCATGGCGGCGAAGCCGGCCATCGCGATCGGCGTGATCCCGGCCTCGCTCCCACCGCAGAACATCACCTCTGCCCGGCCGAGCCGGATCGCGTCATAGCCCTCGCCGATCGCCATCGCCGAAGCTGCGCACGCCGTGCACGGAGCGCCGACGGGGCCACGCGCTCCCAACTCCATCGAGACCCACCCCGCCGCCATGTTCGGCATGAACGCCGTCACCAACGTCGGCTGAATCCGGGCGGAATCGGCGCCCGCACAGCACGAGGCAAGACTCGCCACCCCTCCCTGCGCCGTCGCGATCGACGCCCCGACGCGCTCGGGTGCTCGCCCGACGTCGATCTTCGCGTCGGCCTCGGCCATACGAGCGGCCGCCACCGCGAGCTGCGCAAAGCGATCCGTCCGCCGAACGGCCCGTCGATCGAGCCACTGCTCCGGCTCGAACCCGCGCACCTCGCAGCCGATCTGCACGGGATGCCGCCGCGCATCGAACGCAGACAGCGGGCCACCACTGCCTTCACCAGCCAACAGGCGATTCCAGGTCGTCTCCATGTCGAGCGCAAGCGGGGTCACCGCGCCGAGCCCGGTCACGACGACACGGCGCTCCTGCATCTCCGGCGACATCGACACACCACGCAAACTAGCTGCCCACCCGAGGACTACGGCCCCCGGAGGCGGCGGCCTCAACCGAGACGGGCGCCGCTCTTGCGCAGCCGCTTCCACGCGGCCGGAAGGCGACCGCGAATGACCTCACGGCGGGCATGTTGCCGCTCCGCGAGCCTCCCGGCGACGAACGCGACCGCGGTCGCTGGCGTCCCTACGCCGAGCATGCGCAGATGCTGCTCCGCGGTGACCGCGTCCTGGTGCTCCCCGAGGAGATCCTGCAGGTCGCGCGCGGCGGCGAGAAAACGGCGCCGGCGTTTCCCCTCAGGGGCCGCGAGCTCGGTCGTGTAGCGGACTCGTTTCAGCCCGATCCGCAGCGCATGCAGGGCCTCCTCGCCGGGATCGGCGCCGAGGCCGTCGACCGTGGAGACGAGCCGGCGGAACTCCCGTCGCGCGAGGCGGCGGAGCGGCACAGCCTCCACCCCGTCTGCCAGCCGAGGCGGGACGTGCAGCCGCGCGAGCAGTCGCCTGTACGCATCGCCGTCGAGCACGTCGAGCATCCGCGCCCGCGCAGCCTCTCGCTGACGTCGAAGCGCGGCAACGAGAAGCTCCGCCGCCGGCCGGTCGCCTCGACCGAGCGACTGCAGCTCGTCCTCCACGTGTTCGAGCAGGACGTCGAGGTCGCGGACCGGGCCGGTGACGGCTCCCAGGTGGCGCAGATCGGCGGTCAGCGATCGGCGCCACGCTCCGTCGAGCGAGCTCCGCGTCGCTCGCAGGAAGGCGCGCGACCGCCGGACTGCGACGCGATGCTGATGGAGGTTCTCCGGGTCGCTCCCGATCCGCGCTCCGGGATCGTGCACGAGCATCGTTCGCCGTTGCGCCTGCAGCATCTCACGCAGACGAACCGCCCCCGGCTCGGTGCCGAGCGGAGGCGCCGGCTGCAGCGCCTTGCCCGTGACGGCGGCATCCAGCAGCGCCGTCACGGCCTCCGGCGGCGAGAGACCGAGGTTTCCCGGCTCCCACTCCTCGACGCGCTCGCCCCTGGGCAGGATGAGGCGCCACACGACGCCGGCCTCGGCGGGCAGCCGCGACAACGTCATGCCGAGCCGCTCGAGATCGCGATCGGCCGTGTCGTAGTCGTGGGCGACGGCGAACTCCCGCTCGGCCTGCAGCCAGTTCTCGACGGGACTCGCCCCGGCGCCCGACTGCGCGATCTCGAACGCGCGATATCGAACCGCCTCTGCCCAGTCGCCGGCCACCGTCTCCATGTCCGGCCCAGCGTACGCCCGGCCCGCAGATCAGCGAAGCGCGAACGGCGGCGGGACGATCACCCTGACGCACTGCGTACGAAGGCCGACGGCACTCGCACGATCGATGAAGTCCGACACGAGGCCGCCGAGGCAGCCGAACTGCCCGACCGCGTGCCCATAGCCGGGGACGACGATCGCGCGCGCGTTCGGGAACCTCCTGCGCAGACCGGACACGTCGCCGATCGGGTCTTGCGGATCGGCGCCGCCGGCGAGCACGAGCAGCGGCACCTGCGACCGCGACGGAAGCACCCATGCCGCCGGCGGCTCGGCCCGCTTCGGGACCGAGCGGCACGCGTGCCGGAACTCCGCGGTGTCGCTTCAGATAGATCTGCGCCGCCGTTGCGCCGTGCCGTAGAGGTCGACCTGCGCGTAACCGAGCGCGGCGCGCACCGCGTCGAGGTCGTCCATCGCGCGTCCCGTACTGCGCCGGGTCGGCGGGTCGCGGAGGTCTCGACTGGGCCCGTCCCGCGCTGGTCGACGAGGAAGATGACATGGTGCTCGTGCACCGCTGCGAGCAGCGTGACGACCCCATAGGTCTCGTCGGTCGCCGCCTCACCGGGGCCGCCCGCGAGGTACGTGACGGCATCGGGCTCGGCCT
>CAZXZX010000230.1:0-4466 GCA_964645445.1 uncultured Gaiellales bacterium
GCGTACGCCATCTCTGGAGCACGTCATCGCCGATCCTCTCGGCACGCGACGCGTCGTCGTAACCGGCGCCGGCGGGCAGCTCGGGGCGGCTCTCCTCGAAGCGTTCCCGGGAGCGATCGGGCTCACGCACGACGACTGGGATATCGCCTTCCCGCCGCCGCCGCTCGGTGACGTCGACCTCCTTCTGCACGCCGCTGCATTCACGGACGTCGACGGGGCCGAGGTCGACCCACAGGGCGCGGCCGCGGTCAACGTCGGCGGGACGCAGCACGCGGCGGAGCTTGGCGCGCCGCTTGTTTTCTACTCCACCGACTACGTCTTCGACGGCTCGAAGCGCGAGCCGTACACGGAGTCGGACGCACCGAACCCACAGTCCGCGTACGGCCGCACGAAGCTGCACGGCGAGGCTGCGGCCGGCGAGCAAGCGTGGATCGTCCGCTCGTCGTGGTTGTTCGGATGGGCGGGGCACAACTTCGTTCGCACGATGCTCCGGCTCGGAGCGGAGCGAGACGAGGTCGCCGTTGTAGACGACCAGCGCGGATGCCCGACGTTCGTCGGCCATCTCGCCGCTGCGACGCGTGAGCTCGTCGCGCTGCCGCACGGCCTCTGGCATCTCGCTGCGGACGGCGACTGCACGTGGGCCGACTTCGCCGAGGCCATCTTCGACGAGAGCGGGATCACCTGCCGCGTGCGCCGCATCACGACGGCCGAGCTCGGCCGGCCTGCGCCGCGGCCGGCGTACTCGGTGCTCCGGAGCGAGCGGCCGGAGGCCCCCCGCCTGCCGCACTGGCGCGAGGGCCTCCGTGAGTGCCTCGAGCGCTTGCTCTAGGCCGTTGCGGGCGGCGGAGCCGGCGGGGGCCAAAGCGCGTCCGGATCGACTGGGCGCCGCTTGACGAAGAAGGCGTAGCGGCGTCCCTCGAACGTCGTCTCTCCCTGTGGTTCGAAGCCCAGTTTCTCCAGGGCCCGCAACGCCGGCTCGTTGTCGAAGCCGGTCATCGCCGTGACCCGCTCGTACCCGGAGGCGAAGGCGGCGTCGAGGACGCCCCGCGACGCCTCGGTCGCGTAGCCGCGGCGCCGTGCGCTCGCTGCGACGACGCAGCCGAGGTCGAGTTCGCGTCGGCCGTCGATCTGCTCCCACTGCAGGCCGGCGAGCGCGACCGCCCGGCCGCTGAGCCGGTCGACCGCCGCCCAGAGGCTCATGCCTCCGTCCCGCTCGAACCGGTCGACCTTCTCGCGAATCCAGTCCTCTGGCTGTTCGAGATCGACGGCATCGTCGAGCCGGAGCGGCCGGATCACCAGCCGCTCCGTCTCGATTGGAAACTCGATCGCCGTCACTTCTCCCAGACTGAAACGTGCCTCGCGCTCCGGGAGGTGAACGGCTCGCGTTTCCAACCGCTCCACCGCTCGCGCAGCCGCATGCCGGCAATGCGTGCCATCAGGTCGAGCTCCCCGGGCGGGGCCGCGTAGAACGGGATCGAATTCCGAACCCAGGCTCCATCGACGAGCGTGAAGTGGTGCGAAACGAGCCGCTGCGTCGCCGGCCCCCACTCGTCGACGCCGACGTGCGTGTCGCTCAGCGCGAACACCTCCAGCTCATCGCCACGGGGAACGCCGATCTCGACGACGAAGCAGCCGCCCTGCCGGAGATGCGTCGCGACGTTCTCGAAACAGGCGACCTGCGCGTCCTGCGTCGTCAGGTTCATGATCGTGTTGAAGACGACGTACGCGAGAGAGAACTCGCCGTCGACGCGGGTCGTCGAGAAGTCGCCGATCGTGACCGGGATTCGGTCGCCGCCCGGCTTTGCGCGCAGCTGCGCGACCATCGCCTCCGACAGGTCGATCCCGTGAACCGGCACGCCTCGCTCCACGAGTGGAAGCGCTATGCGGCCGGTGCCGATCCCGAGCTCGAGCGCCGCGCCGTCGCCGGCGAGTGCCGCGAGGAAGTCGGCCGTGGCGGCGATGACGGCGGGCTCACCCCGCTCTCCGAGCCCGTCGTCGTACCGTGCGGCCACCGCAGGACCGAAGTAGTCCTCAGCCACTGCGCTTCAGCTTCCCGTGCTTCTTCGCGTACCGCTCGCCCCGGTGGAAGACCGCGAGCCCGAGCGGGATCGCGACCACGGCGATGACGAGCAGCGGCCACACGTTCGCCAACGACATCGGCGCCCCGTCGACGATCGACGCGCGACAGCCGCGGATCGCGTAGGTCGCGGGCGACAGCTTCGCGATCACCTGCATGAAGTGCGGCATCACCGACACGGGGTAATAGACGCCCGAGACGACGAGCATCATCCCCTGCGCGACGAAGCCGAGCTGCGCGCCCTTCTCCGGAGAGATCAGCGGCAGCACCGACGTCATCATTCCCACGCCGGTGAACGACACCGACGCGATCGCCAGCAGTGCGAGTGCCGCCGCGTAGTTCGCGTTGGGCGCGTGGATGCCGATGAACGCCGCGACGGCGAAGAACAGGATCGTCGCGCGGATGAGCCCGTACAGGACCGCGAACGCGCCCATGCCGCCGAGGTGCATGGAGCGCGACAGCGGCGCCATGAACGTGTACTCGATCGTGCCCTCCCAGCGCTCCCACGCGACCGTCTCCGTCATGAACTCGAAGATGATCCCGAGGAACGCCCAGATGACCGCGCCGACGAGCAGCTCGGTCGCGAGCGTGTTCTCGCGCGCCGGCGAGAGCCCCGCCGCACGCGCGATGAACACGATCGTGAGGGTGTTCGCGATCGTCCAGACCATGAACGCGAGATCCCAGAGGAAGTAGCGCTTGGTCAGGTAGACGTTCCGCTCGACGATGCCGCCGAGGCCGATCAGTTCGCTTCGCAACGTCGTCATGCGTACACCTCCCTGTCGTCGTCGTCTTCTTCCGCAACGAACTCGCGGCCGGTCGCCGCGAAGAACGCTTCCTCCAGCGTCTCGACGCCGTACCGCCGCTTCACGTCCGCGACCGGCTCGAGAAACAGGAGCTCGCCGCGGTCGAGCAGGCCGACGCGGTCGGCGAGCGCCTCCGCCTCCGACATGTCGTGCGTGCAGAGGAGGATCGTCGCGTCGTGCGTGCTGCGGACGTCGCGGATGAACTCCTGCACCTCGAGCTTCGACCGCGGGTCGAGCCCGGTGGTCGGCTCGTCGAGGAGGAGGAGGACAGGCGCCGTCAGGAGCGCGCGGGCGAGCGCGACCTTCTGCTGCATACCGCGGGAGAGGTTCTCCATCGACTCCCCGCGACGGTCGGCCGGGAAGCCGACCTTCTCGAGGATCTCCGGGATTGCCGCCCGCGTCTGAGCCAGGCCCATGCCGTAGAAGCGCGCGGCGTACGACAGGTTCTCGGCCGCCGACATCTTCTTGAAGAAGCTCGCCTCGACCGAGACGCGGTTGACGAGCCTGCGGATCGTCTTCGTGTCCCGGAACGCGTCGTAGCCGAAGATGCGCGCCTCGCCTGCATCGTTGATCAACAGCGTGGACAGGAGCCGGACCAGAGTCGACTTGCCCGACCCGTTCTGGCCGAGGATGGCGACACATTCGCCGCGCTCGATGGTGAACGTCACGCCCTGGAGCGCCGGTATCCGCTTCTTCGCGAAACGGCCGGCCCGGCGGTCGCGTCGCTTGAACTCCTTGCCGAGGTCCGCGACTTCCACCGCCGGGACGTCGCGACGGGCGGAGGTAGGCAGAGATGTCGGTGCTACGAGGGTGGACATGCTTCTCCTTGGTCGTCCTGGTGGCGGTCGTCATCGCCGTCGAGCCACGCCGCGACCTCGGGGTCGCGCAGCAGCAACTCCGCGAGCCTTCGCTCGTCGTCGCGGCGGACGGGCGTCGTCAGAGATGTGGGCGCTGCAAGGGTGGACATGCTGCTCCTTGTGAAACGAGACGGATACGGAGAACGAATGACCGCCGGCGAGGGCGGCGCGCGGACCTAACGGTGGCCGCGCGGGACCACAGCGCTGCCGAGGCAGCTGACCGTGGGCGTGTTCATTCCGTAACCGAGCAACATGGCTCGCGAACGATAGAGGCTTAACCGGACAACGTCAAGTGTCGCGGGGGATAGGTGGGCGGGCCTCCGCAAACCCACAGTTTCCGTTACATGCCTACTGCCGCTGCGATCGTATTGGGACGCCCGAAACCGATTCGTAAACACCTTTGGCGCGGTTAGGACAGCTCGAAGTCGTATTCGGCTCGGATGAACTGAACAGCCGCTCTCTTCAGAGGCTGCTACGAGGCGATTCGCGATGCATGTCGATGGACTGGGTCACGGATGCGGTTCGCTGGGGGCGGGGTACTTGCGCGAGGTCTACGCGAGGCCGTAGTTGCACGAGACGATTTCCAGCCGCAGCTCGATATCTACTCAGGATGTTGGCGGCACGTCGCCGGATTCGCTCAGCGGCTCCAGGCCTCGGATCCGCCGGAACTGCGTGACGTACCAGCCCGGCGGCACCGGATCGGGTGGCGGCGGCAATTGAGGCATCTTG
>CAZXZX010000231.1:0-7421 GCA_964645445.1 uncultured Gaiellales bacterium
GTCGTGATGGAGCCTGCGGCCTTCGACAAGTGGCTCAAGGGCCAGTCGAAGGCGGTGACCTCACCGAATCCGGGCACGGCCGGCGCGGCGATCTTCAAGAACAACGGCTGCGGTGCGTGCCACACGTTCACTGCGGCCGGAGCGACCGGGAAGGTCGGCCCAGACCTCAACAAGCTGCCCATCGAGGCGCAGCAGGCTCGCCAACCCCTCTCGGCCTTCGTTCGTACCTCGATCATCGACCCGAACGCATACATCCAGGCGGGGTACCCGAAGAACGTCATGCCACAGACATTCGGGAAGGCGCTCTCGAAGCAGCAGCTCGACTCTCTCGTCACCTACCTGATCACCTCGAACAAGGGCTCATGACAACAGCGACTCTCGACCAGCACGACGTGGCTGCGCCCCGCAGCGGCGGGGGCGGCACGTGGCGGCGCCTGTTCCTCCACGCGGGCTTCATCCGCGCCGCCTGGATGTTCTGCCTCTTCGGCGCGATCGGGTTCGGCATCGTCGTCTTCTTCCGCTGGTGGGGCGGATGGCACCCGCTCTTCTATGCGCAGCCGATCGTGCTCGTGTCGCTGCTCGTCGCCGGACCGCTCGGCTTCCTCGCCGGCATCGGCGCGTTCGACTACTGGACGTACTACGCGCTCGGCTTCCCGACCCGTGCCGAGGACCACTCCGGGCACGGCGCGCGCTCGTGGCGCGACTACTTCCGCGTCAACACCGATCACAAGGTGATCGGCGTCCAGTACCTCGTAACGACGATCTTCTTCTTCATCGCCGGCGGCTTCCTCGCCATGCTCGTGCGCGTCCAGCTCGCCAGGCCCAACAACCACTTCTTCGACCCGCAGACGTACAACGGGCTCTTCTCCGTCCATGCCTCGCTGATGATCTTCCTGTTCGTCATCCCGGCGTTCGCCGGGCTCGCGAACTTCGTCGTGCCGCTGATGCTCGGCGCGCCCGACATGGCCTTTCCGCGGCTGAACGCGCTGTCGTTCTGGCTCCTGCCGATCGCCGGAATCATGATGCTCGCGTCGTTCCTCGTCCCGGGAGGCGCGTTCGCCTGCGGCTGGACCGGCTATGCCCCGCTGTGCTCAGACCATCAGCCGCTGGGCGCGGTCTTCTTCAACCAGGGCGTGCAGTGGGCGGGAGCGTCGTCGATCATGACCGCGCTCAACTTCCTCGTCACCATCATCACCATGCGCGCGCCGGGCCTGACGTTCTGGCGCCTGCCGCTGCTCGTCTGGGCGAACTTCACGACGTCCCTGCTCGTCGTGATCGCGACGCCGTTCATCGCCGGCTCGCAGTTCTTCTCGATGTTCGACCACGTGATGCACACGGCGTTCTTCAACACGGCACAGGGGGGCTATCCCCTCGGGTACCAGCACATCTTCTGGTTCTACTCGCACCCGGCGGTGTACATCATGATGTTGCCCGGCTTCGGGATCATGAGCGAGGTCATATCCGTGTTCAGCCGGAAGCCGATCTTCGGCTACCGGCTGATGGCGTTGTCGCTGATGGCGATCGTCGTCCTCGGGTTTTCCGTGTGGGCGCACCACATGTTCACGAGCGGCATGTCGTCGTGGCTTCGCGTCCCGATGATGGTGACGACGCTGCTGATCGCCGTCCCGACCGGCATCAAGGTCTTCAGCTGGCTCGCGACGATGTGGGAGGGCAAGCTCCACTTCAGGACGCCGATGCTGTTCGCCCTCGGCTTCCTCTCCATGTTCCTCATCGGCGGGCTCTCGGGCGTCATGCTCGGCGCCGTTCCGATCGACATTCACGTGACCGACACGTACTTCGTCGTCGCGCATCTCCACTACGTGCTCTTCGGGGGATCGGTGTTCACGATCTTCGCGGGGATCTACTACTGGTTCCCGAAGATGACCGGCCGCATGTACGACGAGCGCTTGGGCAAGCTCCACTTCTGGCTGACGTTCATCGGGTTCAATCTGACGTTCTTCCCGATGCACATCATCGGGACGGAGGGGATGCCGCGTCGCGTCGCCGACTACGCGCCGAAGTTCGCGAACATGAACATGTTCATCTCCCTCGCCTCGTTCGGTCTCGGTGCGTCGGTGCTCGTGTTCCTCTACAACATGATCACGAGCTGGAAGAACGGCCCGATCGCCCCGTCGAACCCGTGGCGCGCACTCACGCTCGAGTGGCAGGTGACGTCGCCGCCGCCGATCTTCAACTTTGACGAGATCCCGCAAGTCGTGGGCTCGCCGTACGAGTACGGCGTCCCCGGTGCGCAGCACGCGGTGCTCGCGCCGTCGCCCGCGCACGAGGTGGAGGAGGTGGCGACCCCGTGAACGACGTCCAGCCCCGCAACATCGTCGTCGTGGCGAACGAGACGGCAGCGTCGCGGCGGCTCGTGGAGCTGATCGAGGCGCGCGCCGGCGGAGGCACGGTGCAGGTGACGGTCGTCGCACCGGTGAACCAGCCGCGCCAGGGATACGTCGTCTACTACGACACACGCAAGGCGGCTGCGCGCCGCCGTCTGGACAAGACGCTCGACCTCCTGCGGCGCGAGGGCGTCCCGGCGACGGGCGTCGTCGTCGAGACCGATCCGGTTTCCGCGTTGCGCGACGCCATCCACCAGCTCGAGCCGGACGAGATCATCGTCTCGACGCATCCACAGCAGAAATCCGGCTGGCTGCGACGCAACGCGGTGGAGCAGATGCGGAAGGTCGCAGGCTCGATCCCGTTCGAGCATCTCGTCGTCGATCTCGCCGAAGAGCACGGCCCCGCCAACGTCCTCGTCGTCGCGAACCAGACCGTGCTCGGCGATGCGCTCCTCGACCGGATCCGCGAGCGCGCGCAGTCGAGCCCGGCCGGCTTCCTCATCGTCTCGCCCCAGGGCGAGGGCGGCGGATCGTACGAGGAGGCGGAGCGGCGGCTGCTGCGCGCCGTCACGCGACTCCGCGCCCAGGGACTCGACGTCCACGGCCAGATCTCGCATCCCGACCCGTACACCGCGGTGATGCAGGCGATCGAGGACGAGCGCGTCGACGAGGTGATCGTCTCCACATTCCCGCGTGCCCGTTCCGGCTGGCTCCGCCGCGACCTCGTCGAACGCCTCCGCTCGGATGCCAAGGTCCCGGTCGACCACGTCGAGGTCGACACTCCCGTGACGGTCGGAGCCTAGTGGCGACGCACGCAGAGCATCTCGAGCATCACGGCCCGCCGGCGGCGCACTACAGCTCGCGCATCACGCCCGGCGTGCTCGGGATGTTCCTGTTCATCGCCTCGGAGGTGATGCTCTTCGGCTCGTTCTTCACGGCGTACTTCTTCGTGCGTGTCGTGAACGGGACGCCGTGGCCGACTCCGCCGTTCCACCTACCGATCTACGTCGCCTTCGTCAACACCTGCATTCTCGTCACGTCGAGCTTCACCGTGCACTGGGCGCTGCAGTCGATCAAGCGCGGCAACGTCTGGGGCCTGCGGGCCGGGCTTCTCCTGACCTTCCTCATGGGCCTCAGCTTCCTCGTCACGCAGGCCATCGAGTACTCCCGCGTCGGCTTCAACACGAGCGACGGCGCCTTCGCGACGATCTTCTTCTGCCTCACCGGTCTGCACGGAGTACACGTCTTCGTCGGGCTGTCGATCCTCGCGTTCATGACCATCCGGGCGTTCCGGGGACACTTCTCGGCCGAGCACCATCACGGCGTCGAGATCGGCGGGATCTACTGGCACTTCGTCGACGTGATGTGGATCATCGTCTACCTGACGGTCTACATCCTCTGAGTCCGGGGTAAGGAGGAGCGATGAGAAATCCGCTCCGGAGCGAGACCGAGGCCTTCCGATTCCTCATCGCCGTCATCATCGGCGCCCTCGTCATCGGCGGCGCCGCCGCGATCGACACCTGGCTCGGCGTCGCGGCCGCCGTCGTGGCAGTGGCGGGCATCATCTGGTGGCTGAAGGACGAGCCTGTCCCCGGGGCGGCCGATCCGCCGCTGCGGCTGGCTGCGGAGACGCCTCCGGGCACGTACCGCATCCTCGTCGTCGCGCCTCCCGGCACCGAGTCGGTGAGCCTCCGCAACGGGGGATCCGAGGTGGTCGTCGTCGTTCCCGCACTCACGTCCCGCGTCGAGGCATTGACGGGAGACGTCGACGACCGGCGGGCCGAGGCGGAACGGACTGCGGCGGCGCTGGCCGCCCGCATCCCAAATGCACGCGGCCACGTCGGCGCGGACGACACGGCGCTGGCGGTCGACGATGCACTGCGGCTGTTCGGCGCGGACGAGATCGTGGTCGTCGGCGACGACGATCTCGTCGACCGCGTCCGCAGCCGCGTCACGATCCCCGTCAGTCGAGCGTGATTCGGTAGCCCACCTCGCCGACGCGCAGGCCGAGGAAGTCGTCCTCCTTGCGGCCGCCGTCGAGCTCCCATCCCTCGCGCTCGTAGAAACGCCGTGCACGAGGGTTGTCCTCCAGCACCCAGAGCGCGGCCTCGCCGCAGCCGTCCGCGCGAAGCTGCCGAAGCGCAGCGCGCATGAGGGCCGGGCCTGCACCGCCTCCCCACGTCTCGGGCAGCGTGTAGATGGCGAGGAGCTCGCAGCCACCGACGGAGACGAAGCCGACCACCCGGCCGTCATCGTCCGCGACGAACACGCTCTCGTCATCGTTCAGCGCCCGCGTCCACCCGGCGACGCGGCGCGATGCGTCGATTTCAGCGAGCCGCTCCTCCCCGAACACGTGCCGATACGCCGCCTGCCACGTGCGCACGTGCACGGCCGCGATGTCCGCCGCGTCGGAGACCGACGCCCTGCGGATCTCCATCCGGCGTCGCTACTTCCCGGCGTTCGAGGCGACGAAGCTCGCGACCGCCTGGATCTGCGCGGGCGTGAGCTTGCCCTTGAAGGCCGGCATCACTGCTCCGCCGTTCGTCACCTGTCGGACGACACGGGCCTGCGCCGGCTCGAGCTGGTCGAGGTTGGGACCGACGGTGCCGGTCGCGCCCGCGGCCTTCAACGTGTGACAGCTCGAGCACTCGGCCTTGAAGATGGCCTTGCCGTCGTTCCCCAGCTGTGAGGGCGGCACCGCCGTCGTCGCGCTCCCCGTCCCGGCGACGGAGGCGACATAGGCGGCAACGTCGACGGCTTCCCGCCCGCGCACGAGGTTCGCAGGCATGGGCGTGCCGCCGAGCACCGGCCCGGAGCCCAACCGGATCTGGTCGAGGACGACGTTCTCGATCGCCGTCTGGCCGAAGCCCTGCTGCCGGTCGGAACGGAACGCGTCGTCGAGGTTCGGGCCGATGGTCCCGCTCGAGCCCGCGGCGGCGAGGGTGTGACACGCCGAGCACTGGGCCGTGCCGGTGAAGAGCTTCTGGCCGTTCGCGACGTCCGGCTGGCCCGTGGCCGGCCCGCCCGTGCCGCAGCCCGCCGCGAGCAGCGCAGCGCCGAGCCCGGCCGCGACTCCCAGAGCCCAGCGCCGCACTATGCGGGTGGCACCCCGCCGGCCGCCGCCACGTTCGCGACGGCCTCGTCTCGGGTCGGGTAGATCGTGAACACGCGGTCGAGGCCCGTGATCTCGAAGATCTTCGTGATGTTGCGGTCGCTGCAGACGAGCGAGAGCTGGCCGTCGTTGGACCGCAGGCGCTTCACGCCTCCGACGAGGACGCCGAGCGTCGTGGAGTCGATGAAGGTCGTGCCACTGAAGTCGACGATGACCTCCTTCCCCCCCTGCCCGATCACTTCCAGCAACTGCTGCTTGAACTCCGGTGCTGTGTACAGGTCGACTTCGCCCGACAGCGAGATGACATAGGTGTCGTCGCTCAGTTGCTCGGTCTTGATGTCGAAGTTCACGCGGACTCCCCCCAAGGCTCGCTTGTCGCGGCGAGTCTACGGGATGCAGCAGACCGGAGAGGGCGCTACTTCTTCGTCAGCTGCCTGATGAGGGCGCGGACCTGGGCGGCGGTCGAGCCGTTCGGGATCAGCTTCAGGTACCGCTTGTACGCCGCCACGGCGGTGCTCGTGTCGCCGGCCGTCTGTGCCGCCTGCGCCAGCTGGAACTGGGAGTTGGCGTTGGCGGGCTGGAGGTCGGCCATCCGCTGGTACGAGGAGACGGCGCTCGAGTACGCGAGCTGCACCCGCTGGGCGAGGTCGGAGACGGCCGTGTTCACGGTCGTGGCCGCCGCCTGTTCGATCGGGTTCGTGCCGAGCGCCTTGCCGACGGGGCTCGCCGAGCTCGGCAGAAGCCCCTGCGAGGGGGCCGCCAGCTGCTCGTTCGCGTAGGAGTTCTCGTAGTCGCCGAGGAGCTTCTGTGCATTCGTCAGCTGCAGACCACCGAGCTCCGCGAACGCCTTCGCATCCTTCGTGCGGATGTCGGTGTACTGCTGCAGGGCGCCGATGGCGCTCGCCGTGTCGCCCTTCGCCTCGTAGGCCGTTGCGAGGTCGCGGAACCCCTTCGCGTCGTTCGGATGGTGCTGGACTTCCTTGAGCGCGCTCGAGACCGACGTGCCGCTGTTATGGAAGATGTTCAGGTTGTTGAAGAGCTGCGAGAGCCCGCCCGTACCGGACCCGACCCCGAGGAATGCGAACGTCGCGGCGAAGAGGAATGCGAGGATGAAGTAGGCAGGCCTCGCGCGCCTGCGCATGCGCACGAAGAACAGCTGTTGGTTCGGGTTGCCTCCCGAGGCGTGCTTGCGCCGGCCGTGGGGCTTCGGCTTCGGGTGTGCCGCCTGCTTCGCCTTGACCGCTGCGCGCGCCATCGGCCGATCAGAGTACCGCTTCGTGGGCGGCGGGCTGCCGCCGCTCGAACAGCACTGCGAGCCAGATCGAGCCTTCGAACAGCGCCCACATCGGCAGGAGCTCGAGGAAGGTCGTCACCGGGTCGGGGCCCGGCAGGGCGAGCGCGACGACCGCGACGATGAAGTACCCGATACGCCGGTTCTTCCGGAGCGTGCGCGAGCTGAGCACGCCCAGACCGACGAGCCCGAGAATGACGAGCGGAAGCTGGAACACGATGACGATGCCGAGCAGCACCGTCGCGACGAACGAGTAGTACGAGCGCGCCTGGATGAGGTGGACGAAATGCTTGCTGTCGTAGTTCGTCAGCCAGTGGACCGCGCGCGGCAACAGCACCCAGTAGCCGAACGCGAGGCCCGCGGCGCCGAGTGCGACGGCGAATGCGACGAGGCCGAGCACCTTCCGTTCGGCGCTCTCGTCGAACGCCGGGGCGAAGAACGACCACACCTGCCAGAGGATGACGGGCATCGCGAGGACGAATCCCGCGTACAGGCTGACGGTGATCGTGACGGTGAACGGCTCGGCGACGCCGATCGCGAGCAGATGCCGGTGACCGGGCGGCAGCGGCTGGTTCAGCCAGTCGAGCACGCGCGAGTGAAAGGCGAACGCGACGATCGTCCCGATCGCGAGCGCGCCGAGGATGATGAAGAGCCGGCCGCGCAGCTCGTCGAG
>CAZXZX010000232.1:0-6493 GCA_964645445.1 uncultured Gaiellales bacterium
GGGATCGGCTTCGGCGCCGGCATCGAACGGCTCATCCTCTCGCTCGAGCTCGAGGGAATCGACGCGGAGGAGCAGCTGCTCGACGTCTTCTTCGCGGTCGACGGTGGGCAGTCCGCGCTCGCGGCCGTCTACGAGCTCCGCCAGGCCGGCCTCTCCGCGGACGCCGACCACGCCGGCCGCTCGCTCAAGGGCCAGCTGACGTATGGGATGAAGCACGCGCGTACGACTGTGGTCGTCGGCGCGGACAGGTGGACAGTGCGGCGCTCCGGCGAGCTCGACGTCGACGTCCACGGGATCGAAGAGCTGAAGGAGCTGCTCGCGTGAGGTGGCGCGACACGATGTGCGGTCAGGCCGACGCCGACCGCGTCGGCGAGCGTGTCACGCTCGCCGGCTGGGTCGATGCGCGCCGCGACCACGGCGGCCTCGTATTCATCGACCTCCGCGACTGGAGCGGAATCGTCCAGCTCGTGGTCAATCCCGAGAACGCCCCCGAGTCGGCCGCGGTGGCGCACGGCCTCCGCAACGAGTTCGTCGTGCAGGCGGAGGGCATGCTCGTTGCGCGTGCGCCCGAGCTCGTCAACCCGAACCTCCCCACGGGCGAAGTCGAGGTGCAGGTCGATCGGCTCACCGTCATCTCGACCTCCGAGCCTTTGCCATTCCAGCTCGACGAGGAGAACGTCGACGAGTCGTTGCGTCAGCGGTACCGGTGGATCGACCTGCGCAGGCCGAAGTTGCAGCGCAACATCCGGCTGCGCGGCCGGATGGTGGGCGCCATCAGGCGCGTCATGGAGGAGGCAGGCTTCGTCGACATCCAGACGCCGATCCTGTGGAAGCCGACCCCGGAGGGAGCGCGCGACTTCCTCGTGCCGTCGCGTCTGCAGCGAGGCAAGTTCTACGCCCTGCCCCAGTCTCCGCAGATCGCCAAGCAGCTGCTCGTGATCGCCAACTTCGAGCGGTACTACCAGATCGCGATCTGCTTTCGTGACGAGGACCTCCGCGCGGACCGCGTCCAGGAAATCACGCAGCTCGACGTGGAGCTCGCATTCCCCGACCAGGAATTCCTCTTCGCTCTGATGGAGCGGATGATCGCGACCGTCTGGTCGACTTGCATCGGCGTCGAGATCCCGACACCGTTCGAGCGCCTCACGTTCGCGGAGGCCGACCGCCGCTACGGAAGCGACAAGCCCGACCGTCGCTTCGGGCTCGAGATCGAGGATGCGAGCGCGACGATGCGCGGGTCGCGATTCGGCGTGTTCGCGAACGCGGAAGCGGTCCGGTTCATCCGCGCCCCGGCAGTCTTCTCGCGCGCGGATCTGGCGTCGCTCGAGGAGTTCGCGAAACAATGGGGGGCGAAGGGGCTCGCCTACCTGATCGTCGACGACGCCGGCGAGGTGCGCTCCCCGATCGCGAAGTTCCTGTCCGAGACCGAGTTCGCTGCGCTCGACCTTCAGCCGGGCACGACCTTGCTGTTCGTTGCGGACGAGTGGGATCTGACGTCGCGCGTCCTGGGCGCGCTCCGACTCCACCTCGGCGAGACGCTCGGGCTCATCGACGTCTCCAGGTGGGACTTTCACTGGATCACCGACTTCCCGATGTTCGAGTGGGACGAAGAGGAGAAGCGCTGGGGCGCGCGGCATCACCCGTTCACGCGACCGGCGCCGGATTGGGTCGAGACGTTCGATCAGGATCCCGAGCACGCGATCGCGCAGGCCTACGACCTGATCGCGAACGGGAACGAGATCGGCGGCGGCTCGTTCCGGATACACGAGCCGGACATCCAGGCGCGCGTGTTCGACTTGCTCAACCTCAGCAGAGAAGAGCAGCGCTCGAAGTTCGGGTTCCTCCTCGACGCCCTTGCCACAGGCGCGCCGCCCCACGGCGGGATCGCGTTCGGCATCGACCGCATGGCGATGGTCCTGGCGGGAGAGCCGAACCTGCGTGACGTCATCGCGTTTCCGAAGAACCAGGCGGGCGTCGACCTCATGACCGGCGCCCCGAGCGAGGCGCCGCCCGAGCAGCTACGGGAGCTCGGCATCCAGATCGTTGTAGAGCCGAGCAACAAATAGCGCGACGCCCGCCGTAACCTTCCGGATATGAGGCCACTCTTCGGGTCGCGCACGATCGTCGAGGCGGCGTTCCTCGTCGCCGTGCCGGTCGTCGCGCTCGAGGCCGGGCTGAGCTGGCCCGTCATCATCGGCGCCGGGGCTGTCGGGTATCTCCTCGTGCTCGCCGTCGAGGGCGCGCTCTGGCGCCAGGGCAAACGCGCGGGCGGCGCGGCGAGCAGCGACCTCGTTCCCGTGCGTCGGCCCGAGCCCGAGCCTGTGCGAGAGCCGCCGCGGCTCGTGCCGGTTCCCGATCCTGTCCCGCTCCCGCCGGCCCCGGAGCCGGAGCTGCCTCCCGCTGCAACGGTCACGCGCATCGGCGGCCCGCGGCAATGGAACGTCTGGGACCTCGAGCAGCTCGCGCGCGAGCATGCAGGGGGCGACCCGATCGCCGACGAAGAGCGGACGTTCCTCCTCCTGTACCTGCGGGACCACGCGGGGCCGGACGGGATGTTGCCCGTCGACTTCGACGATCTCGTCCGTCAGAGCTTCGGCGGGCTCGTCGCGAACCTGTGACGGCCGCCGCGGCGCGGCGCATCGCGTCCCTGGCCGCCGTGGCCGTGCTCGCCGTCACGGTGGCGGTGTACGTCCAGCATCGTCACGGGCATCACTCGGCACTGCCTGCCGGCGCGGGGCCGTGGACGCCGGCGCTCGCGGCGCCGTACGCGCCGGCCGCGCGCACGGACTGCGGCGTGACGGTGAACGCGACGACGGTCGGCGTCGGCCATCCGGTGCTCCCCTGCGGCGTGCGCATCTACGTCCGCTTCGGCGACCGCACGGTGCTCACGACGGTCATCGACCGCGGCGGAGTCCCGGCTGGACGCGAGCTCAACCTCACCCCGAAGCTCGCGGAATTGCTCGGCGTTCAGGGCACCCAGAGCGTCGAATGGCGCTTCACGCGCTAGGCTGTGGGTGGGTCCGGGCCGAATGGTGAACCAACAGCACCATGAAGGGAGCCCGCGTCCGTCTTCGCGGCGGCAGGGCACCCACCTGTTTCGACAGGTTCCCTAGGTCCGGGCCCACTTCTCTCATGATCGAAAGCTTTGGAGACTCGACCCGCGACGGCGAGTGGGCCGTGGTTCGCATCGTCGTCGACGGCGGCCGCATCGTTGACGCGGATGCGCCCGGGCTCGACCGGCAGCTCACGGGCCTGACGCTGCTCGAGGCGGCGGCCGTCTCAGGCGAGACGCTCGCAGTCGACGCGCTTGCGAACGCGCTGGGCCCGGTCGTTCGCGCGGAAAGGAAGACGGGCCGCACGGCGGTCGCGATGAGCGGCGGCGTCGACAGCGCGGTCGCCCTCCTGCGCGCGCTCCCCGACGCCGTCGGCGTGACGCTCCGTCTCTGGCTCGATCCGGCCGGCCCGGACGCGGAGCGCGCGTGCTGCTCGCCGGAGGCCGTGATCGCCGCGCGTGAGACCTGCCATCGGCTCGGCATACCGCACGTGACGCTCGATCTGCGCGAAGAGTTCCGGCGCGCGATCGTGTCGCCCTTCGTCGATGGCTACGCCAACGGCGAGACCCCGAACCCGTGCATCCGCTGCAACGGCGCATTCCGTTTCGACGAGCTGCTCGCGTTCGCCGAGCGTGCGGGCTGCGACTGCCTCGCAACGGGTCACTACGCGCGCATCGTCGAGCATCGTGGCCGCCGCCTTCTCGCCCGTGCCGCCGATGCCGCCAAGGATCAGTCGTACATGCTCGCGCAGCTCGATCCGGCCTTGCTCGGCCGGATCTGGTTCCCGCTCGGGGAACAGGGCAAGGAGCAGACGCGTGCCGAGGCGCACCGCGCGGGCCTCGAGGTGGCGCAGCGCGCCGAGAGCCAGGAGGCGTGCTTCCTCGCGGGCGACGACTACCGCGCGTTCCTCGCGCGGCAGGGGCTCGCGCCCCGCAGAGGCCCGATCGTCGACGAAGCGGGGGCCGAGCTCGGCGCGCACGAGGGCACATGGGCGTTCACGCCCGGACAGCGGCGCGGCATCGGCGTCGTCGCCGAGCGGCCGCTGTACGTGCTCGACACCGACGCTGCCGCGAACACCGTCGTCGTCGGCCCGCGCGAGGCGCTCGGTCGCCGGCGCGTGCGCGCTGCCGGACGTCTCTATCTGCCGGTCGACCGGGCCGAGGCGAAGCTCCGCTACCGGTCGGCGCCCGTCCCCGCCTCGGTGTCGGACACCGCAGACGGCTTCGAGCTGGAGCTGGACGAGCCGGCCTTCGGGGTCGCGAAGGGCCAAGCGGCCGTTCTCTACGAGGGCGACGCGGTCGTCGGCTGCGGGACGGTTACCGCGGCACTCGCCCGCTAGGATCGCCCCGGAATGCTCGTCGCATTCACGTCGGGGGATCTCTGGCGACTCGCCCTCGCGGTCTTCCTCCTCGCGGTCGGCCTCTCCGCGGCCTACCTGCTCGCCCGTCTGGGCGGAACCGCGGGGCGCCTCTCCGCGTTCATCTCGGGAACCGAGCAGGAGATCGTGCCCGTGATCAACAAGGTCGGAGGCACCGTGGACCGCGTCAACAAGCAGCTCGACAAGGTCGACCTGATGACGGACAGCGCAGTCGACGCCGTGGAAAGCGTCGACACCGCGGTGCGGACCGTGAGCCATGCGGTGACGCGGCCCGTGCAGAAGGTCTCCGGCTTCGCCGCAGGCCTCAGCTACGGCGCCGCCGATTTCAAGGCGAAGCACGACTGGCGACACGCCGTCCAGTCGGGAAAGGAAGCAGCCGCTCGCCGGGAGCAGGAGCTCATCGAGGAGCTGCGCGAGGCCGGGAGCGAGCCGGATGAGCGATGAGATAACGCTGGTTCTCCCCGCGCAGGAGGATTTTCGGCCCATCGTCCATCTCGTCGTCGGCGGCCTCGCGGTGCGCCTCGACCTGACGATGGACGCGCTCGAAGACCTGCAGGTCGCGCTCGACGCATTGCTCGGACGGCGTGACGACGACGGCGATGTGACCGTTCGCGTCGTCTTCGACGAGCAGACGATGCGCGCTACCGTGGGACCATTCCCGTCCGCGATCCTCGAGGACTTCGAGCGCGACGGCAACGAGCTCGGACTACGGCGCGTGCTCGAGACCGTGTGCGAGGGGTTCGACGTCGAGGAGCGCAACGGCGAAGCCTGGGTTGAACTGAGGAAGCAAACGGCCGCACCGACGGTCAGTGGGGGGTAGAAGTGCCGCGGATCGATGACAAGATCCTGCTCCGGCGCTATCACGAGCAGGGTGATCTTCAGGCACGCGAGCAGCTCATCGAGCAATACATGTCGCTCGTGCGTTCGCTCGCGCGACGCTACTCGTATCGCGGCGAGCAGCTCGAGGACCTCGTGCAGATCGGCGCCATCGGATTGATCAAGGCGATCGATCGCTTCGACCTCGATCGGGGCGTCGAGCTGACGACGTACGCGACGCCGAACATCATCGGCGAGATCAAGCGCCACTTCCGGGACAAGGGCTGGGCCGTCCGCGTCCCGCGCGGGCTGCAGGAGCTGAACGTTCAGCTGTCGCGGATCGTCGAGCAGCTGACCGTGCAGCTCGGACGGTCGCCGACGATCCCAGAGCTCGCGAGCGCCGCCGGCGCGCAGGAGGAGGAAGTGCTCGAGGCGCTCGAATCCGGCCGCGCCTACTCGTCGCTCTCGCTCTCGTCGGGCGGCGGGGACGGCGAGGACGACGTCGACCCGCTCGAGTCGATCGGGACGATCGAGCATCAGTACGAGGTGTCGGAGGACCGTGCCGTGCTCGCGCCCGGTTTCCGCGCGCTCGACGAGCGCGAGCGGAGGATCCTCCAGCTGCGCTTCTTCGACGGGCTGACGCAGTCGCAGATCGCACAGCAGGTGGGCATCTCGCAGATGCACGTTTCACGGCTGATCCGGCGATCGCTCGAAAAGATCCGCGCAGAGATCGCCGCGGACGAGCCCGAGGCTACGGGCTCGCAGCAGCGGCGGCGGTGAGGAGCGTCCTGGTGAAGTCGATCATGGGCACGCTCTCCTTGCGCTCGTAGAAGTCGAGCGCCGCGCGCAACGCGTCGGTCTCGCCCGGCGATCCGCTTGCCCGAAGCACCTCGGCGAGCGCGAGGTGGGCCTGCGCGTTGAGGTCCAGGTAGTCCGTGGTCGAGGCGAGCTCGATGCCCTGCCGCGCGAGACGCACGGCGGCCTCGTGGTCGCCGCGGCGCGCCAGCAGTCGTGCGCCGACCGTCCGAAGCCGGAGCTGCGGTTCGACGTCGTCCGACTGCGCGATCTGGGCGACGAGGTCGAGGATCTCCTGCGCCTCGTCGTCCCGGCCGAGCTCGTACAGCGCCTCTGCGAGGAACCCCGCGACCGTCGAGCGGTAGCCGGTTTCGCCCAGCTCGGCGAGCCGGTCGCAGCTCTCGCGGAGAACGCGCTCGGCCGCCTCGGCGTCACCCGCCATCAGCTCGAT
>CAZXZX010000233.1:0-8380 GCA_964645445.1 uncultured Gaiellales bacterium
GCGCGCGCGATGTCGAGCGCGTCGAGCGGCGAGTACACGATGCGGACGTCCGCGCCGCGCGCCTTCGCCTCGAGCAGCGACCGCCGCCGGCCGCCGGGCACGCGGAGCATGTCGCCGAAGCTCGTGAAGATCACCTCGGGCCGCTCGGCGATCGAGATCGCGTCGTCGACGCGCCCCATCGGAATGACGCACACGGGGCAGCCCGGTCCGTGCACGAGCTCGACCTCGTCGGGCAGCAGCTGATCGAGCCCATGCCGGTAGATCGCGTGCGTATGTCCGCCGCAGACCTCCATCAGCTTCACGTGGGAGCCCGGCTCGGCGAGCGTCGCGAGCTCGGCCGCGATCGCCTCGATCGCGCCCGCGTCGCGGTACTCATCCACATATCTCATGTCGCAAGCTCGGCCGCGACGGCCTCGCCGAGGAGATCGAGCGTCGCTTGCGCTTCGTCCTCGTCGATCTGCGCGAGCGCGAAGCCGACATGCACGAGCACCCAGTCTCCCGGCTCGACGGCGGGTGTGAACGCAACGCTCACCGACCGGCGCACCCCGCCGAAGTCCACCTTGGCAAGGCCGTCCGCCTGTCGCTCGACCACCCGTGCGGGAATCCCCAGACACATGTCTCCAGCCTGCCCGGGCGGGCGCGCGAGGGCATCGCGGGAAAGCCGCACGGCGACCGGGGGCGGTACCGATGCGACCTACGGCCACCCGCGACAGGGTTGAAGCATGGCGTCGATCCTTGCCCGGGGCGACCTCGACAGCCTGTTCTCAGCGCTGCGCGGCCGCGGCTATCGCATCGTCGGACCGACCGTCCGAGACGGCGCGATCGTCCACGCCGAGCTCGCGTCGGCCGCCGATCTCCCCGCCGGCTGGACCGACGAGCAGGCGCCCGCGCGCTACCGCCTCGCGCCACGCGACGACGACGCGGTGTTCGGCTACGCCGTCGGACCGCAATCGTGGAAGGCGGAGCTGCTGCCGCCGAGGGTCCGCGTCTGGCAGGCGCAGCGCGACGGTCTGGCGATCGAGGAAGCGGTGTCCGACACCGTTCCGACCGCGTTCCTCGGGGTGCGGCCGTGCGAGCTCGCAGCCATCGCGGTTCAGGACCGTGTCTTTCTCGGCGGGGCGTATCAGGACGCCGACTATGCGACGCGACGCGCCGACGCCTTCATCGTCGCCGTCGACTGCGGCGATCCGTCCGAGCTCTGCTTCTGCACCTCCGCCGGGGGCGGTCCGCACGCGGCCGACGGCTTCGACCTCGCACTCACGGAGCTGCTCGAGCCGGAGCACCGCTTCCTCGTCCGGGCCGGATCGTCCGCCGGAGAAGGCGTTCTCGCCGACCTGCCCGTCCGTGAGGCCACGGAGGTCGACGTCGCGGCCGCAGGCCTCGTAGTCGCGCGCGCGGCGCGCGAGATGGAAGGGCGATTCGACGCCGGCGACGTGCACGACCTGCTGCTGCGCAACCTCGAGAGCCCCCGCTGGGACGAGGTCGCCGAGCGCTGCCTCACGTGCGGCAACTGCACGCTCGTCTGCCCGACGTGCTTCTGCACGCACGTCGTCGACGCGAGCTCACTCGACGGCGAGGGCGCCGAGCGTACGCGTGTCTGGGACACGTGCTTCTCGCTCCAGTACGCCGAGATGCACGGCGGCAACACGCGGCCGACGCCGCGCGCGCGCTACCGGCAGTGGCTGACGCACAAGCTCGCCACCTGGGAGGACCAGTTCGGCACGAGCGGCTGCGTGGGGTGCGGCCGCTGCATCGCCTGGTGTCCCGTCGGCATCGATATCCGCGAGGAAGTGGCCGCCATCCGGGCCGAGGAGGAGACCCATGCAAACGCTTGACGAGCTCATCGTCCGCAGCCCCGTATTCGAGGGCCTCGACCAGGAGGAGCTGGAGCTCATCGCCGGCTGCGGCCAGAACGTCGCCGTGCCGGCCGGCCAGCGGCTCTTCCGCGAAGGAGATCCCGCGAACACGTTCTTCCTCGTGCGTCACGGCCTCGTCGCGCTCGACGCATACGTGCCGAACCGCGGCCAGGTCACGGTCGTGACCATCGGTCCCGGTGAGATCGTCGGGTGGTCGTGGCTCGTGCCACCGTACGTCTGGCGGCTCACGGCACGGGTGATCGAGACCGTCCGCGTGGTCGAGTTCGACGGCGCCTGCCTACGCCGCAAGTGCGAGGAGGATCCGGTGCTCGGCTACGACTTGCTCAGCCGCTTCGCCGGCGACCTCGCCGACCATCTCCAGTCCGCCTACCTCCAGGTCATCGACGTCTATGGCGATCGCCCTAGCTGACACCGGCACGGCCGTCCGCGGCGCGATGACGCCGCTCCCGTACCGCGTCGTGCGGAAGCGACGCGAGAACCACGACAACTGGACGCTCGAGCTCGAGCCGCTCGAGGAGGCGATCGCGCCGATCGCGCCGGGCCAGTTCACGATGCTCTACGCGTTCGGCGTCGGCGAGGTGCCGATCTCGACAAGCGGCGACCTCGAGCGGAACGGCAACCTCGTGCACACGATCCGCGCCGTAGGCGCGGTGACCAAGGCTCTGTGCGCGGCGCGCGCAGGCGACATCCTGGGAGTACGCGGGCCGTTCGGGAACACCTGGCCCGTCGCCGAGGCGGAGGGGCACGACCTCGTGCTCGTCGGCGGGGGCGTCGGCCTCCCGCCGCTCCGCCCGGTCGTCTACCAGGCGCTCGCGCATCGCGCGAGCTTCCGCCGGGTCGCCGTCCTCTACGGCGGACGGACACCCGACGACCTCCTCTTCCGGCGCGAGCTCGACCGCTGGAGCAGCGACGTCGACGTCGACGTCACCGTCGACGCCGCCGGCAGCGGCTGGACCGGCAAGGTCGGCGTCGTAACGAAGCTCATCCCGCCGGCGCAGTTCGACCCGGACGACGCGGTCGCATTCGTCGTCGGCCCCGAGATCATGATGCGCTTCACCGCGCGCGCGCTGCTCGCGCGCGGCCTGCCTGCAGAGCGCGTCTGGATCTCGATGGAGCGGACGATGCGCTGCGGTGTCGGGCTCTGCGGCCACTGCCAGCTCGGGCCGACGCTCATCTGCCGCGACGGGCCTGTGTATCGCTGGGACGAGATCGCACCACTGCTGGAGGTGCCGGAGCTGTGAACAAGCCCAAGCTCGCCGTCTGGAAGTTCTCGTCCTGCGACGGCTGCCAGCTCTCGCTCCTCGACTGCGAGGACGAGTTGCTCGCGGTCGCAGGCGCGGTCGAGATCGCGTACTTCCTCGAAGCGTCGAGCGCGACGACGAAAGGCCCGTACGACCTGACACTCGTGGAGGGTTCGATCACGACCCCTCACGACGCCGAGCGGATCCACGAGATCCGTCGTTCGTCGAAGGTGCTCGTCTCCATCGGCGCGTGTGCCACGACCGGCGGCATCCAGGCGCTCCGCAACTTCGCGCACGTCGGCGACTTCGTCTCGGCCGTCTATGCCCGACCCGACTACATCTCGACGCTTCGCACGTCGACGGCAATCGCCGACCACGTGCCCGTCGACTTCGAGCTGCAGGGTTGCCCGATCAGCAAGGCGCAACTCCTGGAGGTCGTCGGTGCGCTGCTGGCGGGCCGCCGGCCGAACGTGCCCAAGCACAGCGTCTGCGTCGAGTGCAAGAGCGCCGGCATCCCTTGCGTCATGGTCTCGCACGGTGTCGCATGCCTCGGGCCGGTGACGCAGGCAGGGTGCGGAGCGCTCTGCCCGCTCTACGCACGCGGCTGTTTCGGCTGCTTCGGCCCGAAGGAACAGCCGAACACCGCCTCGCTCGCCGCGCATTGGAGGGCCATCGGCGCCGACGACCCGCGTCTCGTCCGCGCCTTCCGGACGTTCACCGCGAACGCGCCCGCGTTCCGGAAGGAGGCGACGCTTCATGAGTGAGACGAAGACGCGGACGGTGCGCACCGACTACCTCGCGCGGGTCGAAGGCGAGGGCGGGATGCTCGTGAAGATGCGCGACGGCCGGGTCACGGACGTGCAGCTCCGTATCTACGAGCCGCCGAGGTTCTTCGAGGCGTTCCTTCGCGGCCGGCAATTTGCGGAGGCGCCCGACATCACGGCGCGCATCTGCGGCATCTGCCCCGTGGCGTACCAGATGAGCTCGTGCCTCGCGATGGAGTCGCTCGCGGGCGTCGAGGTGAGCGGGCAGCTCCGCGCGCTTCGGCGGCTGCTCTACTGCGGCGAGTGGATCGAGTCGCACACGCTCCACGTGTACATGCTCCACGCGCCAGACTTCCTCGGCCTCTCGAGCGCCGTCGAGCTGGCCAAGACGAGCCCCGAGCTCGTCGAGAAGGCGCTCCGGCTGAAGAAGATCGGCAACGACGTCATGCGCGTCGTCGGCGGCCGCGAGGTGCACCCGGTCAACGTCCGTGTCGGCGGCTGGTACAAGGCTCCCTCGCGGGCGGAGCTCGACATGCTCGTGCCCGACCTCGAGTGGGCGCTGGAGGCCTCACGCGAGACCGTGCGCCTCGTCGCCGGCCTCGACTTTCCGCAGTACGAGCAGGACGTCGAGCTCGTCGCGCTCGACGCCGGCGGCGAATACCCGATCGACCGCGGCTCGCGTCTCGTTTCATCGCGCGGTCTCGACTTCCCCATCGAGGAGTTCTACGACCACATTGCCGAGGAGCACGTCGAACATTCGAACGCGCTGCATTCGTATCTGCGTGGCCGAGGCGCGTACCTCGTCGGGCCGTGCGCACGCCATGCGCTGCACGGCGACCTCCTCTCCCCACAGGCGCGCGAGGCCGCGGCCGAGGTGGGTCTCGAGCCGGTCGTGCGGAACCCGTTCCGGTCGATCGTCGTGCGCGCCGTCGAGGTCGTGCACGCGTGCGAGGAGGCGCTCCGCCTGATCGCCGCGTACGAGCAGCCTGCCGCGCCCGCGCTCGAGGTCGTTCCGCCGGCCGGCTGGGGTCATGGCGCGAGCGAGGCGCCCCGCGGCGTCCTCTACCACCGCTACCGGCTCGCCGAGGACGGCTCCATCCTCGACGCGAAGATCGTCCCTCCGACCTCGCAGAACCAGAAGTCGATCGAGGAGGACCTGCTCGCCTTCGTCACGGAGAACGCCGCGCTCTCGGACGACGAACTTCGCCACCGGTGCGAGCAGGCGATCCGAAACTACGACCCGTGCATCTCGTGCGCGACCCATTTCCTCACGCTCGAGGTGGAACGCTCGTGACCTGTTGCGTCATCGGGGTCGGCAACGACATGCGCGGCGATGACGCTGTCGGTCTCGTCGTTGCGCGCCGTCTCGCGGGCGAGGTCGACGGCGACGTCCGCGTGATCGAGTGCGAGGGCGAGCCCGTCTCGCTCCTGGCGGCCTGGGAGGGATGCACGCGCGCGCTCGTCGTCGACGCCACGCGATCGGGCGCCCCGCCGGGCGTGATCCGCCGCATCGCCGCACACGACGGCCCGCTGCCTGCTGCGCTCTCCGGGAGCTCGACGCACCTCCTCGGTATCGCGGACGCGATCGAGCTCGCCCGCGCCCTCGGCCGCCTTCCGGAACGGACGATCGTCTACGGGATCGAGGGCGAGACGTTCGCCGCGGGAGACGATCTTTCCGAGGCAGTCTCGGCGGCAGTCGAGCGGGTCGTCGCAGCGGTTCACCGCGAGCTTCGGAACGGCGACTGATGCACGAGCGCGTCCTCCTCGCCGACCTCGTCCGCGAGATCGAAGACGTCGCTGCGCGCGAAAATGCCGCGCGCGTCGTCGGAGTGCTCGTGCGCATCGGGCCGATGTCGCACATGACGCCGGCGCACTTCGTCGAGCACTTCACCGATGCCGTCCGTGGCACAGTTGCGGAAGGCGCCCGCTGCGACGTCGACGAGATCGACCCGCGCGACCCGCTCGCGCAGTCGATCCTGCTCGAGTCGGTCGAGCTCGAATACGACGGGGGCTAAACCGCGACGAGCGCGTCCGCGCGCTCGAGCAACGCCAGGACGTCCTCGTCGCTGACCGGCTCGAACGTCGTGTAGCGGATGGCGACGGCGCCGAGCGACTCGAGCTCGTGGGGACAGACGAGGAGGTCGACCTCGCGGCGAACGTCCTCCGCCGACTCGGCCGAGGCGACCGGGACGGCGGCGACGATGCGACGCGCGCGCTGCGTTCGTGCCCACCGCGCGGCGGTGATCATCCGCGCGCCGGTCGTGATGCCGTCGTCGACGAGCATCACCTCTCTGCCGGCCACATCGACCGGCCTCCGGTGCCCGTGGATGCGCCCGTCGACATGTGCGAGCTCGGCGCGCGCAAGCTCCGCGGCGATCGCGAGCTCGTGACTCGTCAGATCGGCGCGCGTGTGCACGTACACGGCGTAGCCGGGGCCGACGGCGCCCAGCACGCGGCGGGGTGCGCCGGGATACCGGATCTTGCGCACGACGAGCATGTCGAGCGGGGCATGGAGGGTGCGCGCCACCTCGGCCGCGACCTCGACGCCTCCGTGCGACAGGGCGACGACGACGGTGTCAGCCTCTGCCTCGGACGCGACCGTCTCCGCCAGCTCGAGGCCGGCGTCGATGCGATTCGCGAAGAAGGCCCTTGCGGTGGCCATGCAGGCATCGTGCATCCCAGGCATCCGCCTGACGACAGTGGTGACCCTCTGCCCGGCTGCGGGCTTTTCCCGATTTCGTCGGCGCCTCGAAACCCGAAGCTCAGAAGGTGCAGTCCGCTGCGCTCGAACGGGAGCCACTCGCCGATTCGCTCCAGCTCTTTCTCCAGAGCCTTCGGCACTACCGGCTGCTCCGGCCTGCCGAAGAGGTGATGCTCGCGAAGCGGGTGGAGCGCGGCGACCCGACCGCGAAGCGGCGCATGATCGAGGCGAACCTCCGGCTCGTCGTCTCGGTCGCGAAGACGTTCCAGGGCCAGGGGCTTCCCCTTCCCGACCTCATCCAGGAGGGGACGTTCGGTCTCACGCGCGCGGTGGAGAAGTTCGACTGGCGGAAGGGATGCAAGTTCTCGACGTACGCGACGTGGTGGATCAGACAGTCGTGCTCGCGTGCGATCCGGAACCAGGGCGACCTGATTCGCGTGCCCATCCATCTCGGTGAGCGGCGGCGGAAGATCAAGGCCGTGCGCGACCGGCTCGAGCAGGAGCGTGGCGGCCCGGTGAGCGCGCAGGATCTCGCCGCCGAGCTCGACCTCTCGGTGCAGCAGGTGAACGACGCGCTCGGCGCGGCGTCCGTGTCGGCCTCGCTCGACGAGCCCGTCGGCGACGGCACGGCGAGCCGTGGCGACTTCGTGCGCGACGAGCGCCTCGCCGACCCGTACGAGGAGATCGACGCGCGGCTCGACTGGGAGACGCTCGCGGGCGCTGTCATCCAGCTCCCGGAGCGCGAGCGGCTGATCATCGAGAGCCGGCTCGGCCTGGGCGGCATCCGGATGCGGACGCTGGAGGAGCTCGGGAACGAGCTCGGACTCACGCGCGAGCGCGTCCGTCAGCTCGAGACACGCGCGCTTCGCCGGCTCGGCGGCCAGCTGCCCGGACGCGGCCGGCCCGGGCGCAAGCCCGCTACTTGAGCGTCTTCAGGTAGGCGATCAGCGACTGGACGTCGCTCGCCGGAATGATGCCGCCCCAGTGCGGCATGCTCACGATCGGCGCGCGGCCGATGACGCTGCCGCTGCGGATGACGTCGGCGATCGCCTTGTCGGTCGGGAAGTCGTGGCGGAAGCCGCCGCCGGAGAGCGGTGGGATGCTCTTGTCCGCCGAGAGCGGGTTCGAGACGCCGCCAAGACCGTTCGGGCCGTGGCAGTTGATGCAGCCGTCGCGGATGTAGAGTGCCGCGCCGGCGACCGCCGGGCCCTGGCCCTGCGGGATTGAGACCGGCTGCGTGTCCGGCACTGCCGGCAACCCCGCGCGGATGTACGCGACGAGGTCGCCCACCTGCGTCTTCGAGATGACCTCGCCCCAGACCGGCATGTACGGCTTCGTCGGGTTCTTCGACTCGCCGAGCCCGTGGTCGATGATGTGCGACAGCTGCGCCACGGTCAGCGCCTTGCCGACGGTGGTCAGCGCGGGGACGTCGGGCGACACGCCACCGCGGCCCCGGTCGCCATGGCATTGTGCGCAGGCGAACTGGACGAACGTGTGCGCCCCGGCGGCGATCGTCGGATCGACGGACGCGGCGGCCGGCGCCGTCGTCGCGGGCGCTGCGGCGGGCGCCGCGGTCGTGACGGTGGTGACGCGCGAGGTGTAGTGGCCGGCAGCGAACCCGACGGCGACACCGGCCACGACCATGCCCGCGAAGGCGAAGAGGATGGCCGGGAGGACGGCGCGTCCGCGCATTCGCAGAAGGTACGCCGCGCCTCAGATGCTGTCCATCGGTAGGAAGTACGATTCCGGCGTGAGGCTCATCGCCGTCGTCGCAGCATTCGCGCTCTTGCTTGCAGC
>CAZXZX010000234.1:0-3286 GCA_964645445.1 uncultured Gaiellales bacterium
ATCGGTGTTGATGGCGAGGATCTTCTTCGCGCCCTTCGCGCCCGCAATGTGTTGCGTCGCGCCGCTGATCCCGCACGCGACGTACAGGTCGGCGGAGATCTTCGTCCCCGTCTGCCCCACCTGGTCGGCATGGGGGCGCCAACCCGCGCTGGTGACGACGCGCGAGCAACCGACCGCGCCGCCGAGCAGGCCGGCGAGCTCCTCGATGATGGCGAAGCCCTCGGCCGAGCCGACGCCGCGGCCTCCGCTCACGACGACCTTCGCGTCGCGCAGTGACACGCCGCCCGACGACTCCGCGACGCGCTCGAGCACCTTCGGAGAGCTGTCGTCGGGCGCATCGAGCGTCTCGACGTCGCCGATCTCGCCGGCGGGATGCACGTGCGGCGCGACGGTGACGAGCTTCGGCGCGCCGTGCAGCTGCGCTTCTTCGATCAGGCTGCCACCCCAGCGCACGCGCGTGAGCATGTCGCCCTCGAGCGTCATCACGTTCGACGCGAACGGCTGATCGAGGAGAGCGGCGACATGCGCCAGCAGCTCATTGCCTCGGTCGGAGCCGAGCGCGACGATCGCATCAGCATCCTGGGCTGCGAGCGCGGCCGCCCACGCGGCGGGCTGGTACGCGCCGGCGAACGTGATCGCGCGCACCTCGCCGAGCGTCCGCGCGAAGCCGGCCGCCTGCGCGGAGAGCTCGTCGTCCTCGACGTAGCAGACGACGTTCACGCGACTCCCAGCGAGACCATCACCTCGACGACGCGCGACGCCGCTGCCGCACCCTCCCCAAGGATCTCCGCCTGCTTGCCGTGCCCCTCGGGCACGACGAGGCGCAGCTTCTCGAGCTTCTGTTCCGGCCGCACCGGCTCGACCACGACGATCGGCTTCGACTTCGCTCGCAGGCGGCCGGGCACGGACGGGTAGCGCGGCAGGTTCAGGCCCTCGAGCACGGTGAGCACCGCCGGCAACGGCATCTCGTACACGTCGCGCGCGCCGCCGACGTCGCGCTCGCAGCGCACGCGGCCCTCTCTCACTTCGATCTTCTTGAGCCCCGTGACCACCGGCAGCCCGAGCGCGTGCGCAACCCGGATGCCGACCTGGAAGCCGGCCGAGTCCGCCGACTCGTTGCCGAACAGGATGAGGTCGAACGGCTCCTCGCCGCGGATCGCGTCGACGATCGCGCCCGCCGTCGACTGCGCATCCCACTCCTCGCCGTTCGTCTCGAGCAGGATGCCGCGGTCGGCGCCGATCGCCATGCAGTCGCGCAACTGCTCCTCCGCCTCGGCCGGCCCGAGTGTGAGCACGACGATCTCGCCGCCGATACGCACGGCCTCCTCGACCGCGCACTCTTCGTGGGGGGAGATCGTGAAACCGAGATGCTTCGTCTCGAGCGCCTGGGCGTCGGGGGTGAGCACCATCTTCCCGCCCGTGATCGGGACGCGCTTCACGCAACAGAGGATCCTCATGCGCGGATCCGCTCGTTGTCCGGATCGAACGGCGGGCGCGAGCCGACGACGTCGACGGTGACCGGATAGCGCTCGCCCATGTACTCGACGTACAGCTTCCCGTGGTCGCCGGGCGGGAGATACGACATGAGGATGTACTTGCCGAGTGACGGCCCCATGCCGGCGGAGGTGACGTACGACCGTCGGCCCTTCGCGTCGACGAGCGGCGAGCCGTCGTCGCGGACGATCGGCTCGCGCCCGAGCGGGAACCGCTTCGTGTCGTCCATCGTGAGCGTGCAGAGCGTCGCCGCCGGCTCGCGCTCGCGCGCTGCGAGGTGCGCGTCCTTGCCGACGAAGTCCTCGGCCTTCACCTTCCACCACGCCATGTCGGCCTCGACGACGTCGTAGTCCTGGTCGAGCTCGGCGCCGAACGCGCGGTACGCCTCCTCGAGCCGGCCGGTCGTGCCGTACACGCCGATGCCTGCGGGGACGACACCGTGCGGTCGGCCCGCCTCCCAGAGCGCGTCCCACAGCTCGGCGCCGCGCTCCATCGGCACGTACAGCTCCCAGCCGAGGTCGCCGACGTACGAGATGCGCGAGGCGATCACGCCGTTGTCCAACTCCTGCCAGGTCGAGAACGGGAACGCCTCGTTCGAGACGTCGGTGCCCGTGACGGAGGCGAGGATGTCGCGCGCGCGCGGCCCCCAGATGCCGAGCGTGCACACCGACGAGGTGTGATCCTCGATGCGCGTGCCGTCGGGGCAATGGTCGCGGAACCACTTCATGTCCGCCATCCCGTGCGCGCCGCCGGTGACGACACGGAACCGGTCGTCCTCCATCTTCATGATCGTCAGGTCGGACTTGAACCCGCCGCGCGGCGCCAGCACCGGCGTGTAGACGACGCGCCCGTTCGGCACGTTCATCTGCCGCGCCGCGACCATTTGCACCGCATCGAGCGCGTTCGGGCCGACGACGTCGAAGACACAGAACGCCGTCAGGTCGAACATCGCCGCGCGGTCGCGCATCGCGAGGTGCTCGGCGTTGATGACCGGCGACCACCAGCGCGCCTCCCACTCGTAGTCGCGGCCCTTCACGCCGTACTCGTTGACGAGCGGCTCGTTCGACGCGTACCAGTGCGGCCGCTCCCACGCCGCCGCCTCGTAGAAGACTGCGCCGAGCTCCCTCTCGCGCTCGTAGAACGGCGACACGCGCACGCCGCGGCTCGACTCCCACTGCTCCGTCGGATGGACGATCCCGTACGTCTTGTTGAAGCCCTCCGACGTGCGCCCCTTGATGTGCTCGGGCGTGCGCTGCTCGGGATAGAAGCGCGCGACGTCGGACGACTGCAGGTCGATCTCCGGCTCGCCGTGCACCATCCATTCGGACACCGACTTGCCGACGCCCGGCCCTTCCTTCACCCAGACGGCGGCCGCCGACCACAGCCCCTTCACCTCGGGGGTCTCGCCTAGGAGCGGCAGCCCGTCCGGCGTGAGGGAGAGGAGGCCGTTGATCGCGTACTTGATGCCGACGGACTCGTCGCCGAGGATCTCCGGCACCAACTGGAGCGCGTGCTCGAGCTGAAGCTCGAAGTCCTCCTGCGTGAACGGCAGCTCCGTCGGCGTCAGCGCCGACTCCTCGATGGAGGGGATTTCATCGGGCTCGTGGAGGATCGGCCGGTGTGCGTACGAGCCGACTTCGAGACCCTGCCCGTCCTGGCGCTCGTACATGTTCGTGTCCATGTCGCGGACGATCGGGAAGTCGACCGCCGTCTTCGAGGTGAGGAAGCGCGGCACCGGGCCGACGTCGATCATCTGATGCACTGCCGGCGTCAGCGGGATGGACGCGCCCGC
>CAZXZX010000235.1:0-11704 GCA_964645445.1 uncultured Gaiellales bacterium
CGCCTCCTGGAGTCGGTCGAGGCCGCGCCGCAGGCGCGAGTTGACGGTTCCTCGCGGGAGGTCGAGGAGTTGCGCGATCTCGCCCGGCGTGTACTCGAGCAGGTAGCGCAGGACGATCACCGCGCGCTGCTCCGGCTGCAACAGCGCGAGGCCGGCCGCCAGCGACCGCGCATGCGCCGACTCCTCGCGTTCGACTGCGGCGGGCTCCGGGCCGTCCGAGAACGTCTCGCGCCGAAGCGCGCGGGCCCGTGCCCAGTCGATGGCGCGGTTGACGACGATGCGGTGCAGCCACGGGCCGAACGGGCGCCTCCGGTCGAATCGGTCGAGCGCGCGCACCGCGGCGAGGAACGACTCCTGGGCGATGTCCTCGGCCGCCGCCGCGTCGCCGACGACGAGGAGCGCCGCGCGATATGCCCGAGGCCAATGGCTCCGGAACAGCTGCTCGAACGCCTCGGCCGAACCGCGCTGCGCGTCCCGGACGAGCGCACGCTCAGCTCGTTCGCCGGCCGCCGGCAACTCCAGCCTGAGCGTCGCGCTGGAAGACACCGTCCCTATACGGTTACACAGCCGTGAGAGGTCCGTTGACCGAGAACCAGCTCGCCTTCTTCGACGGCCCCTACTTCGGCATCGTCACGACGGTCAGGCCGGACGGCTCCCCGCAGAGCACCGTCGTCTGGGTGGAGCGGGACGGCGACTTGCTCTCGTTCAACACGGCGTACGGCCGCGCCAAGCCGGGGAACCTGGAGCGCGACCCGCGTGTCGCCGTTCTCGTGACGGCGCCGGACTTCTACCACTGGATCGCCGTCGACGGCCGGGCCGAGCTGACGACGGACGGGGCGGAGGAGCAGATCGACCGCCTGAGCCGCACGTACGACGGCAATCCGTGGAGCTACGTCGACGGGCAGCGACGTGTCCGGGTACGGGTGGTACCCGAACACGTCACCGCGTACGGCGTCTAGGCGCCCTTCAGATCCGAGAGGATCTCGTTCGCCGCGCGCTGGCCCTCCTGCGCGCCGCCTTCCATGTAGCCCTGGAAGTTGATCGAGCAGTGCTCGCCGGCGAAATGGATGTTCCCCTGGCGCATGCGTTCGTAGCCGCTGAAGCCGGTGTACTGCCCTGGCTTCCAGTACGAGTAGGAGCACAGGAGGTTCGGATCGGTGAACGGCGTCGACAGCATCGCCTTGCCGTTCCACCGCGCGCTGATCCCTGGATAGATCGCTTCGAGCTGCTGCAGGAACGCCTGCGCGGCTTTCTTCACCGCGGGGCTGTTCGCGGTCGTCGTGTACGGGTTGGACTGGCCGAGCGAGATCGCCGTGTTCGCACCGGGGTACTCGACGAGGATGCCCGTCGACCCGTCTTGACCACGGGTGACGTCCCAACCGCTCTGGAAGGGCAGGTCGCTGTACAGCGAGCCGGTGCTGCCCTGCGCGTTCCAGATGCGCGATGTGAACTGGACGTTCAGCTTCGCGTTGTGGCCCGAGCCGATCTGCGTGATCGCCGTCTGCTTGAGCCCGTCGAAGCCGGCCTTCGAGTAGTCGAGCGTGCGGAGCACCGAGAAGCTCATGCAGAGGATGACCTCGTCGGCTGTGATCGACTTCCCGTTCGCGAACGCCACCTTGATCGAGCCGTCGCTGTTCAGCCCGATCGACGACATGCGATAGCCGAGGTGGACGCTTCCGCTCGGTAGCGCGCTTGCGATCGCGATCGGCAGGTTCGAGTTGCCGCCGACGATGTGGAAGCGCTCGTCCGACTGCCCGAGCACGTTGAAGCCGCCGGCCTGGTAGCCGATCAGATAGATGAGGTTGAGGGACGACTGGTCGGTCGTCTCCGCGCCGTACTCCTCGTTGTACGCGGCGTTCAGCAGCGCGCCGAACTTCGAGCCGAGACCGCCCGGAACGTACGCCGCGATCCAGTCGTGCACCGACATCTGGTCGAGCAGCTGGCCCATCTGCGTGGAGCTGTTGTAGGTCGTCGGATACCCGGCGTCCCGCAGCTGCCTCTGCAGGACTGTGTTCACGGGCTTGAAATCCGCGGCCGCCTGCGCGGGGGTGTAGTCGGCGCCGAAGATCCAGTTCGTGTCTTCTGTCCCCATCGGCTGCGCCTTGATGAGGTCGACCATCGGCAGCTTGAAGCGGTTCGCAAGGGCCTGGATCGTCTTGTGCCCCGAGTCGATCAGCTCGCCGCACAGCTCGGCCTGCTGGCCGTCGTCCCAGAACCCCGTCCCGAACTCGGTCCAGTCGGAGTGCATGCGGCCGCCGATGCGGCCCGACGACTCGTAGACGTCCGCGTAGACGCCCTGGTCCTGAAGCGTCAGCGCCGCCGTGAGGCCGGCAATGCCACCGCCGATGATGGCAACCCGTGCATTCGTCGCGCCTCTCGCTGCGTGTGCGCGGTCGGCGACGTACGCGGAGCCGGCGACCATGCCGACGCCGGCGACGCCGGCCTTCTTCAGGAACTCACCGCGGTCATAGGCCGCGCCTTCGGCCCGCCGAGCCTGGAGCTCGGCGACCGGAATCCCCAGCCGGTCGGCTTCGCGATGCTCGTTCGCGAGCCGCCGCAGGGCACGGAGAAATGGTGTCCTGGGCATGGCTGCAACATCAGCAATCCGCGGGCGGATGTCAACCCCATTGACGGAATGCGTGGTCACCTGGTAACAATCCCGCGCATTGCGTAGGACAGATAGTCAGAGGATCGAGCCGCCGCGAGGCCCGGTCGCCCCGGCGCGGACCGTCGACGACCTCGACCGGCGCATCATCGAGGAGCTCCAGGCGAACGGGCGCCAGTCGTTCCGGCGCATCGCAGTTCGCCTCGGTGTCTCGGAGGCGACGGTCCGCGCGCGGTACGCGCGGCTGACGAGCCAGGGGATCCTCCAGGTCGTCGGCGTCACGAACCCGCTCGGGCTCGGCTTCGACCAGGCGCTCGTGGGCGTGAAGACCTCTGGCCCGCCCGAGCGTGTTGCCGACGAGATCTCCCGCTGGCCCGAGGCCGACTACGTCGTCATCGTCGCCGGCCAGTTCGACATCGTCGTCGAGGTCGTCGCCGCGACGAGGCGTGAGCTCCTCGATCTGACGAACAGGATGCGCGCGCTCGACGGCGTCGTCTCGACGGAGACCTTCTTCTATCTCGAGATGTGGAAACAGCTCTACGACTGGGGGACCCGTGGCACTTGACCTTCGCGAAGCCGCGCGCAGCCACCTCTGGCTGCACTTCACGCGTATGGGAGGCCACGAGCCGCCGATCATCGTGCGCGGCGAGGGGTGCTACCTCGAGGACATCGACGGCAACCGCTACCTCGACGCGCTCGCCGGCCTCTTCGCCGTCCAGGTCGGCTATTCGTTCGGTGAGGAGATGGGGCAGGCCGCGCTCGAGCAGATGCGCGAACTGCCCTTCTACACGAACTGGTCGTACGCGCATCCACGCGCCATCGAGCTCGCGCACGAGATCGCGCAGATCACGCCCGGCGACCTCAACCGGGTCTTCTTCGTCTCCGGAGGCTCCGAGGCGGTCGAGTCGGCGTGGAAGCTCGCGCGGCAGTACCACCTCGCACGCGGCGAGCGCCGGTGGAAGGCGGTCTCGCGCCGCCTCGCGTACCACGGCACGACGATGGGCGCGCTCTCGATCAACGGCATCGCGGCGCTCCGCGCGCCCTTCGAGCCGCTCGTGCCGGACGTCATCCATGTCAGGAACACGAACCGCTACCACCGCCCGGCGGACGAGACCGAGGAGGAGTTCACTGCATTCCTTCTCGAGGATCTCGACTCGGCGATCGTGCAGGCCGGGCCGGAGACGGTGGCGATGGTGATCATGGAGCCGGTACAGAACGCGGGCGGCTCGTTCACACCACCTGCGCGCTACTGGCGCGGCGTGCGCGAGATCTGCGACCGCTACGGGATCCTCCTCTGCGCCGACGAGGTCATCACCGGTTTCGGCCGTCTCGGATCCTGGTTCGGCTCCGAGCTGTACGACATCCGACCCGACCTCATGACGTGCGCGAAGGGCCTGTCGTCCGCGTACGCCTCGATCGGGGCCGTGATCGCCGCCGACCACATCGTCGAACCGTTCATGAGCGAGGCGTCGATGTATGCGCACGGAATCACCTTCGGCGGGCATCCGGTGCAGTGCGCGATCGCGCTGAAGAACATCGAGATCATGAAGCGCGAGCGCGTCGTCGAGAACGTCCGCGACAACGGCGACGCGTTCCGATCGACGCTGGCGCAGCTCCTCGAGCTGCCCATCGTCGGCGACCTGCGCGGGACGGGCTTCTTCTACGCGCTGGAGCTCGTAAAGGACAAGGCGACAGGACAGACGTTCGACGACGACGAGTGCGAGACGCTGTTGCGTGGCTTCCTCTCGCCTCGACTGTTCGAGAAAGGCCTCATTTGCAGGGCAGACGACCGCGGCGACCCCGTTATCCAGATCTCGCCACCGCTGATCGCGACGCAACGGGAGTTCGACGAAATGACCGGAATCCTTGGGGAGGTGTTGACCGAAGCATGGCAACGCATGCACTAGAGGTCGAGCACACGACGAAGCTCGCCCTGCAGGAGAAGGGCAAGCTCATCAAGTCGCTGCGCCGATTCGACATGGTGTTCTTCACCGTCTGCGCGTTCGTTGGGCTGGACACGCTCGGCACCGTCGCGAACAAGGGGCCGGAGGGATTTTTCTGGCTCGTCGTGCTCGCTCTCGTATTCGTGGCGCCCTACATGCTCCTGATGGCCGAGGTCGGCAGCGCCTTCACGCAGGAGGGCGGTCCCTATGAATGGACGAAGCTCGCGTTCGGTCGCTTCCACGGCGGGATCGCCGCCGTTCTCTACTGGGTGACGAACCCGCTCTGGGTCGGTGGGTCGCTCGCGTTCATCGCGACCGACTCGTGGTCGGCCAACGTCTTCAAGATCGGGAACGGTTCGTTCGGCGACTACGTCTTCAAGCTGCTCTTCATCTGGCTGTCGATCGGCGTCGCCATCGTCTCGCTGCGGTACGGGAAGTGGATCCCGAACGCCGGCGCCGTCCTGCGCTACGTCGTTCTCGGGTTCTTCTCGCTCACCGTGATCGTGTATGGCATCAAGCACGGCGTGGCCGGCTTCGCTGCGCATCAGCTTAGCCCGACGCGGGCGATCTTCTTCGGCCTCGTCCCGCTGCTCCTGTTCAACTACGTCGGCTTCGAGCTGCAGAACGGAGCGGCAGAGGAGATGGACAACCCGCAGCGCGATGTGCCCATCTCGATCCTACGGAGTGGCATCAGCGGGGTCCTCATGTACGCCGTGCCGATCTTCTGCATCCTCCTCGTCCTGCCGGCAAAGGCGGTGACCGGGATCGGTGGGTTCATCGACGCCGTGACGCTCGTCTTCCACGGCGTCTACGGCGGCGCGGCGCATCCGCTGCTCATCCTGATGACGCTCGGCTTCGTCGGCGCGCTCGTCACTTCCGGCGCGGTCTGGATGATCGGCTCCGACCGGATCCAGGCGGTGGCCGCGTACGACGGCGCTTTCTTCCCGTTCTTCGGCATCTTCAACAGGAAGCTCGGGACGCCGGTGCGCGTCAACGTGCTGTCGGGCATCGTCTCGAGCGCGTTCTGCGTCGTCGCGCTCGCTGCCTTCAACGGCGGCGCCGACGCGAAGTTCGTCGTCGTGCTCGACATCGCCATCTCGACGACGCTGCTCTCGTACCTGTGGATCTTCCCGGCGGCGCTGAAACTGCGGTATTCCCATCCACACGTGCACCGGCCGTACGTCCACCCGTGGGGCATGAGCGGGATCTGGATCTCGACCATCCTGGTAACCGGGTGGATCGCCCTCGGCTCGTGGGTGGCGGTCTTCCCCGACACGCTCGAGCGCCTGTTCGGAGTCGGCTACGGGTTCAAGGACTCGTGGAGTGTGAGCCAGGGCACGTTCGAGGCCCTGACGCTCGGCACGCTCGCTGTCATCGTGGTCGTGGGGATCGCCGGCTACATGGCTGGTGCGGGCGTCCGAACGCAGACCGTCGACGTCTCCCTCGAGCCGGAGGCCGCGACCGCGACGACGTAGGTCAGGCCGATGCCTGGGTCTCGCGCGGGCCGTGCTCGACGGCAATGGCCCGCGCGATGTCCAGCGTCGAGATGACGCCGATCGGCCGGCCGCTCGCCGGTTCTACGACCGCCAGGTGTGCGATGCCGTGCTGCGCCATCAGGTCGGCTGCGTGGGCAAGCGGTGCGTCGGTACGGACGGCGACGATCGGCGTCACCGCGCTCGCACCTGCGGTGCGCGCGTCGACGTCGAGGCGGCCGGCGGCCACGAGGTCGAGGTCCGAGACCACGCCCCAGAGCTGCGCGTCCTCGTCATCCTCGTCGCGGTGCTCGAACACGAAGACGGAATGGACGTTGAACGTCGCCATCATCCGCGCGACCACGCGCAGCGGCGTCTCCGGCGGGCAGCTGATGACGCCCGGGCTCATCGCGTCCTGCACCGTCGCGGCCTCGAACGCCACGGGCAGCGTCTCTTCGCTGTGCTCGACCTCGATCATGCGACTGCCTCCTCAGTGGCGTGCAGGGCGCGGCGGGCGACACCGGTCGCTTCCGCCGCCTCGGCGACGGCCGCCGCGACTGCGGGCGCGACGGCGCGGTTGAAGACGCTCGGAACGATGTAGTCGGCGGACAGCTCGCCGGGCGCGATCGTCTGCGCGATCGCGCGGGCGGCGGCGAGCTCCATCTCGCCGTTGATCGTCCGGGCGCGGACGTCGAGTGCGCCCCGGAACACTCCCGGGAACGCGAGGACGTTGTTGATCTGGTTCGGATAGTCGGACCGGCCGGTGGCGATCACCTCGGCGAGCCCCTCGATCGCCTCCGGGTCGACCTCCGGCATCGGATTCGCCATCGCGAACACGATGGCGCGATCGTTCATGCGCTTGATCCCGTCGACCGAGATCGCGCCGGGAACGGAGACGCCGATGAAGACGTCGGCGCCCTCGAGCAGCTCGTCGGCGGTCCCGCGCAAGTTGTCGGGGTTCGTCGTCTCTGCGTACTCGCGCTTCGCGTCGTCGAGGCCGGGGCGCCCACGGTAGAGCGAGCCGCCCTCGTCGCAACCGACGATCCACGTTGCGCCGGCACGCTGCAACGCGCGTGTCACGGCCATGCCTGCGGCACCGCAGCCCGTGGTGACGATCCGGACGTCCTCGATCCGCTTCTCGACCACACGCAGCGCGTTGAGAAGCGCGGCGAGGACGACGACGGCCGTCCCGTGCTGGTCGTCGTGGAACACCGGGATGTCGAGCGAGTCGCGCAAGCGCCGTTCGATCTCGAAGCAGCGCGGCGCGGAGATGTCCTCGAGGTTGACGCCGCCGAACGCCGGCGCGATCGCCTCGACCGTGCGAACGATCTCGTCGGGGTCCTTCGTGTCGAGGCAGATCGGGAAGGCGTCGACCCCGCCGAACTCCTTGAACAGCACGGCCTTGCCCTCCATCACGGGGAGTGCGGCCTCTGGGCCGATGTCCCCCAGGCCGAGCACGGCCGTCCCGTCGCTCACGACCGCGACCGTGTGCCGCTTGATCGTCAGGTTCCAGACCTTCTCCGGATCGTCGGCGATCGCGCGTGAGACGCGCGCCACGCCGGGCGTGTAAGCCATCGAGAGGTCCTCGCGCGTCTTCAGCGGCACGCGCGGCCGTACCTCGATCTTGCCGCCGAGGTGGGCGAGGAACGTCCGGTCCGACACGTGCACGACCTCGACGCCGTCGACGGCGTGCACCGCTTCGACGATGGCGTGCAGGTGCTTCTCGTCGTCGGCGAGAACGGTGACGTCGCGGATCTTCGTCGTCTTCTCGACGCGGACGAGATCGATCGCGCCGAGGAGGCCGCCGGCTTCGCCGACGGCGGCGGCGAGCTGCGCAAAGGCGCCGGGATGGTTCTCGATGCGCACGCGGATCGCGGCGCTGAATGAGGCGGAAGGATGCATATCGTCACGGTAGGACTGCCCGGGGCGGGAGGCATCGTGGGCAACTACGCTCTCCCGGTGCGGCTAACCCTCTGTGACGTCGGGCCACGCGACGGTTTGCAGAACGAGCCGGAGGCGCTCGCGCCTGCCGTCCGCGCCGACCTCGTCGGGCGGCTCGCGGCGGCGGGCCTGCCCCGCATCGAGGCGGTGAGCTTCGTCCGCGACGACCGCGTGCCGCAGATGGCGGGTGCGGAGGAGGTGGTCGCCGCCGCCGACCGCGGCGAGTCCGAGCTCTCGGGGCTCGTGCTCAACGAGCGGGGGTGGGAGCGCTTCCGCGACGCGGGTCTCGACCGGGTGAACGTGTCGTTCGCCGCCACCGAGTCGTTCAACCGCGCCAACGGCAACGCGTCGCTGGCCGACGCGGTGGCGGCCGCCGAGGCCATCGTGGCCGACGCGACGGTGCCGACGACGGTGACCATTTCCGTCTCCTTCGGCTGTCCGTTCGAGGGTCGCGTCGACCCGGGGGTCGTCGCCGATCTTGCCGTCCGGTTCGCCGGCCGCGCCGAAGTCGTGCTCGCCGACACGATCGGCGTCGCGACACCGGCGCGCGTCCGCGCGCTCGTGGAGCGGACCGGCGCAGAGGGCTTCCACGGGCACAACACGCGCAACACCGGCTATGCGAACGCGCTGGCCGCCGTCGAGGCGGGCGCGGTCCTGCTCGATGCGTCGGTCGGTGGGCTCGGCGGCTGCCCGTATGCGCCGAGGGCGACCGGCAACGTCGCGACCGAGGATCTCGTCTACCTCCTCGAGGGCGAGGGGATCGAGACCGGCGTCGACCTCGACGCGGTGATCGCGGTCTCGCGCTGGCTGGAGGAGCTGCTCGGCCGCCCGCTCGAGGGATACCTCTACCGCGCCGGGAACTGGCCGTAGTGCGCGAGGTGCGCGCCGTCTGGGGGCTGCTGGCCGCCGAGGCGCTCGCCGTCGTGATCACGTACTCGCGGCTTCCGGCGCACGAGCTGTACAACGTCACAGGGAGCGGCATCGACGGCGGCCTCAGCCGTCTGGTGGTCGAGCTGAACTTCCCGGACGCGCTCATCGCGATCGGCGTACTCGGCGTCGTGCTCCCGAAGCCACGGTGGCTCGCCGCGGCGGCCGCGGCGATGTGCGCGGCCGCGGTACTGCCGGGCGTCGTGTCGCAGGACGATCTCGATGCGAAGTGGATCAACGCCGTCCCGGCGATCGGCGTCGGCCTCGCGCTGGTCTTGACACTCCGCGCACGAGTCCCTGCAGGCCGCCCGCGCGGCGACCGCGTTCGCATCGTGCTCGCCGCTGTACTGACGGTGCTCGCGGCGCCATGGATCGCGGCCGCTCTCGGGTTCTACCTCGACGGCGTGCCGGTGCTGGGATGGATGTTCCAGACCGGCACGCTCGCGAGCTTCCACAACCCGTTGCATCACGCCGTCCACCACGGGATGCACCACGGCCTGCAGGGACTGCTGTTCGCGCTCGCCGCGCTGCTGCTCTCGCGCGTCCCGAACAGGATCTCTCTCTATCTCGCGCTCATGCTCGCGTTCGGCGTCGCGAACATGCTCAACGACGGCTGGCTCGAGCAGGTCGTCGAGCGCGGCTGGACGTCCCACACCGTGCCGAGCGTGCTCAGCTTCGAATTCAACTGGCTCTGGGCGGCCGTGCTCCTGACGGCGGTGGGAGTGTGGGCGGCGGCGAGGCCTGGCGAACCCGCTCTCCGTCCACCGAGAACGGCTGCGCCACCGCCGTGAAGCTCCCGAGCTCCTGCAGGATCCCGAGCGCGACCGTCTGCGGGTGATCGGCGGCCTCGCCGACGTTCCGGACCGGTGACGCGGGGACGCCCGCGGCGACGAGCGCGGCGAGGAGGTCGTCCGTCGTCCATTCGCGGGTGCGCGCCTCGATGAGCGCGGCGAGCTCGCCCCGGTGTCCGACCCGATCGGGATTCGTTCGGAAACGCCCGTCTTCATCGAGGCCGAGCACGGCGCATAGCGCGCGGAAGAGCTTGTCGTTGCCGGCGACGATCATCAGCCCGCCGTCGCTCGTCTCGAACACCTGGTACGGCGCGATCTGCGCGAACGCGCTTCCTTCGCGGCCGGGGATCTCGCCCGTGCCGAGGTAGCCGACGATCTGTGACGAAAGGAGCCAGAGGGCGGTCTCGTACAGCGACACGTCGATGGTCGCGCCGCCCCCGCGCATGAGCGCGGAAACGACTGCGAACGCGGCCCACAGGCCCGTGGAGAGGTCGATGAGCGAGACGCCGACACGCACGGGCGGCATCCCGTCGACGCCGGTCACGCTCATGATCCCGCTCGCCGCCTGCAGCAGCGGGTCGTACCCCGGCTGGTCGCGGAGCGGGCCGGTCGCGCCGAACGCGCCGATGGAGCAGTAGACGAGCTCCGGGTGGCGGGCCCGCAGCGTCTCAGGGCCGAAGCCGTGCTCCTCGGCGGCGCCTGGGCGCAGGCTCTGGACGACGACGTCCGCGCGACAGGCGAGCTCGAGCAGCTCGTGAATGCCGGCGCGTGTCGAGAGATCGAGGACGAGCGAGCGCTTGCCGGCGTTCGCAGCGAGGAACATCGCGCCCTCGCCGTCGACGAACGGGGGACCCCAGGCGCGCGCATGGTCACCGCCCGGCGGCTCGATCTTGATCACCTCGGCCCCGAGTGCCGCGAGCAGCTGCGTGCACGTCGGCCCGGCGAGGGACGACGTCACGTCCACCACGAGCTTGCCGGTCAGCGGTGCAAAGCTCATTGCGGATGCAGCCATACGTCGGCCGGGCCGCCCGGTGTTTCCACTCGCTCGGTCGGTCGTGCGCCGAGCTTCTCAGCCACTCGTTGCGACCGGACGTTCTCAGGATGGATGAGCGAGATGATCCGTTCGCGGTCGATCCACGTGCGCGCGGTGCGTGCGGCCTCCGTCGCGTACCCGTGGCCCCAGTGGCGGCTGAGGATCGCCCAGCCGAGCTCGGTCTCGGCGTCGTCGCCCGCGAGCTCGTACGCAGAGGTCTCCCACGTTCGACGATCCCAGACGAGGAAGCCGACGCGGCCGATGATCTCGCCGTCGAGCTCGACGATGAACTGGCCGACGCCGTTTCTCTCCCAGCGACGGATCCAGAGGTCAACGAGCTCCGCCGCGGGTCTCGAACCGGATCCGATCCATCGTTGGATCTCGAGATCCGCCGCGAACTCGGTGAGGTCGTCGTCGAGCCGCGGCTTCCGCAGAAGCAGCCGCTCAGTCGTGATCAAGGGGGACCATGATCGTGCGCTCGAACTCGATGACGATCTCGTCGCGCTGGTTCAGTCCGCGCGTCCGTACCGTGACGATTCCCTTGTCCGGTCGCGACTGCGACTCGCGCTTCTCGAGCACCTCCGTCTCGGCGCGGATCGTGTCGCCCGCGAAGACGGGTGCAGGCAGCCGCACCTCGCGCCAGCCGAGGTTGACCGCCTGCTCCGAGACGTCTGCGACCGACAGCCCGGTGACGAGAGCGAGCGTGAAGGTCGAGTCGACGAGCAGTCGCTTCCACTCGGTCGAGGCCGCGTGCTCGGCGTCGAAGTGGATCGGGTTCGTGTTCATCGTCAGCAGCGTGAACCAGACGTTGTCGGCGTCCAGTACGGTGCGGCCGAAGCGGCTGCGATAGACGGCCCCGACCTCCAATTCCTCGTACGTGCGACTCACGCCGGAGATCATCGCAGGGATGCACGAGCTCGCCCTCGAGCAGCGTCGTGCGCTCGGCGTCCGCGCGCCGTGGCACATCGGCGACGTCACGTGGGGCCTGCGCC
>CAZXZX010000236.1:0-4463 GCA_964645445.1 uncultured Gaiellales bacterium
ACGAGTACCGCAAGTCGGACGTCGAGTCGCAGCGGCGCCAGGCGATGGCGCCCTTCGTGCTCGAGGAGCAGTCCGGCTTCTACCTCGGCCGCGAGCTCAGGATCCCGAAGAGCGATTGAGCGCCGCGAGCCCGCGGGCGACCCGCGCGGCTGCGCGTGCGAGCTCCGCGGCCGCCTCCGCGTCGCCGGCGACGCTCGAGCTGAGGCAGTCGGCGGCGCGCAACGCGAGTGCCACGACCTCGTCGGCGCGCTGCGCTATCTCCTCCGGCACGCGGACGATCGCCGCACGTGTCTCCTCGTTGCGTTCGACCATGAACGCGGAGTATGCGGCCGCGTCTGCGTCACCGAGCCGGACGAGCTCGAGCGCGAGCTCGTGGGCGCGCGCGACCGCCTCGTCGTCGCCGGCGTAGCGAGAGGCGAGCTCGGCGAGGGCGGCCGCGAGCGCGCCGGTGAGCGCGGTCGCCGCCCCGCTTGCGGGCGCGGGCGTTCGGTCGCCGATCGCGGCGAGGAGCTCAGCGACTCGCTGTTCGCTCAGCATGGCGGTAGAACTCGGCGTTGCTCGGCGCGAGTGGCGTACCGCCCTTGATCAGGTCGGCGGCCTTTTCCGCGACCATCATCACCGGCGCGTAGATGTTCCCGTTGGGAACGAACGGGAACACCGACGCATCGACGACGCGCAGGCCGTCGATCCCATTGACGCGCATCGTCATCGGGTCGACAACGCTCCCCATCGCGCACGTGCACGAGGGGTGGAGCGCCGTCTCGGCGTCGCGCGCGACCCAGTCCAACACCTCGTCGTCCGTCTGCACCGACGCGCCCGGCGACGTCTCGCCCCCGTTGTACGAGTCGAACGCGGGCTGGTCGAGGATCGAGCGCGCGACCCGGATCGCCTCCACCCACTCGCGCCGGTCCTGCACCGTCGACAGGTAGTTGAAGCGCAGCGCCGGCTTCGCGCGCGGGTCGGCGCTGACGATCTTCACCGAGCCACGCGCGTCGGAGTACATCGGCCCGACATGCACCTGGTACCCGTGCGCAGCGGCCGGCGCCGACCCGTCGTAGCGGATCGCGAGCGGCAGGAAATGGAACATGAGGTTCGGATACGCGACCTCGTCGTTCGAGCGGACGAAACCGCCCGCCTCGAAGTGGTTGGATGCGCCCGGCCCGCTGCGAAAGAAGAGCCAGCGCGCGCCGATGTACGGCCGCTTCCACTTCTTCAGGGCCGGCTGCACGGACACCGGCTGTGTGCTCTCGTGCTGGACGTACACCTCCAGATGGTCCTGGAGGTTCTCGCCCACCGCCGGCAGGTCGTGCACGACGGGCACGCCGAGCGCTTCCAGCTCGCCCGCGTTGCCGACGCCGGACACCTGCAGGATCTGCGGTGAGTTGATCGCGCCGCCGCAGAGGATGACCTCGTTCGCGCGCACGAGGTTGCCACCGCCGTCCTCGACACCGATCGCGCGCGTCTCCTCGAACACGATGCGGTTCACGAACGTGAGACAGCGAACCTCGAGATTCGGGCGATCCATCACCGGGTGCAGGTACGCGCGCGCCGCACTCAGCCGCCGCCCGCGCTGGATCGTGCGGTCGAACTTGGCGAATCCTTCCTGCCGATAACCGTTGACGTCCTCGGTCAGCTCATAGCCGGCCTGCTGCACCGCCTCGAAGAACGCGCCGAAGAGCGGCGACACCGCCGGCCCGCGCTCGAGCACGATCGGCCCGTCGCCGCCGCGCCACTCGTCGGCGCCTGCGAGGCACGTCTCCATCTTCTTGAAGTACGGGAGGCAATGCGCGTAATCCCACTCCTCGATCCCCCATCGTTCGTAGTCGAGCGGGTTGCCACGCTGGAAGATCATCCCGTTGATCGAGCTGGAGCCGCCGAGCACCTTGCCGCGCGCGTGGTAGATCCGGCGCCCCTGCATGTGGGGCTCAGGCTCCGACTCGTACATCCAGTCGTAGCGCGGGTTGCCGATCGGGAACGCGAGCGCGGCCGGCATGTGGATGAACGGGTCCCACAGGTGGTCGGGGCGTCCCGCCTCGAGGACGAGCACTCGCGTCGTCGCGTCCTCGGTCAGCCGCGCCGCGAGCGCGCAGCCGGCGCTCCCGCCGCCGACGATGACGTAGTCCCATGTCATCGCGCGATCACCACCGTCTGCAGCTCGGAGAAGGCCTCGAGCGGCGCACTGCCTCCGACGCGCCCGATGCCGCTCGCCGTGCCGGCGCGGCCGCCGAACGGGAGGTGCGTCTCCCAGTAATTCGACGACTCGTTGATGTTCACCCAGCCGGTCTTCACCTCGTCGGCGTAGCGCAACCCCTTCGCGAGGTCGCGCGTGAAGATCGCCGACAGCAGCCCGTACGGGGACGCGTTCGCGAGCTCGATCGCACGGTCGAGCGAGTCGATCTCAACGACAGGCGCCACCGGCCCGAACGTCTCCTCCGTCGCGACGAGGGCGTCCGCGCTGACGCCGTCGAGGACAGTGGGCTGCCAATACAGATCGGTGGGGAACCCGGGTGCGCGCTGGCCGCCGTGCACCACCTCCGCCCCACGCTCCAGTGCGTCGGCGACGTGCTCGTCCATCTTCTCGGCGACGCCTTCGTTGTTCAGCGGGCCCATCGTCGTGCCCTCGGCGAACGGGTCGCCGAGGATGACGCGCTCGGCGACGAGGCGCGCGAGCTTGCCGACGAATTCCTCGCGCACGTCGCGGTGCACGAGCAGGCGCTCGCCCGCGGTGCAGCTCTGGCCGGCGCAGAGGAAGCACGCGGCCACGGTCGCCTCCGCGGCGAGGTCGAGGTCGGCGTCGTCGAGGACGACGACCGGGCCGTTGCCGCCGAGCTCGAGCACGGCTGCCTTGCCGGCGGCCGCCTCGGCGACACGGCGGCCGGTCTCGGTCGAGCCGATGAAGCCGACACCGTGCGTCCCGGGGTTGCGCGCGATCTCGTCCCCGACGGTGGAGCCCGGACCGGTGACGAGGTTGAAGACGCCGGGCGGGAGGTCGGCCTCGGCGACGCAGTTGGCGAGCGCGATGCCGGCGACGGCGGTGGTCGAGGCCGGCGTCCACACGACCGCGTTGCCGGCGGCGAGCGCCGGCGCGATCAGCTCCGCGGGCATCGTGTACGGCCAGTTCCACGGCGTGATCACGCCGATGACGCCGCGAGGGCGGCGCACGAGCAGCACCCGCTTGGTGTCCGACACCGAATTCGGAAGCCGGCCCTCGAGCCGCTTGCCGTCCTCGGCGGCGTTGCGCCAGTACTGCACGAGCTCCTCCACCTCGTCGCGCGATTCGGCGAGCGGCTTGCCCTGGTCGAGCGTGAGCGCGTGGACGAGCGCGTCGCGTCGCTTCTCGACCTCGTCGGCGACCCGGTTGAGATAGGTCGCACGCTCGAACGCCGACAGCCGCGCCCACCCGTCGGCCGCATCGTTCGCGGCCGCGATCGCGCGCTGTGCGTCCTCGCGCCCGCCCTTCTGCACGACGCCGATGCCCTCGCCGGTCACGGGCGACTCGGCCTCGAAGGTCTCGCCGGAGAGGGCGACCGTCCATGCGCCGTCGACGAACACCTAGGCTCCCCGCGGCGTCTCGTCGTCGACCGTCACACGCATGAGGTCGCGGATCGAGACGATGCCGACCGGCCGGCCGGCATCGTCCACGACCGGCAGGTGGCGGAAGCCGCCGTGGATCATCACCGAGGCCGCGTGCGAGGTCGAGTCGTCCGGCCCGATCGTCTCCGGGTCGTGCGTCATCCACGCGGCCACGTTCGTGCCGGTGACGTCACCCGTCGCGACCGCGCGCAGCACGTCGCGCTCGGTGAGGATGCCCGACACATGATCGTTCGACAGCACGAGCACCGCACCGACGTTGCGCTCGTGCATCTGCCGTGCTGCGTCGTCGAGCTTCATCGCCGGCTCGACCGTCAGCAGCATGCTCGACATCACGTCGCTCACCTTCGCCATGTCAGTCTCCTAACTCGGTACGTCTGCGGTCGACGAACGCCTTCAGCTCGGCCTCGAGGTCGGGCTCGATCGGCGGTTTCTCGTATTCCTCGATCGTCTTCGTCCAGATCTCGGTTGCGCGCGTCGCCGTGTCGCGTCCGCCGTTGCGGTTCCACCGCTCGTAGTTCTCCGTGGAGGAGACGAGCGGCCGGTAGAAGCACTCCCGGAAGCGCTCGAGCGTGTGAGCCGCGCCGAGGAAGTGTCCGCCCTGCCCCACCTCCTGATGAGCCGAGTATGCGAGGGCCTCCTCGTCGATGACGAGCGGCTTGAACACCTCGTGCAGCATCCGCAGCTGCTCGACGTCGACGATGAACTTCTCGTAGCAGGAGACGAGCGCAGACTCGAGCCAGCCCGCCGAGTGCATGACGAAGTTCGTGCCCGCGAGGAATGTCGGCCAGAGCGACATCATCGACTCGTAGCCCGCCTGCGCGTCGACCACCTGCGACGACGTCAACGCGCCGCCGCCGCGGAACGGCAGG
>CAZXZX010000237.1:0-7098 GCA_964645445.1 uncultured Gaiellales bacterium
GCCGCGTCCTCGAAACGCTCCTCGCTCGCGGCCTCCTGCATCTTGTGCTCGAGCTCGCGCTGGATCGGCTTGACCTCGCCGGAGAGGAACTCGATGACGCTGTCGATGATCGCGCGATAGGCCTCCTTCGAGACATACCCCACGCACGGCGCGAGACAGCGGTCGATGTGGTAGTCCAGGCACGGGATGCCCGAGTGCCGGCCGGGCTTCGGGCCTTCGCACGGCCGGTATGGAAACACCCGGTTGAGGACGTCGAGCGTCTCTCGAACCTTCTTCGCGTTCGCGTACGGCCCGAAGTACCAGACGCCGGGCCGGTGGCGCTCGCGCGTGAACATGACGCGCGGGTATTCGTCCTCCACGGTGACGGCGATGTACGGGAAGGACTTGTCGTCGCGCAGCCGCACGTTGAACGGCGGCCGATGACGCTTGACGAGGTTCTGCTCGAGATGCAACGCTTCGACCTCGCTGCCCGTGACGATCACCTCGATGTCGTCGACGCGCCCGGGCAGGAGCCGTATCTGCGCGCGGCCGTCGCCCGTCCGCTGGAAGTACGAACGAACGCGCGAACGTAAGGACTTGGCCTTGCCGATGTAAAGAACGTTGCCGTCCGCGTCCCGGAAGAGGTAAACGCCCGGCTTCGTCGGTAATGCTTGGAGTTGCTCTTGAATGCGATCAGACACAGCGTGATTACCGTAGCCGTGCTCCTGGCGCTCGGGCTCGCCCCAGCGGCGCTCGCGGGTGGCCCGGGGATGGCGATCGGCGCGGCAGAGGATGCAGTGCGGTCGGCGAATCCGGCGGTGGCGCAGGATCAGATGGACCTGCTCGCGACAGCCGGCTTTCGGGCGGTGCGGATCACCCAGACATGGGCACCGGGCGAGACGAATGTCTCCGCCGACGACCTGAAGATCCTCGACAACATCACGACGGCGGCGAAGAAGGACGGCATCGTCGTCTATGCGGTTGCCATGAACTTCGGCAGTCGAACGACTCCGCTGGCGGCGACCGACCAGGCCGACTTCGCCTCGTATGCCGCGTCGATGGTGACCGCGGCTCACCTGCGATACCTCGTCGTCGGCAACGAGCCGAACCTCAACCGCTACTGGCTGCCGCAGTACGACACTGCCGGCGGAGACTCGGCTGCGGCCGCGTACGAGTCCTTGCTCGCCCAGACGTACGACGCGGTGAAGTCGGTTGCGCCGACCACCACCATCATCGGCGGCGCACTCGCGCCGCGTGGCAGCGACGATGCGGCCGGCATCCGGCCCACTCACTCTCCCACCGCGTTCATCACCGACATGGGCGCGGCCTATCGCGCCAGCGGACGCCAGCTCCCGATCATGGATGCGCTGTCGATCCACCCGTACGAGGACCACTCGAGCGTCGCGCCCGCAGACGGCGTGCATCCGAACACCACGTCGATCGGGCTCGCGGACTACGGAAAGCTCGTCTCACTCCTCGGCTCTGCATTCGACGGCACTGCGCAGGCAGGCTCGTCGCTGCCGATCTATTACGACGAGTTCGGGGTCGAGTCGCAGATCCCGCCGACGAAGCAGGCGCTGTACAGCGGCACGGAGCCGGCCGTCACGCAGCCGGTGGACGAGGCGACGCAGGCTGCGTACTACCGACAGGCGATCGCGTTGACATTCTGCTATCCGAACGTGCGCGGTCTCTTCCTCTTCCACGCGATCGACGAGAAGGCACTCGCCGGCTGGCAGTCCGGCGTCTACTACGCCGACGACACGCCGAAGACGAGCCTCGCCGCAGTGCGTCTCGCGATCGAGGATGCCGAGGGCGGCGTGATCGCGAAGTGCCCCGGGCTGGCGCTGACACCGTCGGTGACGGTCACACAGAAGGGGGCGGTGTTGACGTTGCGTTGCAGCCTCGACTGCACGTACGTCGCACAGCTCTACCGCGTTCCCGGCAAGCTACTGGTGTCGAAGCGCGGTCGCGCGGTCGCAGGAACGCCGACGACCCTACCGCTGCGCGTGCCCGCGACGAGGGCCTCGTACCGGCTGCGGCTGTCTGCGGCCGCGCCGGTCAACCCCGGGCCGGCCTTCCTGCTCCGTCAGGCGCTGAAGCCGGGCTAGCATTCGGCTCGTGGAGGGCCAGTACGTCGCGTACACGTTCTACCGCGTCGACCCGGCGTGGCGGCGGCTGCCGATCGACGAGCGCCAGGCGGACAAGGAGGCGTTCGCGGATACGATCGAGGAGCTCGCGGAGCGCTTCGACGCCCTGCGCTGCTACACGACGACCGGTGTTCGTCCGGAAGTCGACTTCTTCTTCTGGAAGATCACCCCGCGCTACGAGGACCTGATCGAGCTCGGGACGGCACTGAACGGGACGCCCCTCGCCGCCTGGCTGGAGACGCCGTACTCGTACCTCGCGACGACGAAGGCGTCGTCGTACACGAACGCGCGCAAGCCGCGCAAGATCATGCCGAAGGGATCGCCATACCTCGTCGTCTATCCGTTCGTGAAGGTGCGGCCGTGGTACGCGCTGCCGCCCGAGGACCGGCAACGCGCGATGGACGAGCACATGCGGGTCGGCCACGAGTTCGAGACGATCCACAACCACACGACGTACTCCTTCGGGATCGACGACCAGGAGTTCATGACCGCGTTCGAGTGCGACGAGCCGGCCGACTTCATGCACCTGATGCTGACGCTGCGCGAGAGCGAAGCGTCCCGCTACACCGAGCGCGACACGCCGATCTTCGTCGGCCGCCACGTCCCGGTGCGCGATGCTCTCGACGCCCTCGACGGGGCATCGATCCGCGCAGAGGCCTAGCCGTAGGTGTGCTGCTCTCGCCAGGTGCGCCACATGGCGAGCCCGGCGAGGACGAGAACACCGACGAAGGCGAGGACCTGCAGGCCGTGCGCACCGCCGTACCAGTCGACGCCGAGATCGGCCACGGCGAGGATCGCGGCGCCGTAGAAGACGACGCGCGCACGCGTGGACCAGTCGGCGATCTCCGCTCGCCGCTCGCGCCATATGAGATAGATGAAGAAGGCGATCGCGAGCAGGAAGGCAATGCGCGCCAGGATGAGCAGCGCCGCCAACGTCGTCTCGAGCTGGAGCACGACGATGATCGCGACGATCGCGATGATGATGAGGAACCCACGAAGCGTGGGATTCATCCGAGAGAAGAACGAGCTCATGTGCCGGTCATGTACGCCCGCACCGCGAGCGCTCCTGCAACCAGGGTAGCGCCGGCGAACCAGCCCAGCCGCGCTCGCCGGTCGGCCGGGGCGTAGAGCCAGGGGGCGAGCACGGCGAGAAGCGCCAATGTCCCGTACAGGTAGTGCAAGCGCGCGGGCGCACGTCTGTGCTCGGAAAGGAGCAGGAGCCCGAGCGCGACCTGCGCAACGAGCACCGACTGGGCGAGCGCCAGCAGGTGGGTGACGATCGAGCGCGGCTCCCTCCGGCGCACGTAGGCGACGCCGGCGAGCAAGGCGGCCGCCCACGTGACCGCGAGGACGAGGAATGCCACGGTGTGGTGCGCCGTTACCATCGGCGACGATGATCGCAGAGGGGCAGGAGGCTCCCGACTTCGAGCTCAAGAGCGACTCCGGCGAGACGGTCCGGCTCTCGGAGCTGCGCGGCAAGGCAGTGGTCCTCTACTTCTATCCGAGGGACGACACGCCGGGCTCTTGATGCAGTAGAGGCACTACGCGTTGACTTCCACGCGTCGAGGTGAAGTAATCGCCGAGATGCCTGCTGCCGAAGGAGGGACGATGGTTCGTGCTCGGTTCATTGTTCAAGTGCGCTATGGGCACTTCGCCGGATACCTCAAGGCCTCAGAGCAACTGAACGAGATCGCCCGACAGCGCGGATGGGCCGAGGCGACATTCTGGGTCGCCACGGCCGGAACCGCAAATGAACTCATCGCCGAGGTCGACTATCCCGATCTCGCCACCTTCGATGGGGAGGGCCAAGCGCAGTCCTCTGACGCGGAGTGGATGAACGTCATTCGTAGCACCGCCGATTTCGTCGTCCAGGGCACTGGACGCAGCGAGCTCCTTCAGACGGCTCCTCAGCTCGCGTAGCCAGCTCACCGGTAGGTTTCGAGCGTGATCACCGAGGGCGATCAGGCTCCCGACTTCACGCTGCGGTCGGACGCGGGCACCGACGTGACACTTTCCTCGCTGCGCGGGCGCCCGGTCGTCCTCTATTTCTATCCCAAGGACGACACGCCCGGCTGCACGACGCAGGCGTGCGGCATCCGCGACGCGTACAGCGAGTTCGAGCGCGCAGGCGCGGTCGTCCTCGGTGTCTCACCCGACAGCGAGCGTTCTCACGTGAAGTTCCGCAAGAAGTACGACCTCCCGTTCGCGCTCCTCGCCGACACCGACCACGAGGTCGCGCAGAAGTACGGCGTCTGGGGCGAGCGGAGCTTCATGGGCAAGACGTACCTGGGCGTCAGCCGCTCCACCTTCGTCATCGCCGCGGACGGTAGGGTGAAGAAAATCTTCCCGAAGGTCAAGCCGGCCGAGCATGCCGCCGACGTGCTCGCCGTGCTCGCGTCGGACTGACGGCCCAACCCCTGGACAAGAGCTGCACGGGCGGACAGATTCTCATCCGCAAGCTATGCGTTGAAGCGATTGTTGGCGACGTGGATCAGCCGAATTGCCGCCCAAAAGGGAAAGACGAGGAGCGGCAGAAAGACCGCGACAAGTGCGACGATCGGGCCGGCTGCGCCTTGGGCCGCGGCCGTCGCCTTGCCGGTCATGAGCAGCAACAGCTGCGCGCATCCGACCGTGAGGATCGCCGTCCTCAGCGTGCTCGGCCCTAGTCGCGGGAACCGGACGAAGAGCCACAGCGCAAGCAGGGCGGCACCGACGCCGTAGCCGCAGGCGATGCCTTGGGCGCTCACTGCGACCATGTCGTTTCGTCCTCGCCAACGCACTGTTCCGCACAGGCGGGGCACAGAACGCTGACGGGCGGGTCTACGTCGTGGTCCGGCGTGATGTAGGCCCGCCAGCCGCGCTCGGCGCGCGCGGTCGCGGCCTCGCATCGGTCGCAGAGGAGGACGCACGCAAGCGCAAGCACACGACGCACTCTGCCCCGTGCCGGCGCGCACGAGGCGACTCGGCCGTCTAGTTCCTTCAGGACGATCGGCGGTCACTCGAACGAGGCACATCGGGAGGCTGACCAATCCCCAACCAACGGGGAGCGCCCACACCTGCAGCCCCGCCGATGATCCGGGACAGAAATACGGCGCCCGGCGTTCGGACACACCGTCCAGCGAGACGCAAACCGACCCGACGCACACCTTCCCTCCGCGATCGAGACGGCTACGCAGTTGGCCGTCTCGATCAATCTCAAAGGCAGCTGACCTATGACCTGGATAACCGGGGCCAAGATGCTTGCCGAGCGAATCGGCGCGATACCGGCTGAAGAGCCGGCGCAGATCCCCGCCGATGCGCCCGCCCTCTTCCACTGGTGCAACGTGAGCCCGGGAGCGCCGCTTGCTCCCGTTCCCGGCCGCGCCCGCGACGAGCCCATCGACGGCGCTCGCAGCGACTTGACGTAGTCCCCTGCTTCGGCGAGTGGTGGAGGAAGGTCAGCCGCTGTAGCGTGCGAGCGCGAAGTCGCGATCGGTCGATCTTGTCGAGCCGCCGCCGACGATCTTCCCGTCTCTCGGCTGGATCGCAACACCCTCGAAGACGTCGCTCGTCCCAAAGGCTGTCGTCGCGATCCCGCCCGAGCCGAAGCGCGGGTCGAGCTGGCCGTCGACCGTGAAGCGCGCGACGGCGGCGTGACCGCCGTTCCCGCCGGCGACGACGATCTTGTTGTCCTTCTGGAAAGCGACCGACTCGATCGACTGGTGGCCGGGGTCACCGGCCTCGACCTTGCCGCTACACGGCGGTGAGGCGCAACCGAAGGTCGGGTCGAGGGATCCGTCGCTGTTGTAGCGTGCGAGCGCAAAGTCGCCGCCGTTCGCGCTGGTGGTCCCGGCGGCGACGATCTTGCCGCCGCGAGCGATCGCCACCGAGTGCGCGTTGTCGGCCCCGGACGGGCCGCCGATGTCGGTGACGACCTTGCCGCCCGAGCCGAACGCCGGATCGAGCACACCGTTCGCGCTGTAGCGCGCGAGTGCGAAGTCTCCCCCGTTGAAGCCGGTCCCTGTGAACCCGGAGAGGACGATCTTGCCGTCGGGCTGCACCGCGAGGGCGTACGCCTCGTCGAGGGCGCCGAAACCCGTCGACGTCCACCCTGTGCACGGCTGTGAGGCGCAACCGAAGGTCGTGTCGAGGGATCCGTCGCTGTTGAAGCGGGCGAGCAGGAAGTCCTGGTTCTCCGCCGTACCGGTGAAGCCGCCGGCGACGATCTTGCCGTTGCCGAGCACGGCAAGCCCCGACCATTCCTCGTCGCCGCCGAAATCGTTGATCACCACGCCGTTCGAGCCGAAGCTCGAATCGAGCGTCCCATCCGTCTTGTAACGGACGAGCGCGGTGTTTCCCTCCAAGGTGTTCGGGTCACCGGTCGCACCGGCGACGACGAGCTTGCCGTCGGACTGTACGGCGGCCGCAAGGCCGATGTCGGCGCCTCCGAGGTCGGTAGTGACGATTCCGCCGTTCCCCCAGCTCGAGTCCGGCGCACCGCTCGTCGTGTAGCGGGCGACGGCGATGTCGGCGGTCAAGAACGCGTTCGACTGATCGGTGCCCGTGCCGCTCCAACCGACGCCGAGGATCTTGCCGTCGCCCTGGAGCGCGACCGCGTGGATCTCGTCGCGAGTCGAGATGTCGGTGACGACCTTTCCGTTCGTCCCGAACGTCGGGTCGAGATCGCCCGCCGCGGCGAGCGCAGCCGTCGCCGCGAACGCAGCCACCACGAGCGCCGCCGCGACGGTCAGCGCGCGCAATCGAGCGAAACGTACGACGCAAATGCCCACGAGAGACCTCTCCCGGATACCGCAGATCCACGTCGATAGTAACCATGCTTCGCGGCCGGTCAAGTAGGCGACACGGAAGCAACGAGCCCGCTTCAGCGGTAGTCTCGCGGCGTGCCCGACAGGGGACTTGACGCCGAGAAGCTCGAGGTCTTGCGCGGATGGGGCGGCGGACTCCAGAACGACGCGCGCGCGGAGGTTGCAGC
>CAZXZX010000238.1:0-4720 GCA_964645445.1 uncultured Gaiellales bacterium
GGCGCGTGCGACCTGATCGCGGTGAAGGACACCGTCACCGGCACGCACGCGCGGCGGCTGTTCAACGCGGCGCTCGGCACCTCGTCGCGATGAACGTCGCGCCCGGTCGGCGCGACGACTTTCTCGCGCTGATGCAGGAGAACTACGGCGCGTCGATGTCGGACGAGGAGTTCGACTGGTGGTTCGACGGCAAACCCGCGGGGCCGCGGAACCTCAACGAGGCGCGCGACGACGACGGGACGCCGCTCGGCGTGCTCGCGATGAGCGGCGCGCGGATGAGCCAGGGGCTCGTGTCGTTCGCCGTGCACGCCGTGACGACGCCGGCCGCGCGAGGTCGCGGTGTCTTCTCGACGCTCGAGCTGCACAACGAGGAGGAGGCGGCGAGCGCGGGTGCGACGTGGGCGCTCGGTTTCACCAACCCGATGGCGGGCCCGATCCTCGTGGGCAAGCTCGGCTGGGAGGACGTGTGCTCGTTGCGGATCTGGGCTCGGCCGAAGCGTCTGCGGAAGCGCGGCGAGGGCGGGCTGCGGGTCGCGGCGTCGTGCCCGGCGTTCGAGCCGCGGCACGAGGTCTCGTTCGGCGCACACCACATCGTCCGCGACGTCGAGTACCTCGACTGGCGTTACACGCGCTCGCCGCGCGAGTACCTGCGCCTCGACGGCGACCGCGGCTGGGCGGTCGTAACGCACGCGGTGTGGCACGGCTACTCGTCGGCGGTGATCTGCGATGCGGCGGGGACCGGGCTGCCGTCGCTCCTCCGGCGCTGCGCCGGCGCAGTCGACGCGGACCTCGCGGTCGCGATGGTGAATCCGGGAGAGGAGCGGGCGTATCTCGCCGCCGGCTTCGTGCCGACGCCGCGGCAGATCCGCTTCATCGGAAAGCGGCTCGCGGACGGCGCGGCGCCGCTCACGAAGCAGCGGCGCGCGTGGCGCTTCAGCCTCGGCGACCTCGATTTCTTCTGACGCTGGCCCCGCAGGCCCGTCAGCTAGCCTAGCCGCGATGACCACCCGCGTAGCGCTCGTCGGCGTCGGCCGTTGGGGTCGCCGGCTCCTGCCGGAGCTGTGCAGCCGGTTCGACGTTCGCCTGTGCTGCACGCGCGGCGAGAACGAGGGCGCGGCGTGGCTTCGTGAGTGCTTCCCGTCGATCCCACGGACGACGGACTTCGACGAGGTGCTCGCGGACGGCACCGTGGAAGCGGTCGTGGTGGCGACACCGGTGGAGACGCACGGGCGTTTGGCCGCGGCCGCGCTCGAGGCGGGGAAGCACGTCTTCGTCGAGAAGCCGATGACGACGTCGGTGGAGGAGGCGACGGCGCTTGCGCGGCTCGCCGGACGATCGGGGCGGGTTCTCTTCGTGGGTCACGTGTACCTCTACGATCCGGCGCTCGACCGTCTGCGCCGGACGGTCGACGGCGAGGCGGTGATGTCCGCACACCTGACCTGGCGCAAGCTCGGGAGCTTCGACTCCGACGTGTTCTGGAACCTCGTCAGCCACGATGTCTCGACGGCGCTCGCGCTCGTCGGCGAGAGGGTCGCGGAAGCGGAAGTGCTCTACGCGCGTGGCCAGCTGACGGATTGCGACGTCGTGGTCGTGCGGCTCGGCTTCGACGGAGGTGCCGACGTGCTCATCGAGGTCGATCGCCTCGCGACGAAGGCGACGAAGGCCGTCAGTGTCGTCACCCGCGACGGCGCGACGCTCTCGTGGCAGGACGGAGTTCTCTACGAGCTTCGGGACGGCGCATTCCATCCGCGGTACCGGCCGCGCATGCGCGCCCTCGCTCGCGAGCTCGACGCATTCCGCGGGGCCGTCGAGCGCGGGCGGGCGTTTCCGTCGGACGCCGCGCACGGGGTCGCCGTGGTAGAGACGGTCGCGCTGCTTCGCACCGCGGTGGGCGTGGCTGCGTGACCGACACCCGGAAGACGGCGGGCGATCGCGAGGACGTCCGGTGAAGTGCGACGTCGCGGTCGCCGGCGGGGGCATTTTCGGTGTCACGGCCGCGATCGTGCTCGCGCGCAGCGGGCACCAGGTGACGTTGTTCGAGCAGCAGTCGGAGCTGCTCTGCGCGGCTTCGGGGATCAATCAGCTCCGTCTCCATGCCGGCTATCACTACCCACGCAGCGTCGCCACGGCTCTCGCGTCGCGTGACGCCGTCGAGAGCTTCCGCGCCATGTATCCGGGCGCGGTCGTCGAGAGTGACGAGCACTACTACGCAATCGCGCGCGAGGGAACGCTGACGAGCGGCGATGAGTTCCTGGAGTTCCTCGCCAGGCTCGAGCTCGAGCATCGCCCGGCCCGGCCGTCGTTCGTGCGGGAGGAAGCGGTCGACGTGTGCATGGCCGTCCGCGAGCACCTGATCGACCTGCCGGCGCTGCGCGACCTCGTGTGGGCCTACCTGCGGTCCGCGGGCGTTCGCGTGCACCTGGGGACGCGGGCAACGGCGGAGAGTCTCGAGTCGTTCGATCTCGTCGTCGTCGCGACGTATTCAACGCTGAACGAGCTGATCGGCGAGCTCGGCGGGCCGTGTCAGCCCTACCAGTACGAGGTCGTCGAGAAGCCGTTCGTGAGACCGCCCGACAGCCTCCGTGATCGCAGCGTCGTCGTCCTGGACGGGCCGTTCATGTGCATCGATCCGTACGGTCGCAGCGGATTCTCGCTCATGGGCCACGTTGTCCACGCGATCCACCACTCGAACGTGGGCGAGCTCCCGGAGATCCCCGACGACATCGAGCCGCTCCTCAACCAGGGCGTGATCGAGCGACCGAGGCCGACGGCGTTCTCGCGCTTCGTCGAAGAAGCTGTCGCATTCATCCCGGACGCCGCCAAGATGGAGCACGTCGGCTCCATGTACACGGTGCGAACGGTGCTGCCGGGACTCGACCGGACCGACGCGAGGCCGACCGTCGTTGCGCGCCACGGCGCCCGGATCGTCGCATTGTTCTCGGGCAAGATCGGCACGTGCGTGCGCGCCGCCGAGGAGGTGGCCGAGGTCGCCGAGGGCATTCCCGACCAGGTCGTCTCGATGCCGTTAGACGATGCGTGATGGCGGACGTCCTCCGTAGGCCGAGTCGCGTCGTCTTCATCACGCAGCAGTTCGATCCGGAGTCCGACGTTCTCGCGACAACCGTTCCTCAGGTCGGTGCCCTCGCGAAGTTCGTCGACGAGGTTGTCGTCCTGGCGGACGGCGTCGTGCCGTCGTCGCTGCCTCCGAACTGCCGAGCCCGCAGCTTCCGGGCGAGCACGAAGCTGGGCCGCGGGCTCCGCTTCGAGGAGGCGCTCACGCGCGAGGTCGGCGGTCTTCGCGGCGGCTTCGTCGTCGCGCACATGTGCTCGGTCTACGCGGTGCTCGCGGCACCAATCGTACGCCCGCTCCGCGTCCCACTATTGATGTGGTACGTGCACTGGAAGGATCACCTCGGCGTGCGCGCCGCGGAGAAGGTCGTCGATCGCATCGTCACCGTCGACCCCACGTCGTTCCCTTTTGCGACGCCGAAGCTGTACCCGAACGGCCAGGCGATCGACGTCGCCCAGTTGCCGTGCCGTGAGCCGCCGACGGGTGCGCGGCTACGCATCGAGGTGATCGGTCGCTACTCGGCGGCGAAGGGCATCGACACGATCGTTCGCGCCGTGCGGATCGCGGTCGACCGGGGTATCGACGCGCAACTCCACGTCGCGGGCCCACTGTCGTACGAGGAGGCCCAGCGTTACCGCGACGAGGTGCACAGTCTCGCGAACGAGCTCGGACTCGACGAGCGTGTCGAGCTCGGTGGGCCCGTCCCGCACGAGGAGCTGCCGGCGGTCTTCAGAGAAGCGGACGTCCTCGTCAACAACGCCCGCGGCGGCGCCGACAAGATCGTGTACGAGGCCGCGGCGAGCTGTGTCCCGGTCATCGCATCCAATCCGGCTCACTACTCCTTGCTCGATCCGGAATGGCGCTTCGGACGCGAGGATCCCGAGGATCTCGCACGCTCGCTGGAGGCGCTCTCTCGGCTCGACGTGGCGGCACGGGCGGAGCTCGGACGCTCCCTTCGGGAGCAGGTCGTGCAGGGCCACTCGCTCGAGTCGTGGGCGCGAGGCCTGCTTACCGCGGCGGGGTTCGATGCCCCTCCCCGCTAGCCGCAGGCACCGGCGCGCGCGTGCAGTGACTGTTCTCCACCTCCAGAAGGTGGCCGGCATCTCCGGCTCCGAGGCGCACCTGCTCGCGCTGCTGCCGAAGCTCCGCGAGCGCGGCTGGGACGTCCGGATGCTGATGCTGCACGAGAACGAGCCGGGCGCGTGGGAGTTCGCGCGCGAGCTGACCGCGCGCGGCGTGCCGCTCGACTCGATCCCGTTGCGCGCCGACGTCGACCCGATCGCGTTCGTCCGGCTCGTCGCACATCTCCTGCGCAAGCGGCCGGCGATCCTGCACACGCATCTCGTCCATGCCGACGCGTACGGGCTGCTCGCCGGGACGGCTGCGCGCGTGCCGGTGCGCTTCTCGACGAAGCACGGCTTCAACGAGTTCCGCGAGGCGCCGTACTTCGGGCTGGCCGACCGCTCCGTCGCGTCGCTCGCGCACGTGCACATCGCCATCTCGCGCGGACTCGCGCGCTATCTCGAGGACGTCGAGGGCTTCGACGGGGAGAGCTTCGAGATCGTCCATTACGGCATCGACCCCGACGGCGAGCCGTCGCCGTACGCGGGAGAGTCGCCGCGCCTGCTGTGCGTCGGCCGGCTGATCCCG
>CAZXZX010000239.1:0-5406 GCA_964645445.1 uncultured Gaiellales bacterium
GGCTCGTCGACGACCCCGAGGTGTACCTCGTGGCGATCGGGCGCCGGTCGCCGTACATCGACGCGAGCGGACGGTACGCGCGGCTCGTCGTCACCGGCCGCCACGAGTACGGCGACCCGGCCGAGCGTTCGCTCGTCCACCGCATCCGCGACGCGCTCGTGCCGGCGGCGCACTTCCCCGCGGGCGTCCGCGCATACGTCGGCGGCGGGCCGGCGCAAGGCGTCGACTATCTCTCGCGCGCGTACGGCGTGTTCCCGTGGCTCGTCGTCGGCGTGCTCACACTGACGTACCTCATCCTCCTGCGCGGGTTCCGCTCCGTCGTCCTGCCGCTCAAGGCCGTCCTTCTCAACCTGCTCTCGGTCGCGGCGGTGTACGGCCTGCTCGTCGTCGTCTTCCGCTGGGGCGTCGGCGCCGACCTCTTCGGCCTCTACCGCGTGCCCGCGGTCGAGGGCTGGATCCCGATCTTCCTGTTCGCGATGCTCTTCGGCCTCTCGATGGACTACGAGGTCTTCCTCGTCACGCGCATGCGCGAATCGTGGGACCACGTCGCCGACAACACGCGCGCCGTCGCGCACGGGCTCGAGCGGACGGGGCGTGTCGTCACCGCGGCGGCGATCATCATGGTCGCCGCCTTCTCGGGCTTCGTCGCCGGCCACGTCGCCGGCCTGCAGGAGTTCGGAATGGGGCTCGCGCTCGCCGTGCTCCTGGACGCGACCGTCGTCCGCGCGCTCCTCGTCCCGTCGCTCATGGCCGTCTTCGGCCGCTGGAACTGGTGGCTTCCGTGGGGAGAGGGGCGCTCGAAACGCCCCTCTCCCTAGCTGTCCTCGCTACTTGACGATCGTGATCGCGAGTCGCATCGCGGGGAGCTGGTAGCCCAGCGCGAGGCCCGGAGCGTCCTGTGCATACGTCAGCACGGGGACCATCCCGTACGGCGTGTTCGGATAGGACGGCTGCTGCGTGTAGAGCAGCGGATACATGTCGATCAGGTGCGTGCCGGGACCGCCGGTCGCGACGAGATTCATGACCGTGTCGCCGTTGCTGTTGAACCCGCAGCCGTAGCCGACGTAGCTGTTGTCGTAGTCGACCGCGATCGTGTTGTCGAGCTGCGTCCAGCCCAGGCCCTTGAGATGCACCGTGAAGTGCTGGCCCTCCTTCAGCGTAAGCGACGAGACGCCGTTGCCGAAGATGCTGCGCTTCACGTAGTACGGGACCTGCGCCATGATCTTGCCGTTCTGCAGGAGCTGGACGACGTGCCAGCCGCCGAGACCGTCGGGAACGGAGATCGGCGTCGCGAGCGAGCCGTCCGCGCGCGCCGTCGTGTTGCCGAGCGGCACCGAGACGAAGCTCCAGCAGGTGCCGGTGCAGTTGACGCGATTGCCCACGACGGTCGCCCATTCCATGTCGACGGGCGCGTTCGGCGTCAGGCCGCCGGCCGTGAGGTTCACCTTGGTATTGACGATGCCGGCCGAGGACGAGAGGCTCGCGGTCGCCGTGCCGGCGGTGTCGGCGGAGGCCAGCGAAAGCGTCGTCTTCGCGTCGAGCGTCGGTGCGACGTTCGCGGGCCAGTCGATGCGGGCCTTCGGCCGTCCGGCGTCCTTCGTGACGTTGAACGAGAAGGTCGCGCCGGTTCCCCACGGGATCGGCGACTGCTGGATGTTCAGGTACTTGAAGCTGATCGCATCTGCAGCTTCGATCGTGTGCCTGCCGACGGGGCCGCTTGCCCGAATGTGGGCAACGGCGACGCCGCGCGTCCAGTTGGCCATCATCGCGCCGACGTAGTGGTTGTCGTACAGGAGCGACGCGCCGCCTTCGTACAGCGATGCGCCGAGCCCGTTGTAGGTGACGGTGATCATCGTGCCGATCGGCCCGCTCTTCGGGCTGATGGTCGCCGTGCGCGAGATGAGGAGGCCGCCGTGCGCGAGCTGCACGTTGTTGGCAACGGCGTAGATGTCGTGCACGCCGCCGAAGTCACGGGGCACTGTCAGCTTGGCCGAGAGATGTCCCTGCGCATCGGTCTGCGCCTGCGCGAGGACGACCTGGACCTTCGTTGCGGCGCGTCCGAGGTAGTCGACGCTGTCCGGGCGAGGGTCGAGGACCCATGTCACGTTCGAGGTGCCCCAGACGATCGCGACGGACTGGTTCGCGGGAAGCCCGCTGCCGGTGACGACGAACGGCTTCCCCGCCGGTGCGATGTCGGGCTTGACGGTGAGCGTGCCCATGGTCGGCGACGCCGTCGAGGGCGGTGCGACCGGGCCCGGAAGCGGCGCCACACCGGGGATGGCCGGAGGCACGAGCGGTGTCGAGCTCGCGGAGGCGAGCGCCGGCAGGAGGAGTGCTCCCGCCAGCGCCGCCACCACGGTCAGCTTTGTGTACATGGTCATGTCAGCGACTCCTTGCTCAGTGCTACGGGATGACGTTGATCTGGTAGTCGTACGAGGCGGACTTCCCGTTCAGGAGGTTGAAGACGACGTGGATCGTCGTCGCCCCGAGCGGATAGCTCGCCGGAACCACCCACGCGTTCGCCCAGAAGTAGATCGTGCCGTGCGCGCCGTAGTTCAGCGGCACGTCAGGCTGACCGGCGATGGAGAAATGCGCGGTGTTGACGTTGTCGTTCGACAGGACGTCCGTCGTTCCGAGGTCCGTGCCCCACACGCGCACGACGACCTGCTCGCCGCGCTTGTACACGTTCGAGAGCGAGCAGCCGACCGGCCGCTTCGCGATCCCGACCGGGCCGCTCCCGTTGACGGTGTCGACGTAGAGCGACGCGTTCAGGACGCCCGAGCCTGCGCCGGCGTCACCGACCGGTGCGGCGGGCGCATACGGCGGCGTCGCGGTCGGGGTCACGGTCAGTGCGGCCGTCGCCGACGGCATCTGCTGGAACTGGCCCTTGAACACCTTGCCGGTGTTGTCCTGGACCTTGATCAGGACCTTGAACGGCACACCGCCGGTGATGAAGTTCGCCGGGATGTTCCACACGCCCGACCAGGGGAGCCCGGTAGAGGCGCCCGGAGCCGTCGCGCCGTACTTCAGCTTGACGTTGGGCTGGCCCGGAATGCTGACGTAGAAGTACTTGACCATCTTCGGGTCGACGAGCTTGTGCGACTTGGGGTCGACCGCGTAGGCGCGGAAGACGACAGACGAGCCCGGCGCGTAGAGCGCCGCCATCGAGCCGGTCGACGTCACCGTCTGTGCCGCGATGAAGACCTGCTTCACCGTGCTGGACGGATACGGGACGGGCGTCGCGGCGGATGCCGTCATCGTCACGGTGAGTGCGACTCCGACGAACGCAGCGAGGATCGAGATTCGCTTCATGGTCCCTCCGTTACTTGGTGAGGTTGCCGGTGAGCTTGACCGTGAAGGTCCCGTCGTCCCGGCTGTAGGTGCCGATTGCCCTGAGCGTCCCCTTGCGGCCGGCGAGCTTCCCTGTCGCGCTCGTGACCTTGAGGATCGCCTTGACGGTGAAGTTGTGTCCGCCCTCGTCGCCGCACCCGCTGGCGCCGGGGTTGGCCGCGAAGTTGATCGTGCCGCCGGCACCGACGATCGACCCGGTGCCGCCGAACGGGACGCACGGCTGCTGGCTCGAGTCGCCGGTGCCCGACGCGTTGAGCGAGCCGGCGCCGATGAGCTTGCCGGTTCCGTTCCCCTTGGCGGAGATGGTGACGGCCGTGCCGTTCACGAGCGTCGAGGCCTGGCCGGCGTAGTTGCCGACGAATGCGATCGGGACCTTCTTCTTCGGCTTCAGCTGATTCGCCGCGCCCGCCGTGGAGACGACCGTGACGGCCAGCGCGCCAACGGTGAGAACGAGAATGAGATGTGTGAGCTTGCGCACGGTGGTCCTTTCGTTTTCCGACTCCGGGCCCGCTCCGGCCGAACCGACTCCATCTGGTGAGCCGGGGCGGGTATGTGACACATGGTCGGACGGTCGCGGCGACGCTCCATCAGGGCGGCCGCGGCACTTCCCTACGGGAAATCCGAAGGACTTTGTGACAGTTAGCGCAGCTCGGGGCTCTAGATCTTCTCGAGCGGCGCGTAGTCGAGCATGAGCCGCCGCTCGGAGCCGTCCCCGGCGAAGCGGACGACGGCCACACCGCCGGGCTCGAGCCTGAGGACGACGCCCTCGCCGAGGGTGCCGTGCCGCACGGAGTCTCCGGCCGACAGGGTCGGGACGTTCTCTCGAGCCTGAACCGCGCTCTGCCTCGGAGCCCCGTAGTCGGACCACGACGCCGGCCGCAGCCGGTCGCGCTCGACGTGCTGCTCCGGCAGCTCGTCGAGGAAGCGCGAGGCCAGGTTGTACGAGCGGCCGCCGTAGAGCATGCGCGAGGAGGCGTGGAGGAGCGTCAGCTTTTCCATCGCGCGCGTCATCCCGACGTACATGAGACGGCGCTCCTCCTCCACCCCGTGCTCCTCGATCGAGCGCGAGTGCGGGAAGATCCCCTCCTCGAGGCCGATGAGGAAGACCGCCTTGAACTCGAGGCCTTTTGCGTTGTGCAGTGTCATCAGCGTGACGAGCGAGCCCTCGCCGCGGATCGCGTCCTGGTCGGAGTAGAGCGAGACCTCCTGCAGGAACGAAGACAGGCTCGGCTCAGGCGTCTGCTCCTGCCACTCGCGCGCGAGCGCGACGAGCTCCTGGAGGTTCTCGATCCGTCCTTGCGCCTCGATCGTCCGCTCGGCTTCGAGCGCCTCGACGTAGCCGGAGCGCTCGAGCACGCGCTCGATCAGCTCGGGCACCTCGAGCTCGAGCGCGCCCGACATGGAGGACTCGATGATCGTCCGGAACGCGCGCACCGCCTTCTGCGGCGCGGCGCCGACGCCGGCCTCGTCGGCGAACTCGGTCGCCTCCCAGAGCGAGATCCCCTGGGCGTCGGCGTATGCCTGCAGCCGCGCGAGCGTCGAGTCGCCGATGCCGCGCCGCGGCTTGTTCGCGATGCGCACGAACGAGACCGCGTCGTACGGGTTGTCGATCACCTGGAGATAGGCGACGAGGTCCTTCACCTCCGCGCGCTCGTAGAAGCGCGGTCCGCCGATCACCTGATAGGCGACGCCCTGGCGGACGAGCACGTCCTCGAGCACGCGGCTCTGCGCGTTCGTCCGGTAGAAGACCGCGATCTCGTTGCCGGAGTAGCCCTCCTCGACGAGCAGCGCGATCTCGGCGGCGACGTAGCGCGCCTCCGCATGCTCGTCCTCGACCTCGATCACGCGCACGGGCTCGCCGTCACCGAGATCGGACCACAGGTTCTTCTCCTTGCGCTCGCGGTTGTGCTTGATGACCGCGTTCGCAGCCTCGAGGATCGAGTTCGTCGAGCGGTAGTTCTGTTCGAGCGCGATCGTGCGCGCGCCCGGGAAGTCGCGCTCGAACTCGAGCACGTTGCGGATGTCGGCACCGCGGAAGGCGTAAATGGACTGGTC
>CAZXZX010000240.1:0-10694 GCA_964645445.1 uncultured Gaiellales bacterium
GATCAAGAACAACGCGATCTGGGTCGCCGTCGTGCCGGCGACGGTCACTGCCATCGGGCTCGTCTTCGCCGTGCTCACCGAACGGGTGCGCTGGGCGGTTGCGTTCAAGACGGTCGTGTTCCTGCCGATGGCGATCTCCGCATTCGCGACCGGCGTGACGTGGCGGATCATGTATCAGCAGGATCCGGGCCTCGGCGCGATCAACGCGCTCGGCAAGGTCGTCAGCGGCGCCGTCAGCCCCGCGGGTGTCCTGCCGAGCGCTCTGCCCTCCACTTCGAGTCTCGTCCAGTCCGGGAGCGGCATGCTCCTGAAGACGCCCCTCCATCCGGGGGGCGTCGCCCTGCTCGGGCTGACCGGGATCGCGCCCGACGCGATGCCGCACAGTGCGAAGCAAGCGGTGAAGCCGGCGTCGAAGCCCGGCGAGATCACCGGTGTCGTCTGGCGCGACTTCAAGCCCGGCGGCGGCAAGCCGGGCGTGGTCGAGACGGGCGAGTTCGGCATCCCCGGCGTGACCGTCGAGCTGCACGACTCGGCCGGGAAGGTGGTGCAGTCGGCGAAGACCAAAGCCGACGGCTCGTTCGATTTCACCAAGGTCGCGGCCGGCACGTACACGACCGGCGTCGGCGCGGCGACATTCGCGAAGCCGTTCGGCGGCTACGGGTGGCTCGGCCCGAGCCTCATCGTGCCCTCGCTGCTGATCGCCTACATCTGGATCTGGGCCGGGTTCTCCATGGTCGTGATCGGCGCAGGGCTCGCGTCGATGCCGCGTGACGTCCTCGAGGCTGCGCGCACGGACGGCGCGACCGAGTGGCAGACGTTCCGCCGCGTCACCGTGCCACTGCTTGCACCGGTGCTGAGCGTCGTCTTCATCACGATGGTCATCAACGTCCTCAAGGTCTTCGACATCGTGTTCGCGCTCGCGCCGGAGTCGGAGTACGCGAAGGCCAACGTCATCGCGCTCGCGATGTACTTCGCCGCATTCCAGGGCGGCGGGAACTTCGGCGTGGGCTCGGCGATCGCCGTCTTCCTCTTCCTGCTCGTCATCCCCGTGCTCGCGCTCAACGTCCGCCGCTTCAGGAGAGACCAGTAGCCAATGGCCGCTGCCGCGCCCGCCATCGAGATTCCGGCGCCGCACGACTCGCTCGCGTCGAAAATCCTGCGAGCGGTCGCGCGCGGTCCGCTGAATCTCGTGCTCATCGTCATCGGCGGTCTGTGGCTCGTGCCGACGATCGGGCTCTTCATCACGTCGATCCTGCCCGCCTCCGCGCTCGCGTCGCACGGCTGGTGGCAGCTCTTCAGCCATCCGAGTCGTGCCACGTGGTCGAACTACGACGCGCTCTTCCACAACTCCGGGCTGATCCAGGCACTGAAGACGACCGCCTACATCGCGGTCGGCAACACCGTGCTCGTCGTCATCCTCGGCGCCATGGCCGGCTACGCGTTCGCGTGGCTCGACTTTCCCGGCCGCGACTGGCTCTTCATCGGCGTCATCGCGCTGCTCGTCGTGCCTCTGCAGATGGCGCTGATCCCGATGTTCAAGCTGTACGACACGTTCGGCCTCTTCGACACGTGGGAGGGGATAGCGCTCTTCCACGTCGCGTTCGGCTTGCCGTTCGCGATCTTCCTGCTGCGCAACTTCTTCGTCGGGTTGCCGAAGGACATCCTCGAGTCCGCGCGCATCGACGGTGCCAACGAGATCGTCATCTTCGTGCGGCTGATCCTGCCGCTCGGCCTGCCGGCGATCGCGTCGCTCGCCATCTTCCAGTTCCTGTGGACGTGGAACGACCTGCTCGTCGCACTGACCTTCGGGCAGAACACGACGCCGATCACCGTGTGGATCGCGGGCCAGCTGCGCGAGTTCGGCACGAGCATCGACATCATCGCGCCGGCGTCGTTCATCTCCCTCGTCGTCCCGCTCTGCGTCTTCTTCGCGTTCCAGCGCTACTTCGTCCAGGGACTGCTCGCCGGCTCGGTGAAGTAGTGCGCGTCGCGGTCGTCGGGTCCGGCCTCGCCGGGTTCACGGCGTACCAGACGCTGCGCCGGGAGCTCGAGCCGGAGGAGATCGCCGTCTTCGGGCTCGAGGACGACCCGGCCGCCACGTTCCGCCGCCGGGCGGCGGCCATCCGCCAGCGCCAGATGCGTTCCGAGAGCGACGGGCACTGCCTTCCGACGACGTTTCCCGGTCTTGCGTTCCGCTCCGCCGCCGCGCGCCGATCGCCGGCCCCCCTCGTCGGAACCCTCCTCGACCGCTACCACCCGACAGTGGGCGAGTTCCTCGCGCACGTCGACCGGTTGCGGGCACGCAGCGGCTGGGATCGCAGCTTCCGCCGCGCGAGGATCGGGCGCGTCCGGGCGGTGGACGGCGGCTTCGAGCTCGACGGCCACGGCACCTTCCCGCACGTGCTCGTCGCGACCGGGCACCCGGGGCTCAACGTTCCGGACGCGCTGCGTACCGACCCACGCGCGGTTCACTCGTACGAGCCGCACGAGTACGCGTCGACCGTGACCGTCGTGGGCGCGGGGCTCGCTGCCGCGACCGAGTGGCTCAATGCGCTCGACGTCGGGGCCGAGGTGATCTCCGTCCGTCGGCGCGAACCGGTGCGGCGACCCCTCAACGCCCCGCGCGAGTACTTCTCGCGGCGCGGACTGAGCGGGTTCAACCGTCTCGGCACGAGCGAGCGCACTGCCCGCTTGCAGTCCCTCCTCGCTCCCTCGTACCCGCCCGGGCGAGTGTTCGATGAGCCGCTCGCGCGCGCGATGATGGAGGACCGCTTCCGCGTCGAGAGGTCCGTGAACGGGACGCAGCAGGTGATCTGCGCGACGGGTTTCCTCCGCGGGTTCACGCACGACCCGCTGCTCGAGCGCCTCGTCGGCGAGCACGGCCTCGAGACCGCCGGCGGCTGGATCGTGCTCGCGCCCGACGCGAGCGTTCCCGCGCTCAGCGACGCGACGCGAACGCTCGCGCTCGCCGGCGTCGCCGCGCAGTGGGCGTTCCCGGCCTCGGACACGCTCGCCGGCGCGCGCTTCGTCGCGCACGGCTTCCTGCGGAGGATCCGGTCGTGTCGTACACGCTGAGGGGACGGGTCGAGTCGCGCCTCGCGGCGGTCCTCCTCGTCGTCGCGGCCGCATGCGTGCTCGCACTCGCTGAGCACAAGTGGTGGCCGGTCGAAGCGGCCGGGCTCATGCTCGGCGTCGGTCTCGCGCTCGACATTCAGGTGTACCACCCGCTGTTGCGCTATCAGCCGGGTTGGGCCGCCCTGCCCCTCGGCGTGCTCGAGCTCGGCCTCGTGCTCCTGCTCATGCGCGCGGCAGGCGTCGCCGCGCCGGTGTGGCAGGCGGTCGCGCTCTTCGGCGGGGGCTGGCTCGCGGCGCAGCTGCTCGCCCACGCCGCCTTCCCGCTCCTGCGCCTCGGCTACGCCGAGGACGGCGGCGAGCTCGGGCACCTCGGCGCCGCCGCCGCGCTATCCGTCGGCGCCGTCCTCGCCGGCGCGGGTGCAACGGCGTATGCGCTTCGGCCACCCGTGGTCCACCTCGCCGCCGGCGTGCACCAAGGGCCGCTCGTGATCACGCACCGCGAGGTGCTCGTCGGCGAGCCCGGGGCGGTCGTCCGGGGCGGCATCGTCGTCCGGGCAAGCGGAGTGACGGTGAAGAACGTGACGGTCGTCGGCGGCGAGAACGGGATCACGGTGGAGCGCGTCCGTGGAACGGTGCTCGACGGCGTGTCCGTGTCGGGGCCCACCCTGGACGGGATCCATGTGCGACTCGCCGGCGTCGTCATCAAGAACTGCACCGTCGACATGCTCGGCAACACGCTCGGCCAGGGAATCGACATCTCCTACACCATGGACATGGGGCGCACGATGGTCGAGGGCTGCACGGTGACGGGCGGCATGGAGGGGATCACGACCCACTCGTCGATGACCGAGATCATGCACAACTCGGTGAGCCGGACGACGATGCGCGGGATCTCGGTGACCGAGATGTCGATGGGCATGGTGATGGACAACGAGGTGCGCGACGCGCGTGGCATCGGCATCTGGTGCAACGACCGCTCGATGTGCATGATCGAGCGGAATACCGTCCTCGATACGCGGCCGGACGCAATGGGCCACGCCTTCGGCGTCCTCACGAGCTTCCAGTCCGAGGCGAACCTGTGGGAGAACCAGCTCGGCGCGAACCCGGTCGCGTCGGCCGCAATCACCCAATCGGAGGTACAGAGCGGCCGCTCGTTCAGCTATCGTTAACTGAGTTAACGATATGCCGAAGACAGTCGATACCGTCGCAACCGCGGATGCCCTCCGGCCCGCCCTGCTCCAGGTCGGCCGCGAGCTCCGACGCGAGGCCCGCGCCCTCGGGGTCTCGCCGGAGCAGGTCTCGCTCCTCGTCGCCATCAAGCGCGCTCCCGGCGTCGGAATCCGGGACCTCGCCGCCCTCGAACGAGTCAGCCCGCCTGCGATGACGAGGCACGTCGACCGGCTAGAACGCGACGGCCTCGTCGCGCGCACGCCGAGCGACGAGGACCGGCGGCGCGTGGGCATCTCGCTCACCGACGAAGGCCAGCGGCTGCTCCGCCGCGTCCGGTCACGCCGAACCGTGTGGCTCGCCCAGCGACTCGCCGGGCTCACGGCGGAGGAGCTCGCGGCAATCGAGGCCGCGATCGAGCCGCTGCGGAAGCTGCTTCCGGAGGCTGTCGGATGAAGCGCACGTTCGCGAGCTTCCGCTACCGGAATTACCGGCTGTTCTTCACCGGCCAGCTCATCTCGCAGACGGGCTCCTGGATGCAGCGCATCGCGCTGGGCTGGTTCGTGCTCGAGCTCACCCACAACGACGCGTTCGCCGTCGGCGTCATGGCGTTCGCGCAGTTCCTGCCGTTCACGATCTTCGGCCTCTTCGCCGGCGTCATCACCGACCGCCTCGATGCCCGGCGACTCGTCATCGGCACGCAGGTGGCGCAGACGGTCAGCGCGGCGGTGCTGACGTGGATCGCGTACGGAGGATTCGCGCACCCGTGGATGCTGTATGTGATCGCGTTCGTCAACGGCACGGTGCTCGTCCTCGACGTGCCGTCGCGCCAGCAGCTCACATACCGCATGGTGGGCCGAGAGGCGCTGCCGAACGCGATCGCGCTCAACTCCAGCCTCTTCAATGCATCGCGAATCTTCGGACCGTCAGTGGCCGGCATCCTGCTCGGTTTTGCAGGCGTGGGCGTGTGCTTCCTCGTCAACGCGATCAGCTTCCTCGCCGTCCTTCTCGGCCTCCTGGCGATGCGGACCCGGGACTTCTTCCCGGTCGAGGAGTTCGAGCGACCCCGGATCTTCGCCGGAACGCGCGAGGGCCTCGCTTACGTGCGGCGGCAGCCCAGAATGCTCGCCGTCCTCGGGCTGACCGTCGTCCTCAGCACCTTCTGCTTCAACTTCAACGTCACCCTGCCGGTGCTCGCGAAGCTGACCCTGCACGGCCACGGGACGGTGTACGGATTCCTATCCGCGGTGTTCGGTGCGGGAGCGCTCGTCGGCGCGCTGATCACGGCATCGCGGGCGCGCGCCTCGACGCGCGTCATGTTGCTCGGCGCACTCGTGTTCACGGTTGCGGAGCTGCTGCTCGCACCGGCACGGAACGAGTACGCCGCCGGACTCTTGCTCTTCCTCGTCGGCGCCGGCTTCACCGCCTGGTCGGCGAACTCGAACGCCTCGATGCAGCTCGCCGCGCCGGACCGGCTGCGTGGCCGGATCATCGGGATCTACTTCTACGCGTTCAACGGCACCGGGCCGTTCGCCGGGCTCCTCGCGGGGTGGCTCTGCGCGCAGGGCGGCACCGAGCTCGCATTCGCGATTGCAGGCATCGTGGGGATCGCCGGCACGCTGGCCGCCGCCGCGGCGCTTCGGCACCGCCCGATTCACGCGCTCCGACGGGCCGAGCGCGCGCAAGCTGCGTAGGCTGCGGTGATTGACACGCAAGGTTTCAGCCCGAGACGGATCAGATGAGGGAGGCGGGGCGGTGGGCCGCAGCCCGTCCCGCCTCGTCGACTTCGAGGGCTACCGCATGCACGTCGTCGACGAGGGCACCGGGGCGCCGGTTCTCCTCCTGCATGGCGAGCCGACGTCATCGTTTCTTTGGCGGAACGTCGTCCCGCCGCTCGTCGCCGCCGGCCATCGCGCGGTCGCGCCCGACCTGATCGGCTTCGGCCGCTCGGACAAGCCGGCCGACAGCGGCTGGTACTCGTACGACCGGCACGTCGCGTCGGTCGAGCGTCTCGTCGAAGTGCTGGGCCTGCGCGGCATGACGCTCGTGGTGCACGACTGGGGCGGCCCGATCGGTCTCCGTTTCGCCGTCGAGCACGAGGAGCTCGTCGATCGCCTGGTCATCCTCGACACCGGCATCGGCGGCGGACGGCCGCCGAGCGACACATGGCTGCGCTTCCGCGAGGTCGTGCGCACGATGGGCGCCGCGATCGACCCGGCGCGCCTCGTCGAGTCGGGCACTGTGAACGGCCTCGACGACGAAGCCCGTATCGCCTACGCGGAGCCGTTCCCGACGCCGGAGTCGAAGGCCGGAATGCTCGCGTTTCCCGAGCTCGTGCCCGCGGATCCGGATCATCCGAACACGGAGCCGATGAACCGCGTGCGCGACGCGCTGCGCTCGTGGACGAAGCCGACGCTGATCGTCTGGGGCGCCGCGGATGCGGCGCTCCCACCCGCCCTCGCGTACGCGTTCGCCGAGCTCATCCCCGGCGCAGGCGAGCCGATCGTGGTCGAGGGTGCGGGCCACTTCCTCCAGGAGGACCAGCCCGACGCGGTTGCCAAGGCGATCGTTGGCTTTCTGACCTGAGGTCTACAGTTTCGGTAGGCGATGCGCGTTTCGCGTTCCTACCGGCTCGGCGCCGGCCTTCTCTTCGTCGAGCTCGTACTGAGCGGGATCTACTTCCTGTACCCGGCCGGGGGGATCGTGCAGTACACGCTGTACGAAGTGTTCGGCGGCGGCTGCGTCGCCGCGATCCTCTGGGCCGTCCGCCGTTACAAGCCCCAGCCGCGGCTGCCCTGGTACACGTTCGCGTTGGGGAACGCGCTCTTCGTCGCCGGCGACGTCCTCTTCGACATCTACCCGAACTGGTCGCAGCCGGCGCCGGCCGACTACCTCTACCTCATCGCGTATCCGCTGTTCGCAGCGACCGCCGTCATGCTCGTCATCTCGTCGGGCAGCTATCGGCGCATCGGAGCGCTTGCGGACGCAGCGATCGTGACGCTCGCTTTCGCCGTCTTCGAGTGGATCTTCGTGATGGAGCCCGCGCTGCACCACAGCGCCCCGCTGGGAGAGCAGATCGTCCTCGGCGGCCTCTACCCGCTCATGGACATCGTCCTGCTCGGCGCATTCGCAGGCTTTTTCGTCACGCCCGCCTGGCGGACACCGGCGTTCGCGTTCCTCGTGCTCGGCGCCGCAACGCAGCTCACGGGAGACATCGCCAACGGCATCAATGCGGGCGCGTACTCGGGCGGCAACTGGCTCGACTGGCCGTGGATGGCGACGTACATCTTTTGGACGGCGGCCGTCCTCCATCCGTCGATGCGCGATCTGACGAAGCCGGACGACGTTCCGGAGACGCGCGTGGGGCACTGGCGGCTCGCGGCGCTCGCGGCCGCCCTGCTCACGGTTCCGATTGCCCGTGTCATCGCCGACGAGGAGGGGAAGATCGTCGGCATCTGGGTCGTCGGCTCGCTCCAGGTGGCCGTCGCCATCCTCGTGGTCGCGCGCATGGGGGTGATCGTCGACACGGTCGACCGCATCCGCGAGCGGCTGACCCAGAAGAACGAGGAGCTCATCCAGGCGGACATGCTCAAGGACGAGTTCATCGCCCTCGTCTCACACGACCTCCGCACGCCGCTGACGTCGATCATCGGCTACGTCGAGCTCGCGCTCGACGATGACGGCTCGGAGCCGCTCGACGAGGAGCGACGGCGATACATCGAGGTCGTCGCACGCAGCTCCGACCGGCTCCTGCGGCTCGTCGACGACCTGCTTCTCGCCGCGCGCCTTCAGTCCGGGCGATTCGTCCTCAGCGTCGAGGAGTCCGACCTCGAGTCGGTGGCGGCCGACGCCCTCGACGAGGCGCACGCCCGCGCCGAACGCAGCGGCGTTTCGCTCTTCCTCTCGTGCGAAGCCCCGGTCCGCGTCGAGTGCGATCGCCGCCGCCTGCTGCAACTGCTCGACAACCTCGTCGGGAACGCGGTGAAGTTCACCCCGGAGGGAGGCCGCGTCGAGCTGCGGGTCGAGCGCACGCTCGCGGGCGCCGCAGTCGAGGTGCTGGACACGGGCGTGGGCATCCCTGCTGGAGAGGAAGAGCGCATCTTCGACCGCTTCTATCGCGCCGCAAGCGCAGTGAGCGCCCAGGTGCCCGGCACCGGTCTCGGTCTCTTCATCGCGCGCGCGATCGCGGAGCGGCACGGCGGGACGCTCGTCGCGCGCCGGCGCGAGGGCGGCGGCAGCATCTTCCGGCTCGAGCTGCCGTCGCGCGCGCCGAGCCCGGCGGCCGACCCCGAGACCGAGCTCGTCGCATGACGACGGTGCTCGTCGCCGAGGACGACGAGGACATCCTGCTGCTCGTTGCAACGCGACTGCAACGCGACGGCTTCGACGTCATCACGGCGCGTACCGGAGTTGAAGCGCTCGAGCTCGTGCGCGAACGCCGCCCCGAGATCGTCGTCCTCGACATCGGCATGCCCCCGCCCGACGGGCTCGAGGTCGTCCGGCGCATCCGCGGCGACACCGCGCTCTCGGCGACCCGCCTGCTGCTCCTCACCGCGAAGGCGCAGGAGTCGGACGTGCGTCGCGGCCTCGAGGCGGGCGCGGACGCGTACGTCAGCAAGCCGTTCTCGCCGGCGGATCTCTCCGCACGCGTGCGCGAACTGCTTCCTTAGAGACTCTCACACGATGACGTTCGTCGATCCGTGTGCGCCGAGCGCGGCCGGGCGACACAATCGCTCATTGTCTGAGAGGCTCTCAGGCGGGCGGCGCCGTGTAGCGGTAGCCGAAGCCGCGCACGGTCTCGATCGGCACGCCGTCGGGCGTGTCCGGATCGAGCTTCCGACGCAGATAGCCGACGTAGAGCTTCACCTGGTCACCGCCGACGCCGTACGTGTCGCCCCAGACCAGCTCGAGCAGCTGCTCGCGGCTCAGCACCTGGCGCGGGTTTCGGACGAAGGTCGAGAGCAGCCGGAACTCGAGCGGCGTCAGTTGCACCTCGCGGTCGCCGACCGTGACCCGGTGCTGGCCCCAGTCGATCGTAAGGTAGCCGTCGCCGTACGACTCGGCTTCCTCGGCGCGGCCGGCACGGGCGGCGCGACGCAGGAGCGCCTGGACGCGAGCGATCAGCTCCTGCTTGCCGAACGGCTTGACGACGTAGTCGTCGGCGCCGGCGTGGAGCCCACGGACGCGCTCGAGCTCGTCGGCGCGGGCGGTGAGCATGAGGACGGGGACGTCGGACATGTCGCGAATGCGGTCGAGCATCTGCCAGCCGTCCAGCTCGGGCATGGAGACGTCGAGGATGATGAGGTCCGGCCGCGACGCATGGAACTCGCGCAGGCCGTCGCGCCCGTCGGGAGCCTCGAACACGACCGCGCCGGTCCGCTCGAGCAGCGTGCGGACAAGGGCACGGATGTCTGCGTCGTCGTCGACGACCAGCACGCGGGCTGCGCTCATACCTCTTTCATACCACGCTCAGTCGCCGTTCCCTCGGGAGCGGACGATGGTTCCCCCCGTGGCGACCATCCTGATCGTTGATCCAGATCCGGCCAACCGGTCGCTGCTCGAGCTTCTCGTCCTGCGGCTCGGTCACAGACCGATCGGCCAGCGCGAGCTGTCCGAGGGCGAGGAGCCTGACCTGATGCTGCTCGAGCCGGCCTCCGGGCCGGGTCTGCGGCTTGCACACCGGCTACGGCAGCGCCTCGTACGGCTGCCGATCCTCTGCGTCAGTATCGAACCGCCGGGCGAGGAAACGTCCAGCCTCGAGGCGGTCGACTATGTGATGAAGCCGTTTCGCCGGTCGACCCTCGAGCACGCGCTCGAGCGGGCTCTGATCCAGGCGCGAAACAGACACGAAGTTCGGCCTCAGGCGTCGCGTGCGATGCCGACCGAAGAGGAGGAGCCCTTTCATGCGGCACCTCCGCTCAAGGCGTAGGCCGGGCGCGTTCCCCCGCGCGCTCGGCCACGCCTGAAAGTGCTTTGCACTTTCAGGCGATGAAGGGTCCCGCTTCGCGGGAGCGCTCGGGAGCGAAGCTGCCGAGCTCTTGAGGGTGTGGGCGACGGTTTCGTTCTGCGCGCGCGGTGGCGGCTGCCGCCGTCCCCGCGCGCTGGTCCGGCCGGCTCGAACGCTGCGCGTTCGCTCCGGCCATGGATGGTCGAGATCGCTGGGACGCTTACAGCAGTAAACCTTCGGCCGAAGCAACGAACAAGGCCGGAGCGTAAGCCGGGCGGAGCCGGCTTACGCGTAGGCGGAGTAGCGCGTGGGGACGGGCGAAGCCCGCCACCGCACGCGCAGAACATCCCTTTGTCGACGACCCCAAGAGCTCGCGGGCTTCGCCCGCGAGCGCTCCCGCGAAGCGGGAACCCTCAACGGCTGAAAGTGCGGAGCACTTTCAGCCGATATTTCAGCCGATAATCCAGGTCTCGCCGCTGTGAAGCAACTGCGAGAGATCGCCTTC
>CAZXZX010000241.1:0-6780 GCA_964645445.1 uncultured Gaiellales bacterium
GCGATGCTGCGCGAGCACAAGACGCCGAAGCAGGCGCAGGCGTACCTGCAGGAGCTCTTTCGGCACAACGTCTCGCAAGACACGAGCGGCCGCAACGCGCTCAACACGTTCCTCTCCGGAAGGGGCGACGTGCTGCTCGACTACGAGAGCGACGCGAAGCTCGCGCAGTCGCAGGGCAAGCCCGTCTTCTATCTCATCCCGAAGGCGACACTGCAGATCGAGACACCGCTCGCTGCGGTGAACGGGAGCAACTACGTCGCAGCGAAGCGGTTCGTGAGCTGGCTGTACACGCCGGAGGCGCAGACGATCTGGGCGCAGAACGGCTTCCGCTCCGTCCTTCCGAGTGTCGAGAAGAAGTTCGCAGCGCAGTTCCCGCCACGGCCGCAGCTGTTCACGATCGCCTATGTCGGCGGATGGGCGAAGGTGAACGCGCAGTTCTTCGACCCGACCAACGGGATCGTCGCGAAGATCGAGCAAGGGCTCGGTGTCTCAACTGGCGGTTGATGCCGCGCGGATGCCGAGGGCGCGGCGACGCGCTCTCGGCACTCCGGCACTGAGCAGTGGCCTGGCGCTCGGATACCTGAGCATCATCGTGCTGATCCCGCTCGCCGCCGTCGTCGCGAAGGCAGCGGCCGGCGGCTGGCATCACTTCTGGCAAGTCGCGTGGAACCCCGAGGCGCGTGCAGCGCTCAAGCTGACGTTCGAGCTCGCCGGCGGCGTCGTCGCGATCAACGCAGTCACGGGGACGGCGCTCGCCTGGACGCTCGTCCGCGACGAGTTCCCCGGCAAGCGGCTCGTGAACGCGATCGTCGACCTGCCGTTTGCGCTGCCGACGATCGTCGCCGGCCTGACGCTGCTCGCCCTGTACGGGCCGACGGGCGGCGTGGGGGTGAACGTCGCGTTCACCCGCTGGGGCGTCCTGATGGCACTGCTGTTCGTGACGCTGCCGTTCGTCGTGCGCACCGTCCAGCCGGTGCTGATCGAGCTCGACCGCGACATGGAGGACGCCGCGGCGTCTCTCGGGGCGGGGCGCGTCACCGTCTTCCGCCGCATCGTCTTCCCGCATCTTCTTCCGGCATTGCTCTCGGGCGTCGCACTGGCGTTCGCGCGTGCCATCGGCGAGTTCGGCGCGGTCGTTCTCATCGCCGGGAACATCCCGTTCAAGACGGAAGTCGCGTCGCTCTACGTCTTCCAGCACATCAACAGCGACGATCCGTCAGGCGCGTCGGCGCTCGCGGTGCTCATGCTCGCGATCTCGTTCGCCCTGCTCCTTGCGATCGGCGGCCTGCGCCGCTGGGCCACGCGTCATGACCGTTAAGTATCCGGTCCGCTTCCTCTCGCTCGGTTATCTGGCCGTGATCTTGATCGCGCCGGTGTGCCTCATCTTCTGGCGCGCATTCGAGCACGGGCTGCATCCGTTCTGGACGGCGATCTCGAACCCGAACGCGGTGCACGCGCTGAAGCTCACCGTCGAGGTGACGGCGATCGTCGTCCCGCTGAACACGGCGTTCGGCATCCTCTGCGCGATCGCGATCGTCCGCCACCGGATCCCGGGGATGGGCCTCGTCAACGCGCTCGTCGACCTTCCACTCGCCCTTTCGCCCGTCGTCGTCGGGCTCGCGCTCTACCTGTTGTACGGGCGAGACGGATGGTTCGGCCACTGGCTCTTCGGCCACGGCGTCCACGTGCTCTTCGCGCTGCCGGCGATGGTGCTGGCGACGACCTTCGTCTCGTTGCCGTTCGTCGTGCGCGAGGTCGTCCCGGTGCTGCGCGAGATCGGCACACAGCAGGAGGAGGCCGCGGCGACGCTCGGCGCCTCCGCCCTCACGGCGTTCCGGCGCATCACGCTGCCCGCGATTCGTTGGGCGGTCGCCTACGGTGTCGTCCTCGCGACCGCGCGCTCGCTGGGCGAGTTCGGCGCGGTCGCGATCGTGTCCGGCGGCATCGCCGGGCGCACGCAGACGTTGACGCAGTACGTCCAGGCCTCGTACGAGAACTTCGACCAGACCGGCGCATACGCTGCGTCCGTGTTGCTTGCGGTGCTCGCGATCACGGCGCTCCTTCTCATGACGGTGGTGAAGCGTGGCGATCGAAGCACGTAACGTGACGAAGCGGTTCGGTGAGTTCCTCGCGCTCGACGACGTCTCCATCTCGGTCGAGAGCGGCTCGCTCACCGGGCTGCTCGGGCCGAGCGGCAGCGGCAAGTCGACGCTCCTACGCGTCATCGCCGGGCTCGAGATCCCCGACGCGGGGGAGGTCTTCATCTCCGGGAAGGAGGCGACCGCGCTCGCGCCGCAGAAGCGCGGCGTCGGCTTCGTCTTCCAGCATTACGCGCCGTTCACGCACATGACGGTGTGGGACAACATCGCGTTCGGATTGACGATCAGGCGGCGTCCGAAGGTCGAGGTCGAGGCGCGCGTGCACGAGCTGCTCGAGCTCGTCCAGCTGAAGGGGCTTGGGAAGCGTTATCCCTCGCAGCTCTCCGGCGGACAACGGCAGCGGATGGCGCTCGCGCGCGCGCTTGCCGCCGAGCCGGAGGTATTGCTCCTCGACGAGCCGTTCGGGGCGCTCGATGCGCGGGTACGCAAGGAGCTGCGCGAGTGGCTCCTGCGCCTCCACGACGAGATGCAGGTGACGACGATCTTCGTCACGCATGACCAGGAAGAGGCGCTCGAGGTCGCCGACAACGTCGTGGTCATGAACAACGCGCGGGTCGAGCAGGTGGCGCCGCCGCGCGAGCTGTACGACCGGCCGGCGAACCCGTTCGTCATGAGCTTCGTCGGGCCGGTAAACCGCATCGGCGAGAGCTGGGTGCGGCCGCACGACATCGAGATCACGCACGAGCCGAACGGTTTGACGCGCGAGGCGCAAGTCGAGCGGATCGTCCGGCTCGGCTTCGAGGTGCGCGTCGACCTCGTCCGCGACGACGGCGAGTTCATCCACGTGCAGCTGACGCGGAACGAGGCCGAGGTGCTCGAGCTCGCGCCGGGCGACATCGTCTACGTGCGCACGCGCGTCGAGCGGACGTTCAGCGAGAGCGGCGAACCCACGCGTCCGGTTCTCGCGTGAGCTTCGTGATGTGCGCCGGCAGCTTCCCGCTCGCCACGTCGGCAAGCGTGACGTGCTCGAGCACCGACCGGACGGCGGAGCGGAGAGCGACCCAGACGTCGCGCAGCTGTGTCGCCGAGCCTTCGTACTCGAGGGCGTCGGGGGAGAGTCCGCGAACGCTCGCGAGGGGGCCCTCGACTGCGCGGACGACGTCGGCGATGACGATCTCCTTCGCCGGCTTCGCGAGCAGATAGCCGCCGGCCGCGCCGCGACGGCTCTCCACGATCCCCGCCCGGCGAAGGTCGAGGAGGATGTTCTCGAGGAAGTTGACCGGGATCTGCTGCGCCTCGGCGAGCCGCTCCGCGCTCATGGGGGAGTCGCCGTAGGCGGCGAGCTCGATCGCCGCGCGGACGGCGTAGTCGGCCTTCGCGGTCGTGCGCATGCATTGATTATCGTGAAGGCCGGTGGCAGGGCCTCCGTACACCGGTCATTGCATGTGCGGCGCCGTTCGGTTCGAGGTCACGGCGGAACCCGAGAGCGCCGGCTACTGCCACTGCACCCGGTGCCAGCGGAGGACGGGTACGGCCGCGTCGGCGCAGGCGCGGTTCGGGGCGGGCGCGCTGCGAATCCTCCGGGGCGAGGAGCTCGTACGGGATTACGAGCCCGAGGGAGGCAGCTGGATCAAGTCGTTCTGCTCGGCCTGCGGCAGCGCGCTGTGGAGCAAGAACCCGGACACGCGGGAGGTCGGGAGCGTCCGGCTCGGAGCCCTCGATCCCGGCCACGGCATCCGTCCGCAGTGGCGCACGTTTGTGGACTACGCCTGCGAGTGGGAGCCGCTGCCGGACGACGGACTCGAGCGGTACCCCGAGGGCAAGCCCCGCTAGCCGCGACGATCTCGTGACACTTTCAGGCCGGTACTAAGTACCGGCCTCGGTGGAGCCACGCGGCACTCAACAGGCCGGTACTAGGTACCCGCCTCTCCGTGTTACCGAAGTGTCACAGGGGGACGAGGCGCGTTCCCGTCGCCTTGAAGGTCGCGTAGGCGACGCCGCCGCCGGCGAGGCCAAGCCGCTCCGCCGACGACGCCGTCACCTCGGCCGTCACCGGGCCGACGCGGACCCGCACGCGGTTCCCCACCGGGACCACCGACCCGACCTCCCCTCGAATCACGTTCAGCGCCGAGTCGGCGTCGCCCGCGTGTGCGCGCGCGACCGACACCTCCCAGGGGTAGACGACGACGCCGACCTCGCCCTCCGCCTCGTCGGTGGAGAAGACGCGCTCGCCGCCCTCGAGCACGACCTCCGTCAGGTCGCCGGGCGCCGCGCGACCCCGCAGCAGGTTCGCCCCCGTGAACGACGCGACGAATGCGTCGTTCGGCTGCGCGACGAGCTCCGCCGGCGGCGCCACCTGCCGGAGCTTCCCGTCGACGAGGACGCCGACCTCGTCGGCGAGTGCCGCCGCATCCTCGTAGTCGTGGGTCACGAGGATCGTCGGGAGCGCCAGCTCGCGCAGCAGCTCGTGCAGCTCGCTCCGGACCGTGACCTTCGTGTGCGCGTCGAGCGCCGCGAGCGGCTCGTCGAGCAGCAACACGTCGGGCTCGCGCGCGAGCGCGCGCGCGAGCGCCACCCGCTGCCGCTCGCCTCCCGAGAGCTCCGCCGGCCGCGCGTCCGCAAGGTGCGCGATGCGGAACCGCTCGAGCAGGTCGCCGACAGGGCCTGCATACGCGACGTTTCCCCGCACGCTCATGTGCGGGAACAGGGCGTAGTCCTGGAAGACGAGACCGACGCGCCGCTGCTCGGGCGGCACGCCGTTCCACGAGACGCCGTCGAGCGACACGCCCCCGCGCGCCGGGCGCATCAGCCCGGCGACGACGCGCAGCACCGACGTCTTGCCCGCGCCCGACGGCCCGACGAGCGCGACCGTGCGCTCGACCGGGAGCGTCAGCTCGAGGTCGAAGGCGCGAAGCGGAAGAGCGAAGTGGAGGAGGAGGCGAGCCATTTGAGCGTGACGAGGAGGATTGCGCTCACGAGCACGAGCAACCCGCCGAGCGCGAGCGCGAGATGGAAGTCGACGTCGAACTCCTGGTAGACGGCGAGCGGGAGCGTCTGCGTGACGCCCTGCAGGCTGCCCGCGAACATGATCGTCGCGCCGAACTCGCCGAGCCCGCGCGCGAACGCGAGCGCCTCGCCGGCGCCGAGGCCGCCGCGCGCGAGCGGCAGCACGACGTGGAAGAACGTCCTCACCGGGCCGGCGCCGAGCGTGCGCGACGCGGCGACGAGTGTCTCGTCGACCCCTTCGAACGCGGCGATCGCCTGCCGGACGTAGAGGGGCCCGGAGACGAATGCGACGGCGACGACGACTGCCGCCTGCGTGAACGGGAGCCCGGTGTGGAGCAGGCCCAGTCGCCCGAACGCCGCGAGCAGGCCGATGCCGGCGACCGCGGGCGGGAGCACGATCGGCAGCTCGACGAGCGTGACGACGAGCGAACGCCCGCGGAAGCGGTGCGTCGCGAGCACCCATGCAAGCGGGGTCCCGAAGAGGAGGACGAGCGCCTGAGCCGCGAGCGTCGTCTTCAGGCTGACGACGAGCGCGTTCGTGACGAGCGAGCTCGAAAGATGCCCAAAGGAGAGGCGCGCGAAGATCGCGACGATCGGGAGCGCGAGGAACGCGAGCGCGACGAGCGCCGCGGCCCACACCACCGCGCGGCGAATCATTTCGGCGCCAGGAAGCCCGCTGTGCGCAGCTTCGTCTGCGCCGCCGTGCCGAGCAGCACCTTCACGAACGCGCGCGCGGCCGCCAGGTGCGGGCTCGACTTCACCACCGCCACGGCGTACTGGACGATCGGCTGGGCGCTCCACCGGATCCCGATCGTCGCCACCTTCCCGCGCACGCTCTTCGCGTCGGTCAGGTACACGAAGCCCGCGTCCGCTTCGCCCAGCGCCACCTTCGCGAGCACCTCCCGTACGTCGGTCTCCTGGCTGACGACGTTTGAGAGCGCGTCGTCGAGCCCGAGGTTGTGGAGGACGACGCGCGTGTAGTCGCCGACGGGCACGCCGACTGCTCCGATGACGAGCTTGACGCCGGGCTTGCGCAGGTCGTACACGCTGTGGATCCCGGCGGGGTTCGACTTCGGAACAATGAGGATCAGCTCGTTGCGGGTGAAGACGACAGGCTTCTCGACGAGCCCCTGTTCGTACAGCTGCTCGGGCAGCTTCGTATTCGCCGACGCGAACACGTCGGCGGGCGCGCCCTGCTGGATCTGGGCCGCGAGCATGTTCGAGCCGGAGAACGAGTACCGGTCGTGGGGCGCGATCTGCGGGAAGACGTTCGTGAGCGACGCCGCGGCGAACACGGTGAGCACCGCGCCGGAAATCATCGCTCGACCATGACCGATGTCGCTTTCACGATTGCGGTGGCGGGCGAGCCGACTTCGAGCCCGAGCTCCTCGACCGCGTCGCGGGTGACGATCGCGACGACGCGCGTCGGCTCGGTGACGAGGAGCTCGACCTGCGCGAGCAGGCCGTCGACCTCGACCGAGCGCACCGTTCCCCGGAACCGGTTGCGCGCGCTCATGTGCGTCGTCTCGTCGCCGCGAAGACGCGCCACCTCCCGCGCGGGGACGACGCGGCGGTTCGCCTTGTCGCGGCGGGTCCGGATGCGCCCGTCACGGTCCCAGCGGCGGAGGGTGTCCAGGCTGATGCCGAGCGCGTCCGCCGCCTCGCGGGCCGTGTA
>CAZXZX010000242.1:0-8996 GCA_964645445.1 uncultured Gaiellales bacterium
GAGCGAGTCGGCGAGCGTCACGAGCCGCCGCGCGCGCGGGTCGGTGCTCTCTCGCAGCGCCCCCTTCAGGGCGGCGACACGCTCGCGCTGTGTCATGACGCCGGCCTCGTCGTGCTGGTCGGCGGCGAGGATCGCGTCACGCAGCTCGCCCGGGACGGCGCCGTTCAGCTCGCCGAGAAGCCGCTTCGCCTGTGCCTCCTGCTGGTCGAGCGCGAGCCGCATGCCGAAGCCGAACTCCGCGTTGTCCTCGAAGAGCGAGTTCGCCCAAGCGGGCCCGCGCCCGTCCGCGTTCGTCGTCCACGGCGTCGTCGGGAGGTTGCCGCCGTAGATGGACGAGCAGCCGGTTGCGTTCGCGACGAGCATACGGTCGCCGAAGAGCTGCGTCAGGAGCTTGAGGTACGGAGTCTCGCCGCAGCCGGAACAGGCGCCCGAGAACTCGAACAGCGGCTGCAGCATCTGCGAGCCCTTGACCGTCGCCGGCTGTACCTTCGTGCGGTCCATCTCGGGGAGGGTGAGGAAGAACTCCCAGCGCTCACGCTCCGCGTCGACGTGCTCGGCCTTCGCGAGCGAGTCGAGCGACTTGTGCTCCGGATGCTGCTTGTCCTTCGCCGGGCACGTCTCGACGCAGATGCGGCAGCCGGTGCAGTCGTCGGGCGACACCTGGATCGTCATCAGCATTCCCGGGAGGTCCTTCGCCTTCCAGTCCTTCGACTTGAAGCCCGCGGGCGCGCCCTCGAGCGCGGTCGGCTCGTACACCTTCATGCGTATCGCCGCGTGGGGGCAGACGAGCGCGCACTTGGCGCAGTCGATGCAGATCGACGCGTCCCAGATCGGCAGCTCGTCTGCGAGGTTGCGCTTCTCGAAGCGCGCCGTCCCGAGTGGGAACGTCCCGTCGACGGGGAGCGCGCTCACGGGGAGCTTGTCGCCGCGGCCGGCGATGAGCGCGCGAATGAGATCTGGCTCGTCGTCGACGACGTCGACGTGCCCGTTCGTCGCCGTCACGGCACGGTCGACGTCGACCTCGTGCAGCGCATCGAGCGCCATGTCGACGGCGCGGAAGTTGCGCTGGACGATCTCCTCGCCGCGCTTCGAGTACGTCTTTGCGATGGCCTCCTTGATGGCCCCGATCGCGCGCTGCGCGGGCAGCACGCCCGACAGTCCGAAGAAGCACGCCTGGAGAACGGTGTTCACGCGTCCCGGGAGACCGGCCTCGCGTGCGACGCGGCTCGCGTCGACGACGTAGACGCGGAGGTGCTTCGCGACGATCTGCTCCTGCATCTCGCGCGGGAGGCGGTCCCAGATGTCGTCCGGGCCGTAGGGCGCGTTGAGGAGGACGGTCGCGCCGTCGGCGGCGACGCCGAGCACGTTCATCCGGTGCAGTAGGTCGAACTGGTGGCACGCGACGAACTGCGCCTCTTCGATGAGATACGAGGAGCGGATCGGACGCGGGCCGAAGCGAAGATGCGAGACGGTGGTCGAGCCGGACTTCTTCGAATCGATGACGAAGTAGCCCTGCGAGTAGAGCGGCGTCTGCGTCGCGATGATCTTCGCGGAGTTCTTGTTCGCGCCGACGGTGCCGTCGCTTCCGAGCCCGTAGAAGACGCAGCGCACGACGTCGTCCGGCTCGGTCGTGAAAGCGGAGTCGACCGCGAGGCTCGTGTGCGATACGTCGTCGTCTATGCCGACCGTGAAGTGGAGGCGCGGCTCCTCGGCAGCAAGCTCGGCGAAGACGGAGGCCGCCATCGCCGGCGTGAACTCCTTCGAGCCGAGGCCGTAGCGTCCGCCGAGCAGGCGGCGCGGCAGACGCCCTTGCTCGGCAAGCGCGGTGATGACGTCCTCGTACAGGGGCTCACCCACGGCGGCGGGGTCCTTGCTGCGGTCGAGGACGGCGAGTGCCTTCGTCGTCTCCGGGAGCGCGGCCGCGAGCGCTGCGCCGTCGAACGGACGGTAGAGGCGCACCTTGAGAAGTCCGCATCCCGGAACGAGCGCTTCCTCTGCCGCGCCAACGCCGGAGCCCATCATCACGATCACGCGCTCGGCCTCGGGGTCGCCGACGTAGTCGAAGGCGTGATACGTGCGACCGGTCCGCGTCGCGAGCTTGGCGAACGTGTCCTCGACGATCTGCAGCGTCGCCGCGTAGTACGGGCTCGAGGCCTCGCGCGACTGGAAGAAGACGTCGGGGTTCTGGGCGGAGCCGCGGATGACGGGGTGATCGGGGCTGAGCGCCCGCTCGCGGTGGGCACGCACCTGCGCCTCGTCGATCAGGTCGAGCAGGTCGTCGTCACTCAGCCCTTCGATGACGTTGATCTCGTGTGACGTCCGGAAGCCGTCGAAGAAGTGAAGGAAGGGGACCCGGGCGCGCAGCGTCGCGGCGGTCGCAACGGCGGCGAAGTCGTGCGCCTCCTGGACATCCGACGCGCAGAGCATCGCGAAGCCGGTGCCGCGGGCCGCCATGACGTCGCTGTGGTCGCCGAAGATCGAGAGTGCACTCGTCGCAATGGCGCGGGCAGCGACGTGCATGACGAACGGCGTCAGCTCGCCCGCGATCTTGAACATGTCGGGGAGCATGAGGAGAAGGCCCTGCGACGACGTGAACGTCGTCGTCAGCGAGCCGGCCTGGAGCGCACCGTGCACGGCGCCGGCGGCGCCGCCTTCGGACTGCATCTCGATCACGGCGGGGACGTCGCCCCACAGGTTCGGACGCCCCTTCGCCGACCACTCGTCCGAGAGCTCGCCCATCGCGGACGCCGGAGTGATCGGATAGATGGCGATCACCTCGCTCGTCTTGTGCGCGACGAGCGCGGCCGCCTCGTTTCCGTCCAGCACGAGCCTCATGGCCAAACACTCGCGATGGCGGGCGGCCGTCGCATCGTGGCTTGCTGCCGCGGAGATGCGGGTTTCTACCGGCTACTCTGGGATCCGATGCTCCATGCGAATCCCGCGCCGCCGCCGGCGCTCCTCCACCCGGCCTCGCTGACGGCAAAGGCGCCGGCGACCTTCGCGGTCGAGTTCGACACGACGAAGGGGACGTTCGTCGTCACCGTCCACCGGAACTGGGCGCCGCGCGGTGCCGACCGTTTTTACAACCTCGTCAAGGCTCGCTTCTTCGACGGGAACGAGTTCTTCCGCGTGGTGAAGGGTTTCGTCGTCCAATTCGGGATCAGCGGCTACCCCAAGGTGTCGTCCGCGTGGCAGACCGCGAACATCCCGGACGACCCGGTGAAGACGTCCAACAAGGTCGGGACGATCACGTACGCGGACGCGGGACCGAACACGCGCACGACGCAGCTCTTCATCAACCTCGGCGACAACGGCCCCAATCTCGACGGCCAGGGCTTCGCACCCTTCGGGAAGGTGACGAGCGGGATGAAGGCCGTGAACACGCTGTACGGCGGGTACGGTGAGGCGGTCACGAACCTCCAGGGCCAGATCGCGGCGCAAGGGAACGCATTTCTTAAGAATCGCTTTCCGAAGCTCGATTCCGTGATTCGAGCCCGCATCGTTCCGGCAAAGTAGGGTTCATGCAGCCGACTTTCATCGCGTCGCACGTCTGACGCATCGACAACGCCGAACGTGTTTCGGCGGCGCTGAGGCGGGGCGAGCTCGAGCGGGGCGCGCCGCGCTTGCGTGCGCCGCGCAAATGGCGAACAATCCGGTTCCTGCGGCTCGACCCGCAACCCGAAGGAGGAACCAGATGAAGCTCGTCACGTTGGCGCTCACGGCAGCGGTGTTGTCCGCCTACGCGTCGAATGCAGCCGCCGCGCCGGTCAGGCAGGCGAGCTTCTGTGGCACTGCGAAGGGCGTGGCGGCGTATCTCGTCCACTCGAACGCCGTGATCAGCCCGACCGGCACCGACACCATCCAGACCCTGGAGCGGAAGCTCAAGGTCGAGTACGGCGCGATCGTGAAGGCCGAGCCCTCGCTGCTCGGCTCGGCGCCCGGAAGTATCAAGCCCGACCTCCGGAAGGCGCTCGCTTTCGTGAACTACGTGAACGGGAAGATGACCGCGGTGAACTGGGACTTCACGAAGATCGTCGTGTACGAGAAGCCGCTCGTCGCGAAGGCGCAGGCCGCGCGCCCCGCGCTCACGCACCTGAGCGCGTACTTCCGAGGGAAATGCCACATCAAGGGTGCGTAGCCGTTCACGATTCTGAACCGTATTCGTTTGTTAATCGTTCAATTAAATGAACGTGTAACTCTCCGTACCTTCCCTGCGTTGGGATTGCGCAGTTCCATCGCAAAGGGATGGGGGGATACGGATGAACAAACGAGGGGTCTGGGCGGTCATCGTGGCGCTCGTCTTCGCGGGCGGGCTCATGGCGGCCGTGGCGGTTGCAGGTAATCAGGGCAACGGTCAAGGCACGAACAACGGCGACACCGACCCAACCGCGTCGTGCCCGCCCGGATACGGCGGCGACCCGTGCATCCACAACGGGAACAGCAGCCCCGGCACGAGCAAGGGGCACGGCAACTGCGAGGACGATCGGGGCAAGGGGAACAACGGCAACGACAACGGCAACGATCGTCCCTGCACGACGACCGTTGCAACGACGACGACCGTCCCGACCACGACCAGGACGGTCCCGACAACGACCACGGTCCCGACAACGACGCAGGCTGCGTCGACCGCCGTCGGCACGACGTCAACGGTCGGGACAACAACGGTAGGCACGACGACGACCGCCGGTACGACGTCTGTTGCAGCCACGACGGCCGCAACGACGACGACAGCCGCCCCGCTCGTCCCGCCGCCTGCCGGCAAGCCCAGCACGACGACGACACCGGCCGGGACGTCCGCGCCGACGTCGGGTGTCAAGGCGGCGAAGGCGACGAAGCCGGCTGCACCGAGCCAACTCGCATTCACGCCGTAGGAGCATGTGAGCCATGACCGGGCTGGCGGCGGTCGTCGCCGCGATTCAGATTGCCGCCGCCTCCCTGGTCGCCGGGCCCGGCCGTGAGCCCGCATGGGCCGCGGTCGGGCGCATGCGGATGGGAACGCCCGTCGCGACACTGGCGATCCCACGTCTGCATTTCCGCGGGATCGGCCACCAAGGCACCGACGCACGCGTCCTCGCACTCGGGCCGGGCCATTACCCGAGCACCGCGCTTCCCGGACAACCGGGAACGACGGCATTCGCAGGCCATCGCGTCACGCACACGCATCCGTTCCTGCACATCAACGATCTTCGGCGCGGCGACACGATCACCGTCACCACGCGCTGGGGGCGATTCCGATACCGGGTCTACCGCGAGCGGATCGTGCCCGTCACCGACGTCTCCGTTCTCGCAAACGTCGGCTTCCAGCAGCTGATCCTCACCGCCTGCCACCCTCCGCACACGGCGCTCGAGCGCTATGTCGTCTTCGCACGCCGCGTGCCGATGGGCGCCGCACGGCGGGTCCGAGAACCTGCCACTGCACAAGACGGGGCGCACCTGTCGATGCGCCCCTAGCGGGCGAGGCTCAGAGGCCGGCTGCGGCGCCAGGTCTCCCTACTCAGCCGAAAGCGCAGCCGCGGCCCAGCCTTTCGTTCGTCGCATCACAGCCGCCGACGCGTGAAAGTGGGCGGCACGAGCCTTGTGAGGAGTCTGCCGTTAGTCCCCTCGGGCCGCGTACCGCCCGGTCTCTAGATCGGCATCGCGTGCGCGGCCCGTTAGCGTCCGGTGAAACGGGATGAAGGAGATCGGTGGGAGGGTCGCTGCGGTGATCGAGATAGGTGCTTCCCTCGCCCAGGCACGGGTCCGCCGCGGCCTCGGCCTCGCGGACGCCGCGAAGCGAACGAGGTTGCGCGAGCTGTACCTGCACGCACTCGAACAGGAAGCGTTCGACCAGCTACCGCCCGGGAGCTACCGCATCGCCTTCCTGCGCACCTATGCGGCCTTCCTCGAGCTCGACGCCGACTTGCTGGTCGACGAGTTCGTGGCCCGCTACGAGCACCCCAGGCGGAGTCACCCGTCTCCGTCCGCGCTCATGCTCGGACGGCCCCGCCGACGCCGACGCCGCAGCTAGCGGCGGACCGCGGAGAGGAGCCCGCGCTGCCGGGCGACCCGCCTCTTGGACTGCGGGCCGTCCCGATCTGTCGCGCGACTGCCCCTCTCAGCGCGTGGCGCCGTCGGGAAGCAGCAGGGATCTCACGCTGTCGAGCCCGACCGGCGCTTCCGCGACGATCATGCTCGTCTCAGGCGAGAAGCCGAGCTTGACGAGATCCGCGTAGCGCACCCACAGCGGATTGCCATCGCCCCCACAGAGCCCTGTTTGTGCGATCGGCCGTAGCCGTTCTCGTAGCATTGCCATGCCAAGAACATCGCAGTCGCGGCCCTGTTCACCCACCCCTCACCTGGTGGTTCAGGAGCTCACTTCACCGCGGCGGCTGCGCGCCGGGCGCTCGCCGAGCGCCCGGCGCGTTCGTCTGCCGTCTCGTGGTTACTTGAAGGTGAAGAAGGTCCGCGAGGCGGTGAGCGTAGGAGCCGAGTCACCGTTGGTCGTGTCCGTCAGGGTGGCGCTGTAGCTCACGTCTGCGAGCACGAGCGTCTGGCCGCCCGGGCAAGCGAACCCATTCGTCGGTGCAGGCGGCGTGCCGTCGACGGTTTCGGTCGCCCTCACCCGTCCGTTGATCGGCGACTCCGAGAAGGAGCTCGATCCGCCGGTCGTGGTCGTCGACTTGTTGCTCGCCTTGGGGTGGTTGCCGCCACCGTTGATGCAGCCGTAGTCGGCGGTGGCAGTCCAGGTCAGCGTGAAATCGTCCGTCTGCTGGCCGACGCCGGCCTCGTCGATGGAGATCGAGAGTGCACCGTTGTCGCCGACGGTCGCGCTGGTGTCCGGGAAGAAATGCGCCCCGGACGTTGCCGAGGCACCCGCCGTCCAAAGCGTGACCGATGCGCACGCGATCACCGCGAGCGCTCCGAGAAGCTTCCGCATTTCTCTTCCTCCTTTGGCAGACGCGCATGCGCCTGCCTGTGACGTTCAGTGAGCTAGAGGCGGCCGGAGGCCACTACACTGAGCGCTGCTCTCACCTCCCTTCGGACTGCTCGTTCTCGAGGCGTGCATCGTTCGTCTGGAGGTCGATTGCATCGACCCTGCCTCACGTACCCCGTGAGGCAGGGGCTCCTTCGTTCCTCAAGAAGTTGAAACGGCGGGTGGCGAGCGGGCGGCTACCGGTGAGCGTCGGAGCCGGTCACGGTCGCCCCCGCGCCTCCTCCGAGCAGACGTCCGCGCAGGCGGAGGCCGGCGCCACCGTGCAGCGGGCGTATGACCGGGACCGGCTTGCGCTCCGGGACTGCTTCCGTCTCGGCGTCGTCGGCGGTCGCCGCCTGCTCGACGCGCGTGCCGAACCGAGACTGCAGCTTCACCGGCGGGATCGTGGTCGAGATGGCGCTCAGGATGTCGATGCGCTCGAGATCCTTCTGGCTGATGAGGAGCCCGGCGAGCCTCTCGAGCGATTCGAGGTTCTCCGAGAGGAGATTGAGGGCGTCTTCGTACGCGGCATGGAGGAATTTCTCGACGACGCGGTCGACGAGCCCGAGCGCCTCCTGCGAGAGCTGGCTGCGGTCGTTGAAGCTGATGATCTGACCAACCTCAGGGGAGAGACCCAATTTCTCGACGGCCTGGCGCGCGATCCCATTGACTTGTTCGAGGTCGTTGGCGGCTCCCGAGGAGACCTTGCCGAAGACGATCTGCTCGGCGGCGCGGCCGGCGAGACCGACGACCATCCGCTCGTGGATCAGGTCCGCGTCCTGCAGCGCCCGGTCTGTACGCCCCATGAACACGAAGCCTCCTGCCTTGCCGCGCGGGCGGACGGTCGCATGCAGGGGCTTGTCGTGGTTGGGGCACAGCTCGGCGGCGAGCGCGTGGCCCGCCTCGTGGTAGGCGATGATCTCGAGCTCGCCCTCGGCCAGCATTGCGTTGCGCTTCTCGGGACCGAGCAGCACGCGCAGGACCGCGTCATGCAGGTTGCGGTGTGTGACGACCGACTGGTCGGCGCGCGCCGCCAGGATCGCCCCTTCGTTGACGACCTCGGAGAGATCGGCGCCGGAAAGTCCTGCCGTCGACTCTGCCAGGAGCTCGAAGTCGACGTCGTCGCCGAGCGGGATGCCGCGGGCGTGCACCTTGAGGATCGCCTCGCGGCCCTGCTTCGCCGGTAGGTCGACCGGTACCTGACGGCCGAATCGTCCGGGACGCAGCAGCGCCGGATCGAGGATGTCGATTCGGTTCGTGGCAGCGACGACGACCACCTTGGTCGACGTGTCGAACCCGTCAAGCTCGACGAGCAACTGGTTCAGCGTCTGCTCCCGCTCTTCGTGGCCGCCCGGCGCCGCGCCGCTCGAGCGATGGCGGCCGATCGCGTCGATCTCGTCGAAGAACACGACCGCGCCTTCCTCGCACCGGCGCGCGCGCGCGAACAGGTCGCGGATCCGCTTCGCGCCGACGCCGACGTACATCTCGATGAACTCGGAGCCGGAGACGGCGAAGAACGGCACTCCCGCCTCGCCGGCAAGGGCCTTCGCGATCAGCGTCTTGCCGGTGCCGGGTGGCCCGTACAGGAGGACGCTGCTCGGGATGCGCGCGCCGACCCGCGCGAATCGCTCCGGCCGGCGCAGGAAGTCGACCATCTCACGCACCTCGTCGACCGCTTCGTCGCAGCCGGCAACGTCCTTGAACAGCACCGAGCTCGAGTACCTTCGGATCGTTCGCGCGGACTGGCCGCCACGGCGCGGGCGCAGACGAAGGCTCCCCCGTCGGCGAACGATGAAGAGGGCTGCCAAGAGCAGGGCGAGCACGAACGCGACGGGCGGCCCCAGCAGCATCCAGAGGGGTGTCGCTGCGGGACTGGCGACCGTCACTCGTACGCGATGCGCGACGAGCTGCCGCTGGACGATCGTGTCGGAGGGCAGGTAGGAGGACGACGCCTTCACGCCGTCGTGCAGCACGACCTCGATCTGCGTCCGCGTCGAATCGCCGGAGATACGAGCGGACGCGACCTCGTTCGCGTCGATCGTGC
>CAZXZX010000243.1:0-7231 GCA_964645445.1 uncultured Gaiellales bacterium
CAGCTCGTCGCGGCTCTCCTGGGCGGCCGCCAGGCCGACGGCCGGATCCGCGCCGGCTCCGAGCCCGCGCGTCGCCTTCGAGCCGATGTGGATCTTCACGTCGGCGTCGCACATCATCAGCGCCTGCGCGTCCGTGTTGACCGCGACGAACTCGACGCCGGCGAGCCCGGCGTCGACCATGCGATTGACGGCGTTCGTGCCGCCGCCGCCCACGCCGACGACCTTGATGACGGCGAGGTAGTTGCCGGACTGGTCGCGCATGCTCATGGGGCCGACACCTGAACCTTTACTGGAGATATGGGGCGGAAGCAGGGACTTCGCGCCGCAGGGTAGTTGTGGAAAACTCCGCTGTCAATTAGGCCTCAGCCGGACAACGCTGAAGCTGAAGTTGAGACTTGAGGGTTCGAGCCGGCCACCGGCCGCTGCGGCACGGCAACGTCGAGGTACGTGGAGCCCGGCGGCAGCACCCGTAGCGCACGCCGCGCGATCGCAAGCTTGAGGCGGACGTCCACGGGCTCGCCGAGCCGCAGCTCGACACCGAGGCGTAGGCGCATGGTCAGCTCGCCGTGCGCGAACGTCACGGTCGTGAACCGCGCCGGGAAGCCGGCCGCGAGCGCGAGCGCGCGCGCCGCCGTCCCGCCCGCGTCCGCTGCGAGGAACGCGCCCGGCGCGACCTGCGCCGCGGTCGGCACCCAGATTCGCGGCAGGCCGGGGCGCGAGCCCACCTTGATCTGCGCGATCGCCCTCCCCCGCGCCGAGACGAGCCAGGTCTCCTTCCCGCGGTGGAGGACGGCGACGGGGACCTCGGGGACGACGTGCACGCGCAGCGTATGCGGGAAGGCGCGGTCGTATGTCGTCGAGAGGACCGCCGGCAGCGCGTCGACGCGACGCTCGAGTGCGCCGCCGTTCAACGCCAGCAGGCTCCGCCCGATGAGTGGCGCGAGCGCCCTCCGCACCTGCGCCTGGAGCGCCGGCGTGCCGCCGGAGACCGAGACCGTCCGGACGGCGAACGCCGACGTCGAGCGGGCGGCGAAGTACGCGCCCACGGAGACGACCGGAAGGGCGATCGCGATTGCAAGCAAACGCTGCCTTGCGGCCACCCGGTCTGGTTCGCCGTGCGGCGCGCCGCTCCTACGTCACCTGGATCGGCCCGAGGAGCTCGACCTCGTGGACGAGCTCGACGCCGTACTGCTCGCGAGCGCGACGGCGCGCCTCCGCCATCAGGGCGAGCGCGTCCTCCGTGCGGGCGCCGCCGGCGTTTTCGATGAAGTTCGCGTGCTTCGGCGAGATCTGCGCTCCGCCGATGCGGTGTCCCTTGAGACCGCACGCCTCGAGCATGCGCCCCGCGCTCAGCTCATGCGCGGGGTTCTTGAACACGCTGCCGAACGTGCGCCGGTTCGTGGGCTGCGCGGCCTTGCGCTGTGCGTTCAGCAGGCGGACGGCCGCCTTGATCTCGTCGGGCGGCCGCCGATGCAGCCGCAGCTCGGCCCGAAGGACGACCTGCCCGTGCTCGAGGTTCGAGTGCCGGTACGAGAGCCCGAGCTCGGCGGGCGTCATCCACTCGGTCCCTTTCGCAGTCGCGACGAGGGCGCGCACGAGCACCTGCGAGAAATCGCCGCCGTACGCGCCGCCGTTCATCCAGATGCCGCCGCCGATCGTGCCGGGGATCGCGCACGCGAACTCGAAGCCCCCGAGGCCGGCAGCCCTCGCGCGGTGGAGAACGACGGCGTTCGCCGCGCCGGCGCCTGCGCGCACGAGATCGCCGTCCACCTCGACGGACGCGAGCTCTCCGGAGAGCTTGAGCACGAGCGCATCGACGCCCTCGTCCGCGACCAGGAGGTTGGAGCCGAGGCCGATCGTGGCCACCGGCACCCCACGCCGCAGCAGCTCCTCGGCCTCGGCGACCGTCGTCGGCTCGGCAAACTCACGTGCCGCCCCGCCGGTACCAAGCGTCGTGAACCGCGAAAGATCGGTCACAGGAGATCTACCGCGCGGTCGACGTCGCCGGCGCCGAGCGTGAGGATCGTGTCGCCTCTCACCGCCCATCCGCGCACGATGCGCGCGGCATCCTCCAGCGTCGGGGCCCACCCGATGCGCATGCCGGGCCGGACACACGCGAGCTCCTCGACGATGAGACGACCGCTCACGCCGGGCAGGGGCTCCTCGCGCGCGGGATAGATCTCGGTGACGCAGACAGCGTCGGCGGAGGCGAGCGCGAGCGCGAACTCGTGCGCGAGGTTCTGCGTGCGTGAGTAGAGATGGGGCTGGAAGAGGGCGAGCACGCGACCTCCGTCTCGCACGGCGGCGATGTCGGCCGCGAGCTCGGCCGGATGATGCGCATAGCTGTCGAACACGCTGTCGCCGTGACGCTGAAGACGGCGGCCTGCGCCGGTGAACTCGCCGATGACGCGCTCCGCGCCCGCGACCCCGGCGAGCTCGAGTGCAGCGAGCGCCGCTGCGGCGTTGCGACGGTTGTGCTCGCCCGGAACGGCGAGGTCGATGCCCACCGGCTCGAGCTCCTCGGCGCGCACGACGTGCGGCACCGTCCCGAGCCAGTCCTCGAACAAGGCCTCCACCTCCGCGAGCGAGGCGAACGTCGTGTGATGGTCGAGGTCGACGTTCAGGAGCACGGCGATCTCCGGCCGCAGCGCTGCGACGGAGCGGTCGGACTCGTCGCCCTCGACGACGAGCCAGCCCTCGCCGGCGCGCGCGTTCCCGCCGAGCTGGGGGACGTCACCGCCGATTAGGAACGCGGGATCGAGGCCGAGGCGATCGAGGCAGAACGCGATCATCGCGCACGTCGTCGTCTTGCCGTGCGCACCGGCGACGACGATCGAGCGGCGGAGGGACACGAGCTCGGCGAGGAGGTCCGCGCGCGGACGGCCCGCGACGCGGCCCGCGAACGCGGTCGAGACGTACACCTCCCATCCGTCCGGCGGCCGCGGCGGATCCGGCGCGATCGCTACGTCGATCCCCTCCAGATTCGCGAGATACGGCGTCTGCTGGCGGTCCCACCCGGCGACCTCGGCGCCCCACGCATGGGCGAGCAGCGCGTACGCGCTCATGCCGGCGCCGCCGATGCCCCCAATCCAGATCCGTCTACCGGCGAACGGCTGCGAGCTCGATGAGCTCATCGGCGATCCTCTCTGCGGCGTCGGGCTTCGCGGCCGTCTGCATCGCCTTCGCCATCGCGGCAAGCCTCGCGGGATCCGCGAGCAACGAATCCACGAGCCCCGGCACGCACTGCGCGTCGGCCTCCGGGACGACGACGGCTCCTCCGGCCCGCGCGAACCACTCCGCGTTCTTTCGCTGGTGGCCGCCGGTCGCGAACTCGCCGGGGACCAGCACGGCCGGAAGGCCGGCGGCCGCGAGCTCCCACACCGAGCCACCCGCGCGCGCGACGGCGATGTCGGCGGCACCGTACGCGAGCCCGATCTCGGCGATGAACGGGAGCAGCAGGTAGTCGTCACGTGTCACACGGCCCTGCAGCGTCGGGTAGTCGCGCTCGCCGCACAGATGCAGCACGGCGGGGCCCGACTCCGCCCACGCGTCGAGTGCAAGCTCGTTCAGCAGCCGCGCTCCGAGCGAGCCGCCGAACACGAGCACGACCGGGCCGTCCGCCGGAAGCCCGAGCCGCTCGCGCGCCTCCGCCCGGGGCGCCGCCTGCGAGCGCGCGGGAACGGGCCGCCCGACCGCGACGTACTTCGCGCCGTTCCGCCCGTGCACGGGAAGCGCGAGGAACACGCGCTCGGCGAACGGCGCCGCCAGCCGGTTCGCGAGACCGAGATGCGCGTCCGCCTCCGTCAGCGCGGCCGGAATCCTGCGGAGACGCGCGGCGAGAACCATCGGCCCGGCGACGTAGCCGCCGCCGCCGAGGACGACGTCCGGCTTGCGCCGCTCGAGGATCCTCAGACAGGCGACCGGCGCGGCTGCCGCGAGCGCGAGCGCGCGCAACTGCGCCGGCCCGGGGCGACGCGGGAAGCCGGCGACGGCGAACTCGTCGAACGGGTAGCCATGCTCAGGAACGAGCCGCGCCTCGACGCGATCCGGCGACCCGGCGAACGTCACCGCCGCCCCGCGCGCGCGGAGCGCCTCCGCCACGGCGAGCGACGGGGCGAGATGCCCGACCGTCCCGCCCGCTGCGATCAGGCACCGAAGCTGTCTTTGTTCCGGCATGGCCACGAGCGATGTTAAGGAGGATCCCGACACCCAGGAGCGTTATGACGAGGCTCGAACCGCCGTAGGACACGAACGGGAGCGGAATCCCGGTCAGCGGCGCGAGCCCGAGCACGGCCGCGAGGTTGATCGCCGCCTGCCCGCACACGAGCGCCGTGATGCCCGCCGCAAGGCGCTTGCCGAACGGGTCCTTGCACGCGATCGCGAGCCGCAGCCCCGCATATGCGAACGCGCAGTAACCGGCGACGAGGACGGCCGCGCCGATGAGCCCGAGCTCCTCGGCGATGACGGCGAAGATCATGTCCGTGTGCGCCTCCGGCAGGTAGTGGATCTTCTCGATCCCCTGCCCCAGCCCGCGGCCGAAGATCCCGCCCGACCCGACGCTGATCTGCGCCTGCACGTTCTGCAGGCCGGCGCCGAGCGGGTCCTTCCACGGGTCGAGGAAGGTGAACAGGCGCGCCCGCCGGTACGGCGACGACCAGGCCGCGACCGCGCCGGCGCCGGACACGAGCATGTACGCAACGCCCAGCGTCGGCAGCGGCGTCCCGGAGACGAGCAGGACGGCGCCGATCATGACGACGATGGTGATGACGGTGCCGAGGTCGGGCTCGGCCAGGATGAGGATGCAGAAGAGGCCGACGAGCAGGCCCATCGGGCGAGCGAGGTCCTTCAGCGTGCGCGGCGCGGGACGACGGGAGAGATATGCCGCCGCCCATACGACGAGCGCGAGCTTTGCGAGCTCGGACGGCTGGAACGTGGCCGGGCCGAACCCGATCCAGCGGCGCGCGCCGTTGACGCGCGTGCCGATGACGAGGACGGCGAGGCAGAGCGCGAGCGCCGTGCCCACGAGCGTCGGCGCCAGCGCGCGCAGCTTGCGAAAGTCCGTTCGCGCGGCAACGACGAGGAGCCCGAAGCCGAGCATCGCGTAGATCCCCTGCCGCTCGAGGTAGCCGGTCGGGTTGCCGTTGCCGAGCGCCGCCGAGGCGGACGTCGCGCTGTACACCATGATCAGCCCGAACGCCGTCAGCGCGAGTGTGACGAGGACGAGCAGCTGCCACTCGAGGCTCCGCTGCTTCACTGCAACTCCTCGACGATGCGGCGGAACGCGTCGCCGCGCTCCTCGAAGTTGCGAAACTGGTCGAAGCTCGCGGTCGCCGGCGAGAGGAGGACGACGTCGCCCGCCTGCGCCTCCGCCGTCGCGTGCACGATCGCCTGCGCGAGGTCGCCGTCGCGGTCGTGGCGAACGCCGGCCGCGTCGAAAGCGCGAGCCAGGTCATCCGCAACCGCACCGATGAGATGAACGCCGCGCACCCAGTCGGGGATCGCGCGCGCCAAAGGACCGAAGTCCTGTCCCTTGTCCGAGCCACCGAGGATCAGATGCAGCGGAGTGTCTTCGTACGCGTCGATGGCCCGGAGCGTCGCGGCGACCGTCGTCGCCTTCGAGTCGTTGACGTAGCGCACGCCGCGCAGGTCGCGCACGAGCTCGAGCCGGTGCGGAACGCCTTCGAACGTGCGCAGGGCCTCGGCGATCGCCTCGTCGGGAAGGCCGGCTGCGCGCGCTGCGAGGGTCGCGGCGGCGGCGTTTGCGCGGTTGTGCGCGCCCGGCATGCGCGGCTCTGCCGGGAGCGAGTCGTCCGCGGAAAAGTCGTCGGGACCGATCTTCGTCTTCGCACGCTCGAAGATGCGCAGCTTCGCGTCGCGGTAGGCCTCGAACGTCCCGTGCCGGTCGAGATGATCGGGCTCGAGGTTGAGGAGGACGGCGATATCGCACGCGAGCGTCTCCACGTCCTCGAGCTGGAAGCTCGACAGCTCGCATACGACCCACGTCCCCGGCTCGACCGTGAGCGCGACCTCGCTCAACGGCACGTGCTCGTTGCCGGCGAGCACGGCGTCGACGCCCGCGGCGGCGAACATCGCGCCCAGGAGCCGGACGGTCGTCGTCTTCCCCTTCGTCCCGGTGACGCCGAGCACCGGGTTGCCGGGAAGGAGGCGCCAGCCGAGCTCGATCTCGCTCCACACCCGGATCCCGCGCTCGTGCGCCGCCACGACCACGGGCGAGCGCGCCGGCACGCCGGGGCTCTTCACCACCAGGTCGACTCCCTCCAGCACCGATTCGTCCTCCGTCCCGAGGAGCAGTTCGACGCCGGTGCCCGCGAGCCTCCCAGGGTCGGCGTCGGGCGAGCGGTCGTTGACGACCACCTCGACGCCGCGGGCCGCGAGCGCGAGCGCGGCCGCCTCGCCGGTCACGGCGAGCCCGAGCACGAGCGCGCGACGGGGTAGGTCGCTCATCCGGGCGTACTTCGCCCCGCGGACAGTGGATCCTCGGCCGCGCGCCGCGAAGTCACCTGAGGACGCGCGCGACCTCCGGATGGCCGTCCTCGGCGCCGATCACGCGGTCGACGCTCGCATCCGGCAGCGGCAGCACCGGCAGCGCTCCGAGCAGGTAGTCGAGCCGCGGATCGGCTAGGTCGCGGAGCAGCTGCTCGAGCTCGTCCACGGACGGCTCGAGGATGACGACCTCGTCGAAGTCCCCGAACGACGCGACCGACGCACGCGCCGCCTCGGCGCCCAGGACTGCCACGACGCCGCTCACCCCTGAGCGAAGTAGTAGCGGTAGAAGAGCGCGAAGCCGGCCGAGCACAGGATCCCGGCGACGATCCAGAAGCGCACCATGATCTTCGTCTCCGACCACGCCTTCATCTCGAAGTGGTGGTGGATCGGCGCCATGAGGAACACGCGCTTCCCGAGGAACTTGAACGAGACGACCTGGATGATCACCGACAGCGCCTCGATGACGAAGATGCCGCCGATCAGGAGGAGCAGGACCTCGGTCTTCGTCATGATCGCGAACGTCGCGAGCGCGCCTCCGAGCGCCATCGACCCGGTGTCGCCCATGATCACCTCGGCGGGGAAGGCGTTGTACCAGAGGAAGCCGACCATGCCGCCGATGAGCGCGGCGCCGATGATGGCGAGGTCGAGCTTCGTCAGGTTGCGGTGCGCGGGGTTCGAGCTCGAGCGGACGAACGACACGACCATCATCGCCATGAACGTGAAG
>CAZXZX010000244.1:0-4172 GCA_964645445.1 uncultured Gaiellales bacterium
CGCACCGCGGGCAACACCCGCTGTTGCCCGACCGACCTATTCGGGCCGAGTCGAGGCGCGGGTACGCGCGACGTCCCGGTCGATCGCCGCAATCAGCTCTCCCTCCGACTCGAAGACCGCCTCGTCGCGCAGGCGTTCCCACAGCTCGACCACGACCCGCCGGCCGTAGAGGTCGCCCGTGTAGTCGAGCAGGTACGCCTCGACTCGGCGCTCGGTGCCGCCGTAGTGCGGATTGGTCCCGATCGAGACGGCGGCGCGATGACCGAGGGCCGAGCCTGCGTAGACGCCGAGGGCGGGTACGAGCAGCCCGACCGGGACGGCGAGGTTCGCGGTCGGGAACCCGAGACCGGCTCCGCGCCGGTCACCGGTGACGACCTCGCCCTCGACCTCGGACGGGCGGCCGAGGAGCTGCGCCGCGGGCACGACCTCGCCGGCCGCGAGCAACTCCCTGATGTGACTCGACGACACGTTGTCGACCAGCGGGACGCGGCGGACGTCGAAGCCGAGCCGCTCCAGCAGAGCGAGGTCCCCGGAGCGGCCCCGCCCGAAGCGGAACCCGTCGCCTGCGGCGACGATCTCCGCGCCGGCGGCGCGCAGCACCTGCTCGGCGAAGTCCTCGGCCGAGAGCTCGGCCGTCTCGGCGTCGAAGCGGCAGACGAGCACGTCCTCGATGCCAGCCTGCCCGAGCAGCTCCAACCGGCGCTCGAGCGTCGTCAGGAGCTCGACGCCGGCGCCGAAGAACGACCGCGGATGTGGGTCGAACGTGACGACCGCAGGGCGCAACCCGGAGGCCAGAGCCGCTTCGAGCACGCGCCGATGACCGCGATGGACGCCGTCGAACGTTCCGATCGCGACCGCGCGCCGCGCGGGCTCGAGCTCGTCGGGACGATGCGTGACGTTCACAGGACCGCGAGCACCTGTTCCTCGGTGAGCAGCCGTCCGGGCGTGAAGCCCGCTGGCGCAATCGCGTCCTCGACGGAGAACGGCCCGACCTCCGTCCGCCGGAGCGTCCGGCAGTGGCCGCCGAGCGCGTCGGCGATGGCGCGCACGTACGTCCCCGAGCTGACGCGGAGGTCGAGGGTCACCGTGCTCGCGTCCCGATCGACGACGTCGAGGGCGCGGACGATCGAGCGCCGCATCGGCATCTGGACGTCCACGCCTCGCCGGTGCAGCTTGTACGCACGCTCGCCGGCGATCTTCACTGCCGAGGCGGCCGGAACGGGGAGCTCGATCTCGCCGCGCAGCCGCTCGAGATCGAGGTCGACCGGTGGGTCGTGGCGCTCGACGACCTCCCCATCCGGATCGCCGGTCGTCGTCGTCGCCGTCAAGTCGATCGTCGTCAGATAGCGCTTCTCGAGGCCGACGAGCCGCGGCGCGAGCTTCGTCGTCCTTCCCGAGAGCACGAGCAGGAGCCCGGTCGCGAACGGGTCGAGCGTTCCCGCGTGCCCGGTGCGAGCGCCCGTCATCCGCCGGATCTGCGCGACGATCGCGAACGACGACGGCCCGGCCGGCTTGTCGACGAGCGCGACGCCTGCGGGCTCAAGCGCTCGCGCGGGCACGTTGCTCCACGAACCCGGCGCGGATGATGTCGGTTATCTCCTCGACCGGCAGGTCGCTCGAGAAGCCGGCGGCCTGCCGGTGGCCGCCGCCGTCGAAGCGGCGAGCGATGGCGGAGACGTCGAGCTCGTCGACGCTCGAGCGGAGCGAGACCCGCCGCGTCGGACCGCCCTCGCGCGGCGGCTCGCGGATGAGAACGGCGAGCTCGGAGCCTTCGACCGCGCGGAGGTAGTCGATGATCCCCTCCGAGTACGCCTCGACTGCGCCCACCTCGGAGAAGTCGTTGCGCAGGAGCACGGAGACGACGATGCGTCCGCCTTCGAGCACCTGCGCGCGCTCGAGCGCCCGCGCGAGCAGCTTCAGCTTCGCGAACTCGACCGACTCGTATACCTGCTGGAAGACCGCGTGCACGTCCGCGCCCGCTTCGACGAGCTCGGCCGCGAGACGCAGCGCCTTCGGCGTCGTGTTCGTGTATTGGAAGCGCCCCGTGTCGGTGACGAGGGCGATGTAGAGCGGCTCCGCGATCTCCGGCGTGATCTCGACGCCGAGCTCGCGGAAGACGTCGCGAAGCACCTCCCCGGTCGACGACGCCTCCGCCACGATCAGGTTGACGTCGCCGAAGCGCGAATTGTCGTGGTGGTGGTCGATGTCGACCTTGAGCTTCGCGTCCATCAGCAAGCCGGGATCGGGGCCGATGCGGTCCGCCTTTGCGCAGTCGACGGCGACGAGCACGCGGTCGGCGACGTCGTCGGGCACCTGACGCGTGAGGTCGTCGAACGGCATGAACCCGTACTCGCGCGGGAGCGGCGTGTCCCCGCTCAGGTACATGATGGCGTCCTTGCCGAGCTGGCGGAGCGCGAGCGTCGTCGCGAGCAGCGAGCCGAGCGAGTCGCCGTCCGGATTCTCGTGGCTGACGACGACGAAATGGTCGTTCGCGCGGAGCGCGTCGGCCACAGCCTGAAGGTCACTCGTCGTCTGGGGCGAGCTCATCGATGAGGTGTGTCATGCGTACGCCGCGCTCGACCGAGGGATCGTACTCGAACGTCAGCTGAGGAGTCCGCTTCATCCGCAGCTCGCGCGCGAGCCGGCTTTGCAGCACCCCGTGTGCGGCGGTCAGCCCTTGGAGCGACGCCTTCCGCTTGCGCGTCGAGCCGAGCACGCTCACGTAGACCGTCGCATGCCTGAGGTCCGGGGTCGTGTCGACGCCGGTGACCGTGACGAGGCCTATCCGCGGATCCTTCAGCTCGGGCAGGGCTTCCGCGAGTACCTGGCGGACCGACTCGTTCACCCTGCGCATCCGCTCGGCCATGACCCCTAGTGTGGCAAGGGCGCGCCCGCGACGGCGGCGATGACCCCCGCGGTGCCTGCGAGCAGGAGTGTCATGACCACGTCTCGCCGTAGAAGGAGGAGCGCGACGGCAGCCGCGGCGAGGACGCCGAGCTGCCAGTTCTCGTGCAGGGCCCGCGTGAGCGGGACGGAGACTCCGAGGATCGCGCCGATCGCGGCCGGGCCGGCACCGTCGAGAAACGCCCTGGCGCGCCTGTCGTTGCGCACCCGGTCGAAGCGGTCACCGCCGACGAGGATGAAGACGAACGACGGCGTGAACGCCACGAGCGATGCAAGGAGCGCGCCCCCGATGCCTCGCGCCGCGTACCCGACGACAGCGACCGTCTGGACGACGGGGCCCGGCGTCACCTGCCCGAGCGCGACGGCGTTGAGGAACTGCGCCGAGGTCATCCAGTGGTAATGGCCGACCGCGTCGGCCTGCATGAGCGGGATGATCACGAAGCCGCCGCCGTACGAGAGCGCTCCCACCTTGAACGCGACCCAGGCGAGCGCGAGCAGTCCTCCCGCAGGCGCGGCTGCGAGGAGCGGTGCGAAGCCGGCGGTCCCGCCACGCTGTACGAGGAGCTCGATCGCGCCGCATGCGAGCAGCACGAGGGCGACCCAGGGGCCGGCGAGCGCGGCAGCCGTCGCGCCCGCCGCCGCGTAGACGACCCAGCGCACGCGGCTCGCGCGCTTCCAGCTCTCCGGTACGAGAGTCACGCCGGCACGCACCGCGACTGCTGCGACGGCCGCTCCCGCTCCAGCGCCTGCGCCGAGGATCCACCGTGGAGGCGAGCTCGCGAGGAACACCGCGGCGAGCCCGATGATGAGGACGAGGCCCGGGACGATGAACGCCGTGCCGCCGACGAGCGCGCCGATCCGGCCGCGCAGCCTCCACGCACAGTAGATCGCAAGCTGCGTCGACGCCGGGCCCGGGAGGAGATTGCATGCGGCGACCGCGTCCTCGAAGTCGCGCTCCGTCACCCACCGTCGTCTCCGTACGCACAGGTCACGGAGCAGCGCGATGTGCGTCGGCGGGCCGCCGAAGCCGATGCAGCCGATCCGACCCCACTCGCGCAGGATCGTCAGGAGCGAGACCTTCACTCAGTCGTCAGGATCGACCACGAACCGGTCGGCGAGCGCGACCTCCCACTCCTGCCCGCGCAGCCAGCGCTCCGCCTCGTCCAGCAGTCGCTCCGCCTCACGATGCTCCCGCGCCGTGCAGGCGACGGTGATGCGCGTGCGCTGCCAGACGTCGTGGTGGTCGACCTCGGCCACGGACGCGCCGA
>CAZXZX010000245.1:0-13453 GCA_964645445.1 uncultured Gaiellales bacterium
GCCTACGTTGTCGTTCGTTGCAGCGTTGCCGTAGGAGCTGGCGTTCGCGCCGCCCGCGTTCGGGTTGGCGCCGCCCGCGTTCGGGTTGCCGCCACCCGCGTTCGGATTGCCGCCACCGTTGCCGTTCGTGCCACCGTTCCCGTTGCCGCCCGCGTTCGCGCCGCCCGCGTTCGGATTGCCGCCACCCGCGTTCGGATTGCCGCCACCGCTTCCGTCGGCCGTGCCGTTGTCGGCGCCGGCCGGATCGGAGGTCGTGCCGCTGTCCGCCGTGACGTCGCCGTTGCCGCCTACGACCGAGCCGTCGCTCGTGTCGAGCTGCGGCGCCGGAGACGAGCTGCCGCCGTCCGACGGTGCAGGGTCGTTCTGCGTCGAGTCATTCGAAGGGGGCGTCGCTCCGTCGCCGGACGGCTTCTGCGGCGCCGGCGGCTCGGAGGCCGGCGCTGCCGGCGCCTCGGGAGCGGGCGCCGGCGGGGGAGTCGGATCCTGAGGCGGAGGCGCGGCGACCGGAGGAGCAGCATCCGGCGTCGGCGCGGGAGCTGGAGGCGGTTGGGGCGCAGGCGCGGAGACGGCCGGATCGATCTGGACGACGGCAGGGCCGTCGCCGACGCTCGTGTCCGGCAAGAGCGGCTTGTGCGTGAGGTCGACGAGCGTGCCTGCGGCCGGGTCGAGCAGGAACGGCAGCTGCTTGCTCGCCTGGGGCGGCGCACCGGCGGCCGGAGTCGACCGGATGCCGAGGAGAGCGGCCTCGAGCGCGATCCCGGCCGTCTTGTCGCGCTCCGCGCCGAACGCGTTGTCGACATGGAGCGCAGGCAACGCGATGCCGATCCACGCGACGCCGGCAAGGGTCGCGATGCCCGCGATCCCGCCGGCTTCCGCCGTGCCTAGGACGTGCGTCGCCACCGCACGCATCACATGCTGACCAATCGTTTTCATAGCCGCAGAGCCCCAAGAGGGGTGCCCCATACATCGACGGAACCGGGCCGGGGGCCGTCCCCCGCGTCAGGGACTTCCGTATGAATCGCGTGTGATCACGCCGCCGTCTTTAGCATCGTAAGTCGATGCAATTGCGGTCTGGACTTCTCGTCGACACCCAGGAGCCATCGACGGAATCAGCGTGGTGATCGAGTGCGGTACATCGGAGACGCCGTGAAGCTCAGGCGGCTCCTTCAGCTGTCGGCAACGGGCGTGGGTGCCGGCGTCGACTGTTCTTCCTTCTGCGCCGCAGCCTCGGCCTTCCTCGCGCGCTTCCGTTCGCGCTTCTCCTTCACGGCCAACTCGCGCGCTCGCTTTGCCATCGTCTCCGGTCTCTTCGAGCCCATATGCCTCCTCGTCGTGTCGGTCAGCCGCCGGCGCCGGAAAGGCCTGAAGGAACGGCAAGCTTCAGCGGCTCAGGCGATCCATGGTAGCCGTCGCGGAGGGCGGCACGATCATGTGCAACACTTGGTGGGCGCGCAGGGGTTGCGCGGTCGCCGTCGAGGCACGCCGTCCTCTTCGACTTCCACCACACGGGGAGAGGAGTCGGCGATGGAAAACGCAGCAACCGTCGACGTTCCGGCTGTCAGGCCGCTCCTTCGCGGAACGCTTCATACTGCAGGATTCGTCGTCGCGTGCATCGTCGGCGCATTCTTCGTCGGCTCGACCAACGGCCTCCGCCTCGTCGGAGCTGCCGTGTTCGCCGGCTCGGCAGCGGCCATGCTCGGTGCGAGCGCCCTTTACCACCGCGTGACGTGGAGCCCGCGAGCGCGACCGCGCATGCGGCGCGTCGATCACGCCGGGATCTACATCCTCATCGCCGGCACGTACACGCCGGTCGGCCTGCTCAGCCTCCACGGCAGCCTGCAGCACGTCGTCCTGGCCGTCGTGTGGGCGGGCGCAGGCGCGGCGATCCTGACGAAGGTCTGCTGGGTCGGAGCTCCGAAGTGGCTTTCCGCGGTCTTCGGCATCGCGCTGGGGTGGGTGGGCGTCGCGGCAATGCCGCAGATCGCGCACAGTGCCGGCGTGGCGGCCGTCGTCCTGCTCGGAGCCGGAGGCATCGCATACACGCTCGGCGCAATCGTCTACGCCCGGGGCAAGCCGGATCCGGCGCCGGCGGTCTTCGGCTATCACGAGGTCTTCCATGCGCTCACGCTCGTCGCGCTCGCATGCCAGTACGTCGCAATCGCGATCTTCGTCGTCAGGGTCTGACGTGGACGGAACGATGCTCTGGTTCAACGCGGAGAAGGGTCACGGCTTCATCCAGACGGACGACGACGAGCGGCTGTACGTCGAGCAGAGCGGCTTCCTCCCCGGGCACGAGCCAAGGCCCCGGTGCAAGGGGGCGCCCGTGACCTTCGAGCGGGAGATGCTGGACGGCGACTTCCGAGCTGTGAATGTCGCGTTCGTCACCCAGGGCGATCCTCGCCGTGCCCGCCTGCGCCACTCGCGCGGCGGTCGTTCGCTCTAGAAGCTCCGCAGAACGCGGATTATCATCAGGTGATGCTCGCGGGGCTGATCGTCGCTCTCGCGCTCGCAGGCGCAGCGCCCGCGTCGCCGTGCAAGCTCGTCACCACGGCGCAGGTCAAGGCCGCCTTCGGCGGCACTGTCGGCGCCGGAAAAGTCGACACCAGCCTTCCGAGCGCACCGACCTGCCACTTCAAGGTGACGCACTCGAACCTCGGCGTGAACGGTGACGCGATCGTCTTCATCACGCCGGGACAGAGTGCGGCGACGTTCAAGCTCGCGAAGAAGTACGTTCCCGGCGCCGTGACGGTCACCGGAGTCGGGACCGCGGCGTTCTACAACCCGCACACGACGTCGATCGAGCTGCTCAAAGGCAGCACCGTCGCGAGCGCGCAGGGCGTTTTCTTCGGCGCGAATGCCGCGAAGATCAAGGCCGACGTCATCGTGCTGGCGAAGGCGGTCGCGACGCACATCTGAGCTCGGTCTGTCCGCCCATGAACCCCGCGACGAGCGTCGTCGTGCAGTTCGATGGTGTCGCGTGGCGACCGTGGCCTGCGAGAACGAACGCCGCCGGAGCCGTCGCCGCGACAACCGCGACGATGCCGATGAACAAGCGGTCGCGCGGCTGCACGCGCCGCCGGAGGCGCTCGGTCTCGGCAGGCATCAGAAGGCGACGGCCACGCCTCGGGGAAGGACGATGACCGGGCAGCCGGCGAGCTCGATCATGTACTCCGCTGCTGCACTGACGGTGACGCGGCCGTTGACCGTGCCCGGCTTCGAGCCGACGACGACGAGGTCGGGGTTGTGACCCGAGGTGTCGACGACCTCGGCGCCCAGCTTCTGCGCGAGCGCTTCCGCGGTCTCGCGCGTGCACGGGTCGCCTTCCTCGCTCACGGACCGGATGACCGCGACAGGCTTGTAGTTCCCGTCGCCATATCCGGCCGGCGCGAGCGCGAGCGCAACCGGCCCGCCTTCGAGCAGGCGCCGTGCCGTCGCCTGCGGGTCGACGTGCCCCCGGGCCGTTCGGTACTCGGAGCCGAACACGATGATCTCCGCACCACGCGTGAGCACCAGCTCGCGCAGGCCCTCCGCGGTCGACGGGTTGTCGACGACGTGGAAGGGCACGTCGGTCGGCGAGTCCGGCTCGGGCTCGTGGTGGTGTGAGACGTACGCGAGCTCGAGCGACGCGCCCGCGCCGGCCTATACTCGGCCGAGCGCGAGCGCGTCGCGGTCGTTGTCGGTGCCGTCGTACGAGACGATGACGGTCGTCACGTCTGCGCCGCCGGAACCGCCGCCACGGCACCCGACGGCAGGCCGGACGGGTACGCGAGGGACGGGATGTCGGAGGGGTAGACCTCGTGCCCGTGGACCGCGAGATCGCCCGTCTCCATGTCCTCTTCGCTCATCCGCAACGGGACGAAGACGCTGACGAGCTTGAGCAGGACGAACGTGGCCCCTCCGGAGAAGACGATCACCCACGCGGCGGCGAGGGCCTGCCACTTCAGTAGGTGCAGGCCGCCGGTGACCGAGACGCCCGGGACGATCTGCATGGCCGAATCGGCGAGCACGCCGGTGAGCAGGCCGCCGAACAGCCCGGCGAATCCGTGGGTGTACACGACGCCGAGCGTGTCGTCGACGCTCCGGAACGGCTTGAGCAGTGCGACGTAGTTGTACGCGACGTAGACGAGGACGGACGCGACGACACCGATCGCCAGCGCACCCCATCCGTTGACGAACCCGGCGGCCGGCGTGATCGCGACGAGGCCGACGATCATCCCGTTGACGCTGCCGATGAGCGACGGCTTGCGCTTCGTCGCGTAGTCGCAACCGACCCACGTGAGGAACGCGACCGCCGTCGCGAGATTCGTGTTGAGGATTGCGGACGCCGCATCCGCGCCGGCGTTGTACGGGTCGCCGCCGTTGAAGCCGTTCCACCCCATCCACAAGAGCCCGGCACCGACGGCCACCATCGCGAGGTTGTTCGGCGCGTCGATCTCGCGGTCGCGCGCGAGCCGCGGGCCGATCACCCAGGCCGCGATGAACCCCGAGACGCCTGCGGAGAGATGGATGACGTAGCCGCCGCTGAAGTCGACCGCGCCGTGGTGGGCGAAGTAGCCGCCGCCCCAGATGAGAAACGCGTTGATCGTGTACACACACGATCCCCACAGCAGGACGAACGGGATCCACGCCTTGAAGTTCACCCGGCCGAGCACCGACCCGAGCATGAGGATGGGCGTGATCCCGGCGAACACGAACTGGAAGTACACGAGCGACGAGCTCGGGAAGTCGGTCTTGCCGACGAGAGGGATGTTCCCCTGCCCCTGGAGAGCCTTGTGCCCGAGCACGTTCCCGGGCTGTCCGATGAAGTTGCCGAAGAAGCCCGAGTGCGACACGCCGTGCCACGGGTTGCCGAAGCCCATCTTGTACCCGTACAGCACCCATTCGACTAGGATGATCGCGAAGGCGATGAATGCGAGCATCATCGAGTTCACCGACCAGCGCTTCTGCATGACGCCGCCGTACAGGACGACGAGGCCGGGGATGCTCATCAGCCCCACCAGCGTCGCGGCTGTCATCTGCCACGCGTTGTCGCCCGGGTTCAGGTACGAGGGATACAGGGCCGACGCAAGCACTGCCTGACTCCTTCCGTTGGTCCAACAAAAAAGCCTCAGGTCTCCAAGAGACCTGAGGCGACACTGCCTCCGCGGGGCTTCTTCGCCGACCGCGTGCGCGGGACGATACACGCCCCTCCGGCCGGATCGGGGTTGAAAACCGGTCAACCTCGGCGCCGGGCGAACGTACAGTTGCGCGATGGAGATCGTCGAGCGCGAAGCGCGGGCGGCCCGCGAGGCGCTCGCCCAGATGACGGACGCAGACGTCGACACGGGGCTCGGCCGCGTCGTCGAGCTCCTGTCCGAGCGCGCGGAGGGAATCCTCGCGGCGAACGCAGCAGACGTCGAAGCGGCCGATCTCGACGAAGGCTCGCTGGACCGGCTGCGCCTCGACGAGGGACGCCTCGCCGCGATCGCCGACGGAGTGCGCGCGACGCGTGCGCTCCCGCCGCTCGAGCGCGATGTGCGCACCTGGACGCTCGAGAACGGGCTCGTCGTGTCGGAGCGGCTCATCCCCGTCGGCGTCGTCGGCGCGAACTTCGAGGCGCGGCCGAACGTAGCCGTCGACATCGCGACGCAGGTCCTGAAGAGCGGCAACGCCGTCGTCTTGCGCACCGGTTCGGCGGCGCTGCGGACGGTGACGGAGCTCGTCGACGCCGTGCTCCGTCCTGCGCTCGGCGAGGCCGTCGGGCTCGTGCGCACGCCCGGCCACGACGGTGCGCAGGCGCTCGTGTCGTTGCCGGAGCTGGTCCCGCTCGTCATCCTCCGCGGCAGCGGCGCGTCGACCGCTTCGCTTGCGCGCGTCGCTGCAGAGCACGGGGTACGCGCGCTTGCACACGCCGAGGGAGGCGGCGTCCTGTACGCGCACGCCGCAGCCGACGCGGCGAAGCTCGAGCAACTCGTGCGCGCGAGCCTCGACCGCCTCGGCGTGTGCAACCGCCTCAACCTGGCGCTCGCCGACACCCCCGAGCTCGCGGAGGCGATCGGCGCCGTCTGCACCGAGCTCGGGATCACGGTCGAGGACGCGCTGCCGCCGGAACGTGAATGGGCGTCGGAGCCCGGGCGCGTGAAGACGATCACGCTCCGCGGGGTGAACGGCGTGGACGACGCCCTCCGCGCCGCGAACCAGGAGACGTCCGGCCTCGCCGCCGCGATCGTGACCGAGGACGCGGCGGCAGCCGGGCGCTTCCTCGACGGCTATCGCGGAACAGCGGCGTTCTGGAACGCCCCGACGCGCTTCGCCGACGGCTTCGAGCTGCTCGGGACGCCCGAGACGGGGATCAGCGTCGACCGGGTCCCGGGCCCGCGCGGCCCGGTCACGTACCGCGACCTCTGCCTGCGCCAGTACCGCGTCGTCGGCGACGGCTCGCAGCACCGGTGACCGTCGTCGTCAAGCTCGGCTCGTCGCTCGTCACCGACGGCGCCGGGCGCGTCCGCCGTTCCGTGCTTGCAGCGCGCGCTGCCGACGTCGCCGGGCTCGGCGAACCGGTGTGCATCGTCTCGTCCGGCGCGATCGCGCTCGGCCTCTCGGCGCTCGGGCTCGCCAGGCGGCCGCGCGCGACACCGAAGCTGCAGGCAGCGTCCGCGGCGGGACAGGTTCGGCTGCAGCTCGCGTGGGAGGCGGCGTTTCGCCGCCACGGCCTCAAGGTCGCGCAGGTGCTGCTCTCCGCCGGCGACCTCGCGGAGCGCGTCTCGTACGTGAACGTGCGCAACGCGTTGCAGGAGCTGTTCCAGCTCGGCGTCGTCCCGGTCGTGAACGAGAACGACGCGATCGCCACCGACGAGATCACGTTCGGCGACAACGACGCGCTCGCCGCTCAGGTGGCCGTCCTGCTCGGCGCGCGACTGCTCGTGCTGCTCACCGAGGTCGACGGCGTCTACGGAGCGAGCGCCGAGCTGCTCGCGAGCGCGGACGCGATCGACGAGGACGCACTCGGGATGGGCGGGCCGCTCGGGCGCGGCGGGATGGCGAGCAAGGTCGCCGCCGCGCGGCTCGCGGCCGAGGCCGGGATCCCGACCGTGATCGCGTCCGGCCGCAGGGACGGCGTCGTGCGCGCGATCGCCGGGGGCCAGGCGCGCGGTACGTCGTTCGCGCCGGCCGCGAGACAGGCGAGCGCGTTCAAGCTCTGGCTGCGGCATGCGAAGCCCGCGGCGGGGACGCTCGTGCTCGACGACGGCGCGCGCGAGGCGATCCTCACCGGCGGCCGGAGCCTGCTCGCAGTCGGCGTGGCCGAGTGCGAGGGCGCGTTCCAGGAGGGGGACGCGGTCGAGCTCACCGCACTGGACGGCACGCGAATCGGCAAGGGGATCGCCGGCGCGAGCGCGGCCGAGCTGCGCGGCAGGCCGCGCGGCGTCGAAGCCGTGCACCGCGACCGTCTCGTTCTCTACTGACTCAACGTCTCGATGATCGCCTCGGCGATCACGCGCATGGGCCGCCCGGAGGACTGGCTCGCCCGCCGCAATCGCGCGAACGCGTCCTGCTCGTTCAACCCCTGGTTCTCCATCAGCAGGCCCTTCGCGCGTTCGATCAGCTTGCGCGCCGCGAGCGCCTCCGCGAGCGACTCGGCCTGCTCGCGCACGGCTGCGAGTTGATCGGAGCGCGCCCGCGCCGTGGCGATCGCAGGCAGCAGATCCGCCTCGCGGAACGGTTTCGCGAGGTAGCCGTAGACGCCGGCCTCCGCGGCACGCCGGACGAGGCTCCGCTCGGTGAACGCACTGACGAGAACGATCGGCATCGGCCGCTCGTCGAGGATCCTGCGCGCCGCCTCGATCCCGTCCAGGCGCGGCATCTTCACGTCGAGCACGGCGACGTCGGGCGACGTCGTGCCCGCGAGCTCGACCGCCTCGACGCCGTCCTTTGCCTCCCCGCAGACCTCGAGACCGGCGTTCTCCAGCATGCCGCGCAGGTCGAGCCGAATGAGCGTCTCGTCTTCTGCGATGAGCACCTTCACGACCGTGGCCTCACTTCGATCCGCCCGATGCTGCGCCGAGCTGCGAGGAGCTCGCGGTGCCGCGCTGCCGCGGCGAGCAGCGCCGGCGCGACGTCGCCGTCGCGGAACGGCTTCAGCAGGTAGCCGAACACGCCTGCGGCGACCGCCTTGTCGACGGTTGCGCGATCGCGGAAGCCGGTGAGCATGACGATCGGGAGCGGCCGCTCCGCGTAGATGCGTCGGGCCGCTTCGATTCCGTCGAGCTGCGGCATGCGCACATCGAGCAGCGCGATGTCCGGTTGCGTCTCGCGTGCGAGCTCGACGGCCTCGAGCCCGTCCCGCGCCTCCGCGCAGACGGTAAAGTCGTTTCGCTCGAGGATCCCTCGCAGGTCGAGACGGATGATCGTCTCGTCTTCGGCAATGAGAACGTTCACGGCGCGCCTCCCTTCGGTCGAAGAACCACGAAGGCAGCGTCGCCTGACGACGACGCTAGCAGATCGCGCGGCGGATGCCGCGCACCGCCTGCGCGATACGCTGTTCGTTCTCGACGAGCGCGAAGCGGACGAAGCCTTCGCCGTCCGCGCCGAAGCCGCTACCGGGGCTGACGGCCACGTGCGCCTCGCGCAGCAGGCGTAGCGCGAATGCCTGCGACGGCTCGTCCGTCGGTATGCGAGCCCAGACGAACATCGTCGCCCGCGGCCGGTCGACGTCCCACCCCGCGCGTGAGAGCGCGTCGCAGAGCGCGTTGCGACGTCCCCCGTACACGGCCGCCGCCTCCGCCGGCTGCTCGCGCGCCTCACGCAGCGCCACCGTCGCCGCGATCTGCAGCGGTTGGAAGCTGCCGTAGTCGAGGTACGACTTCAGCCGCGCGAGCGCGCCGACGACGTCGGCGCGGCCGAGCACGAACGCGACACGCCAGCCGGCGAGCGAGAAGCCCTTCGTCAGCGAATACAGCTCGACTGCGACATCGCGCGCGCCGTCCGCCTCGAAGATCGACGGCGGCCGGTACCCGTCGAACGCGAGATCGGCGTACGCGAAATCGTGCACGAGCACCATCTCGCGGTCGCGCGCCAAGTCGACGAGGCGCTGCATCGCTTCGAGCTCGACGCACGTCGTCGTCGGGTTGTGCGGGAACGAGCAGAGCAGCACGCGCGGCCGCGGCTGCGCGGCCTCCCACGCCTCCTCGACGCCTGCGACGAAGTCGAGCGCGGGAACGCGGTGCGCCGTTGCGCCCGCGAAGCCGGGCGCAAAGAGGTGGATGGGATAGCTCGGGCTCGGCACGAGCGCCGCGTCGCCCGGCCCGAGCAGCACCCACAGCAGGTGGACGAGTCCCTCCTTCGCGCCGAGCGCGAGCGTCGCCTCTGTCTCCGGGTCGAGCTCGACGCCGTAGCGATCGCGGTACAGCTCGCACACGGCGGCGCGCAGGTTGGGCAGCCCGCGGCTCGAGGAGTAGCGGTGGTTTCGCGGGATGAGCGCGGCGTCGCGCAGCTTCTCGACCGCGATCTCGGGCGGCGGCACGTCGGGATTGCCGAAGCCGAGGTCGATGACGTCCTCGCCCGCGCGTCGGAGCTCGAGCTTGAGCCGCTCGACCTCGGCGAATGCGTACGGAGGGAGCGCGCCGACGCGCCGGAAGTCGGTCACGCCGCGAATCGTCGCACGGCGAGCATGGCGCGGACGCCGACGACGTCGCCGATGACGACGAGCGCGGGCGAGCCACTCGCCGGTTCGACCGCTCCGAGTGGCGAGACGACGACGTGCTCGTCCGGCGCCGTCCCCCGCACGATCACGGCCGCAGGCGTGGAAGCGGGCATTCCGTGCTCGATGAGCCGCTGTGCGAAGCGGTCGGCGCGCGCGCCACCCATGAAGGCGACGAGCGTGCCCGGCGTGCGGGCGAGAGCAGCCGCGTCGAGACGCTCGACGTCGTGTGCCGCGAACGCGGTCACGGCCGACGAGACGCCGCGGTGCGTGACCGGGATGCCCGCCGATGCTGGGACCGATGCGAGCGACGAGACACCGGGGACGATCTCGAAGGGGACGCCGGCGTCGGCGAGCGCGAGCGCCTCCTCCCCGCCGCGTCCGAACATGAACGGGTCGCCGCCCTTGAGGCGGACGACGTCGTCGCCGCGGCGTCCGAGCGCGACGAGTAACTCGTTCACCTCATCCTGCTCGAGGCGGTCGCGCTCGATGCGCAAGGCGTCGCCGGGCGCCTCGGCCACGAGCTCCGGCGCGACGAGGCGGTCGTACACGAGCACGTCGCACGCGCGGACGCGGTCGAGGCCCTTGACGGTGATCAGCCCCGGGTCGCCGGGGCCCGCGCCGACGAGCGCGACGCTCATCCGAGCGCCCTCGCGACAGCTTCCCGGAACCAGTCTCGGCGCTCCTCGTACGTGCGGAAGGTCAGCTTCACCCACGGACGCAGCCGCTTGAGCTCGAGCGCGAGCACCTCGTGCTGCAGCCCGACCTCCCGGGCGAAGCGGTCGCGCAGCCACTGTGCCAGCACGGGGGACGCACCGCCGGTCGACACCGCGACGGTGATGTCGCCGCGGCGGTGCAGCGCCGGGAGGATGAACGTGCACAGTTCGGGCACGTCCTCGACGTTGCAGAAGATCCGCAGCGCCGTCGAATCCGCGTAGACGCGCTCGCCTTGCTCGGGGTCGACGACGACCACAAGCCACACGCCGTCGAGCTGCTCGGGCTCGTACCGGTCGAGGACGGTGACGTCGGCGCCGCACGCCTCGAGGGCGCGCCGCTTGGAATCCGACCGCCCGACGAGGAGTACGCGGCGGCCGGTGAGATCGAGGCAGGCGACGTAGTGCTGCATGTCAGACGCCGACGGAGTGGATGCGGGCGCCGGCGCGGCCGAGCTTGACCGTCAGCTCGAGGCCTTCGACCGCGACGGAGACGACGAACGCGCCCGGCCCGCTCGACTGCACGGTCACGCGCTCGAGCGTCTTGCCTTCGAGGGCCTCCAGTGCCGCCGTCACCTCGCGGGCGCCGTCCGCGAGCTCGCGCCCGCCGGGAAGCCGGCGGTACGTCTTGAGCGCGGCCTGCTCGCCCTCGGGGCCGTACACGCTGCGGATGCGGCCGGTCGTGAGACCGAGCTCGATCAGCTCCTCGAGCGCCTGCGCCTCGTCGTCGCCGAGCTCGCCGTCCTGCACGGCGGCGACGAGGTCGGCGAGCCGTGCGCGACGCTCGCCGTCCTGCACGAGGGCGAGCACCGCCTGTGCCTCGCCGAGCGCGACCTCGGCCGCTTCTCCACGGAGCGCGAGCGTCATTTCCCGAGGATCGCCTTCAACTCGTGCTCGAAGCCGCCGTGCTCGATCGAGCAGTGCATGCCGCATTCCTTCGGCGCGTTCGACTCCCACCACCAGCGGCCGGCGCGCTCCTCCTCGCCCGGCTCGATCGCGCGCGTGCACGGCTCGCAGCCGATGGACGTGAAGCCCCGCGCGTACAGCGGGTGGATGGGCACGTCGTGCTCGCGCAGGTACGTCCACACGTCGCGCGCCGTCCACTCGGCGAGCGGGTTGAGCTTGACCATGGCGCCGTGGTCGTGGTCGATCTCGACCTTGCGGATGTTCGTGCGGGTCGCCCACTGGTCGCGGCGCAACCCGGTGATCCAAGCGTCGAGGCCGTCGAGCCGGCGGAGAAGCGGCTGCACCTTGCGCACCTGGCAGCAGAGGAGGCGGTTCTCGACCGAGTCGCGGAAGAGGTCGAGGCCCTTCGCGTCGACCATGCGGCGGACGTGCTCAGGGTCGGGCTGCACGACTTCGAGGTCGATGCCCGGATACCGCGTGCGCAGTGTCTCGGCGAACTGGAGCGACTCCTCCGGCAGGCGGCCCGTGTCGATCGTGAAGACGCGCACGTTCGGGTTCAGCTCATACGCCATGTCGATGACGATGGAGCCGTCGACCTGAAACGCCGTCGAGATAGCGACGTCGTCGAACTCGCCGAGCGCCCATTCGAGCAGTGCCTGCGGCTCCTCGCCTTCGAAGCGGATGGAGAGCTCGCCCGCGTCGAGCTCGTCGAGCAGCTCGGTCATGCCGCGACCCGCTTGCGCGCCGGCTCGAGGCCGGCGAGCGCGCCGAGCTCGTCGTCGGAGAGGCGGCGCTGGAAGTCGGTGAACGTCTCGCCTTCGTCGCGACCGTCGAGCCAGCCGCGCACGAGGCCTTCGACGGCGGGCTCGAGCCGTTCGCTGGAGACACGGCGGAAGAGCGATCCGCCGATCGCGGGAGCGGGGCCGAGCGAGCCGCGCACGAAGATGTCGTAGGCGGAGACGCGGTTGCCCTCGTCGTCCTTGCCCGTCGTGGCCTGGAAGCCGAGGTCGCCCACCCAGTGTTGCGCGCACGCGTGCGGGCAGCCGTCGAGATGGAGGCGCAGCTCGCCGACCCGCGGGCCGAACGTCGTCTCGAGATGCTCGACGAGCGTCTGCAGGCGGGTCTTCGTCTCGCCGACCGAGAAGTTGCAGTGCGGCTCGCCCGTGCACGCGATCGAGTTGGCCCAGATCTCGTTCGTCTCGAGCGGGAGTCCGATCTCGGCGAGCCTTTCCAATGCCCGCTCGACGTCGCGCACGCCCGTGAGGATCAGGTTCTGCTGACGCGTCAGACGGACGTCGCCGCCGAGCTCCTCGGCGATGTCGGCGACGGCGATGAGCTGGTCGCCGGAGGTGAGTCCCAGCCGGACGGGCACTCCGATGGTGGAGAGCCCGTCCCGTCGCTGGGGGTGCACGCCAATGTGCGCGGAGGGATGCGCTGAGATCGGCGGCAGGGTGAAACGCTCGAGCGTGCGGCCGACCATCGCCTCGACGCGTTCGAGGATGGCCTCGGCGCCGAGGTCGTCGACCATGAACTTCAGGCGCGCCTTGACGCGCGACATGCGGTACTTCAGATCCTCGCTCCACACCGACGTGACCGCGCCGAGGATCTCGATCGCGTCCTCCTTCGGGACGAAGACGCCGAGGTCGCGCGCGATGCGCGGGACCGACGAAAGGCCGCCGCCGACGAGGACGCCGTAGCCCTCGCGTCCTTCGTGCACGACGCCGACGAGTGAGACGCAGTTGATCTCCGGCGCGTTGCAGCGGTCGGGGCAGCTCGCGATCGAGTACTTGTGCTTGCGCGGCAGGTTCGCCCACGCGGCGTTGCCGTAGAACTCCTGCGTCGCCGCGTCGATGACGGGCGTCGAGTCGAAGAGCTCGTCGGCGGCGAGACCGGTCAACGGGCACCCGGTGATGTTGCGGACGGTGTCGCCGCAGCCGCCGGCGCTCGTGATGCCGGCGTCCTCGAGGTCGGCGAAGACGTTCGCGAGCTGCCCGAGCTCGAGCCAGTGCAGCTGGATGCACTGCCGGGTCGTCAGCTCCGCATCGCCGCGGCCGTAGCGGTTCGCGACCTCGCCGATGCGCCGTAGCTTCGCCGGCGGGAGAATCCCGGACGGGATCTTGACCCGCAGCATGAACGTCCCGATCTTCGGCTTGTCGTG
>CAZXZX010000246.1:0-11728 GCA_964645445.1 uncultured Gaiellales bacterium
AAGTCGATCTCGAAGAACGGCGGGCGCGCCGGATACCGCGGCCTGCTCGAGGTGGCGAAGGGCGCGACGGGCTCGAAGTCGAAGGTCGTCTGCGACGCGCTCATCCTCGACGAGGAGTCGCGCTCCGACACCTACCCGTACATCAAGATCGAGGAGAACGAGGTCGACATCGGCCACGAGGCGACGGTGTCGAAGATCGGCGACGAGCAGCTCTTCTACCTCATGTCGCGCGGCCTCTCCGAGGCGGAGGCGTCGGCGATGATCGTCAGCGGCTTCGTCGAGCCGATCACCAAGGAGCTCCCGCTCGAGTACGCGGTCGAGATGAACCGGCTCATCCAGCTGCAGATGGAGGGGTCGGTCGGTTGATCGTCGAACGCACCGATTTCATCTCGGTGCCGGTGACGGATATGGAGCGGGCGAAGCGGTTCTACGAGGACACGCTCGGCCTGCCCCGGATCTCGGAACGCGGCTTCCCCGAGTACCAGCTGGGCGAGAACGTGAGCGTCTACCTCATCCGCATGGAGGACGTCGGCGCCGCGTGGGGCGGACCGCACAGCGCGCACGTCGCGCTCCGCGTGGCGGACGTCGCGGAGACGCGCCGCGAGCTCGAGGCGAAGGGCGTCGAGTTCGAGGGCGACATCCTCGACACGAGCGTCTGCCACATGGCCTTCTTCAAGGATCCCGACGGCAACCAGTTCATGCTCCACCGGAGGTATGCGCCCCGTGAGTCGTGACGACGCCCTCGCGGCATACGAGGCGATCCCGATGCCGGACACGTCGGAGGAGCACTGGCGCTTCACCGACCTGACCGGCTTCGACCCGGACACCTTCGCCACGTCCGGGGCCAGGCCCGGTTACGAAAGTGTTAGGACGATGGTCGATCTCGACGTGGCCGGACTTGCCGCGGTGACCGCCGACGGGATCGAGATCGAGCGCGCGCCGGACGGCGTCACGTTCGCGCCGCTGACCGACGACTCCGAGTGGCTGTATTCGCTCGTCGGCTGGGACGAGAAGTTCGCGGCGCACAACGCCGCGATGTGGAAGCACGGGCTCCTCGTCGTCGTCCCGAAGGGCGTCGTGCTGGAGAAGCCCCTGTACGTCCGCATCGCCGTCACAGGCCAGACGTTCTGGCGGCTCGTCGTCGTCGCCGAGGAAGGCGCGCGCGCCTCGCTCATCGAGGAATACGCCTCGCCGGAAGCCGACACGACCGCGTACTCGAACGCAGTCACCGAGCTCTTCGTCGGGCCGAACGCGAAGCTCGAGTACGTCTCGCTCCAGAACCTCTCCCGTGAGACATGGCACTTCGCATCGCATCACGCGCGCGTCGAGCGCGACGCCGAGCTCGACTGGGTGGCGGGCGGCTTCGGATCGAAGAAGGGCAAGACGCGCATCCAGAACGACCTCAACGGACGAGGAGCGACCTCGCGCGTCACGGGCGCGTACTTCGCCGACGGCGGGCAGCATCTCGACTACGACACGTTCCAGGAGCACATCGCGCCCGACTGCGAGTCCGACTTCGCCTTCAAGGGCGCGCTGCGCGACCACGCGACCGCGGTGTGGCGCGGAATGATCCGCGTCGAGAAGGATGCGCAGAAGACGAACGCGTACCAGGAGTGCCGCAACCTGATGCTCAGCCCGACGACGCACGCGGTACCGATCCCCGGGCTCGAGATCCTCGCGAACGACGTCCGCTGCACCCACGGCGCGACCGTGGGCCGGGTCGACCGCGAGCAGCTCTTCTACCTGATGGCGCGCGGCCTGCCGCGCCCCGAGGCCGAGCGGCTCATCGTCCGCGGCTTCTTCCAGGACGTGCTCGACCGGATCGAGCTCGAGCCCGTGCGCGAGGCGGTCACCGCCGCGCTCGAAGCCCGAATCCCGCAGGGCTAGCCCCTTACATCCGCAGTCCGGGACGCTGATAGCGTCCAGCGGCATCGTTATGCGTCGCCCGGAACGACTCGTGCTGATGCTCTGTGTGGCTGCTAGCACGGCCGCATCGGCCGCATACGCGACTGGAGGCCGCTCCCCAGGCCTCTGGTGCGGCGGCGTGCAATGGCGCCTGATGACGCTGAGCGACGCCGATCGCGCACGCATCCACCTCGACCGGATCCCGACGTCGGTCGCAAACCTCGACGCCCTGAAGCCGCCGCGCACCATCGGCCTCCACCGCACGACCGGATTCCAGCTCGTGTCGTGGCGGATGCAGGCGGTCGTCGACCGCTACCGCATCGCCTCCAACGGGGAGATCGTCCTCGTCCTGTTCGACATCCCGAGCGGGAAGTACATGGACGCCTACCTGCCGAACCCGCGCTGCCTCGGCAAGCGGGCGCGCGACCGCACAGGGATGATCGCGGCCCGCAAGGCATTCACCGACCACTGCCCGCACGCGACGGCGCAGTGGCAGCTGCTCGGCGCCACGATCGACGTCTCCGGCGTCGGCTTCTGGAACGCGGTCCACACGACGCGGGGCGCACTGCCGAACGGCGCCGAGCTGCGGCCCCTCACGAACCTGTCGATCATCGCCGGCTGCGGCGTCGGGACGGGCTAGAACGCCGATGCGCTGGCGAATCGGGAGGGAGCTCGAGCGCGCCGTCGCCGCGAAGCGGCGCGTACAGATCGCGCTCCTCGTCCTGATCTTCCTGCTCGGAGCGCTGCTCGCGACCGGCGCGTACAGCGCGTTCGCGCTCTACCACTCGGCCGAGGACCGCTACATCCGCCTGCTCTTCCCCCTCCGCACCCGCGCACAGGACCTCACGCTGCAGATGGTCGACGAGGAGACAGGCGTGCGTGGCTACATGATCACCTCGCAGCGGCGCACGCTGCAGCCGTACTTCAACGGACGCGCGACCGTCCTCACCGACCTCGCGCAGATCTCCGCACTCACTGCGGCGGAACCCGATCTCCACGCCTTGCTCGGTCCCCTCCGCACGGAGATCCAGGCTCTCAACGGCTATTTCGACCGGCAGATCACGTTCGTCGCCGACGGGCTGCTCGGGCGCGCGCGGGCGCGCGAGGACGTCCTCGGCGGGCAGAAGCTCTTCAACCGGTTCAGGGTCGATGCCGCAGCCCTGGAGTCCGGCATCAACTCGTTCGCCGACCAGACGCGGAGCGAGGAGCGGCGAACCTTCACGCGGGCAATCGGCCTCCTCGCCGCGAGCGGCCTGTTCGCGCTCGCCATCGCCGTCTTCCTCCTGCGCCGCGTGCCGGAACGGCTGCGCGGGCTGTACGCCGACGAGGAGCAGGCGCGCATGCGCGCGGAACACGGTGCGAATGCGGCGCGCGCGCTCGCGCACGTCTCCGACGCGGTGGTCATGCTGGACGACGGCTCGCGCATCCAGTCCTGGAACACCGCCGCGGAAGAGCTCTTCAGCATCCAGGCCGGCGCGGCGCTCGGCCGGCCCGCCGGCAGCGTCTTTCCCGAGTTCGGCGTCCTCATCGAGCGCTCGGGCGGAGAGCTCACCCCGGTGCGCATCGGCGGCGAGGAGCGCTGGCTCGCGATCTCCCTCAGCCGCTTCGAAGGCGGCCGCGTCGTGACGCTGCGCGACGCCACGGCGGAGCACACGCTCGAGCGCGCGCGCGCCGACTTCGTCACGACCGCCTCGCACGAGCTCAGGACACCGCTCACCGCCGTCTACGGCAGTATCCGCACGCTCATCGAGCGAGAGCACGAGCTCGTCGATTCGCAGCGCACGCGTCTCATGAAGATGATCGAGCAGGAGTCGGAGCATCTGGCGCAGATCGTCGACCAGCTGCTCGTCACGGCACAGATCGACCGCGGCCGGCTGCGCCTCGACGAGCGCGAGTGCGACGTCGCCGCACTCTGCTCGTCGGTGCTCGAGGCGGCAGACGCGCGGAAGCCGGACTCGATCCGCCTGAAGCTCGTCACTCCCAAAGCCCTACTGCCGCTCCGGTGCGATCCGCCGCGGCTGAAGCAGGTGCTCGTCAACCTCGTCGAGAACGCGATCAAGTACTCCCCGCAAGGCGGCAGCATCGAGGTCCGCATCGCCGACACGCCCGATCGGTTGCGAATCGAAGTGCACGACGAGGGCCTCGGCATCCCTCCGTCCGAGCAGGGCCGGATCTTCGAGAAGTTCTACCGCCTCGATGCGGAGATGACGCGAGGGGTCGGCGGGTCCGGCCTCGGCCTGTACATCTCGCGCGAGATCGTCGAGCAGATGGGCGGACTGCTCTCCGTCCGCTCGCGCCGCGGCGCCGGGTCGACGTTCACGGTGACGCTGCCCCGGACGCCCGTCGCCGCACCGCTCGTGCACGCGTCATAGGTGGATCTGCGGATGGGCTTCGGCCCCTGGTGGCTACAGATCCCGCGTGCCGAAGGGAGGTGACATGTTCACGTACGTCGGGCTCATCGAGCTCACCGCCGAAGGGCGCGAGGTCCTGGAGAAGGCTCCGGAGTACCTCGAGAAGTTCCGCCGCATCGTCGAGGAGGAAGGCGGAATCCTCGAGGACACGTTCGCCATCATGGGACCGTGGGACTTCCTCGCCCTCGTGAAGTATCCCGACAACGCAGCCGCATTCCGCGCGCTCGCGAAGATCGGCAAGCTCGAGGTGGTGAAGACGGAGACCTTCCCGATCGAGAAGGTCGACGTCTTCTTCAAGACCCTCGTCTGATCGGTTCGCTCAGGCACCGCGCTCGGCGGCCAGGCAAACGCCGAACCCGACGAGCGCGGCGCCGGCGACCGAATGCTATGAGCGGACGAGAGGCTTGTACTTGATCCGGTGTGGCTCGAGCGCCTCGGCCCCGCGCGTCTCCTTGACCCAGTCGGCGTACTCGCCCCAGGTGCCCTCGAACCACGTCGTCTGGCTGTCGCCCTCGAACGCGAGGATGTGTGTCGCGACGCGGTCGAGAAACCAGCGGTCGTGCGTGATCACCACTGCGCAGCCGGCGAAGTCGAGCAACGCCTCCTCGAGCGCACGCAGCGTGTCGACGTCGAGGTCGTTCGTCGGTTCGTCGAGCAGCAGGACGTTCCCGCCGCTGCGCAGCAGCTTCGCGAGATGGACGCGGTTGCGCTCACCGCCCGAGAGGTCGCCCACGCGCTTCTGCTGGTCACCACCCTTGAAGTTGAACCACGACACGTACTGACGCGAGTTCACCTCGCGCTTGCCCAGCTCGATGGTGTCGGCGCCGCCGGAGATCTCCTTCCACACCGTGCTCGACGGATCGAGGTCGGCGCGCGCCTGGTCGACGTACGCGAGCTGCACCGTGTCACCGATCCGAAGGACGCCTCCATCGGGAGTCTCCTCGCCGTCGATCATCCGGAAGAGCGTCGTCTTGCCGGCGCCGTTCGGGCCGACGACGCCGACGATGCCGGCCGGCGGCAGCTTGAACGTGAGGCTCTCGACGAGCAGCCGGTCGCCGAAGCCCTTCTGAACGCCGTCGGCCTCGATGACGAGGTCGCCGAGGCGCGGGCCCGGCGGAATGTGGATCTCCACCTTGTCGAGCTTGACGGTCTGCTCCTCGGCGTAGAGACGCTCGTAGGCCGCCAGGCGGGCCTTCGACTTGTCATGGCGCGCACGCGGGCTCATGCGCACCCACTCGAGCTCGCGGGCGAGGGTTCGGCGCCGTGCCGACTCGGTCTTTTCCTCGACTGCGAGGCGCTCCTGCTTCTGCTCGAGCCACGACGAGTAGTTGCCCTGGAACGGGATGCCGCGCCCGCGGTCGAGCTCGAGCATCCAGCCGGCGACGTTGTCGAGGAAGTAGCGGTCGTGCGTCACGGCGACGACGGTGCCCTTGTAGTCGGCCAGAAAGCGCTCGAGCCAGGCAACCGATTCCGCGTCGAGGTGGTTCGTCGGCTCGTCGAGGAGGAGCAGGTCGGGAGCGGAGAGGAGCAGGCGGCACAACGCGACGCGGCGGCGCTCGCCCCCGGAGAGCGTGGTCACGTCTCGGTCTCCGTCGGGCACCCGCAGGGCGTCCATCGCGTGGTCGAGGTGCTGCTCGAGCTGCCATGCATCCGCACGGTCGATCGCGTCCTGCACCGTCGCCTGCTCGGCGAGCAGCGCGTCGAAGTCCGCGTCCGGCTCGGCGAACTTCGCCGAGATCTCGTTGAACCGGTCCATCAGATCCCGAAGGGCCCGAACGCCGTCCTCGACGTTCTCCCGCACCGTCTTGGCCGGATCGAGCTCCGGCTCCTGCTCGAGCAGCCCGACGGTCGCGTTCGGCGCAAGCTCCGCAACGCCGGACGACGGCTCCTCCTTCAGGGCCATGATCCGGAGCAGCGTCGACTTGCCTGCGCCGTTCGGGCCGAGCACGCCGATCTTCGCGCCCGGCAGGAACGACAGAGAGATGTTCGCGAGCACCTGCCGGTCGGGTCCGTAGAACTTGTCGGCCCGGTACATCGTGAAGACGTAGTCGCTCACGCAGCCAAAGGTAACAGTGCGCTGACGGATCGCTAACGGATGCCTCGTACCCTGGCCGCGTGAAGCGTCTCCTCGTCCTCGGCCTCTTTCTCTCGCTCGCAGTTCCCGCGTCGGCGGCACGACTGCCGATCGTCGCGCCGCAGGATTGGTGGCCCGTCTACTCGCCGGACGGGAACGAGATCGCGTTCACTCGCGTCAGCGGGCGCACGATGACGCTCGAGGTCGTCGACCCGGGAACGCGCCGCACCTATCGCATCGCGGCGAACCAGAGCCAGCTCGGCCCGAGCTGGTCGTCGGACGGTCGCCTCGCGTTCTCACTCGGCGGCAGGATCTACACGGCGAACGCGGACGGCGCGGCGCGCTCGCCGTTCACATCGCAGGGTCACGCGTACGCACCGGCATGGCGGCCGAACTCGTCAGACATCGCTTTTCTCACCACCGTCGGCGCGCGGAACACCGATCTGTGGGTGAACGGCACGCTCTGGGCGCGCGACGCGATCGGCAATCCGTCGTGGTCGCCCGATGGCACCGAGCTCGCGTTCCAGCGCGACGACGGCATCTACGTCACCACGGGCCCCGGCGCCGAGCGGCGCGTCGCGTCGGTCGCAAACCCGTTCGCGCCCGCGTGGTCGCCGGACGGCAGCCGGATCGCGTATCACGCGAAGGAGCGCATCTGGGTCGTGCCCGCGGACGGATCGGCTCCTCCCCGCGCCGTGAGCGCTCGGTTCTCCGTCCTGAGCACGCCCAGCTGGTCACGGCAAGGCGACGCGGTCGCGTATATGGGCAGCGTCTCCGTCTGGATCACGGCCATCGACACCGGTAAGACCTCGCGCCTCATCACCGGCGCCGTCGGCGGCGCAGCGTTCTCGCCGGTGAACGACACGCTCGCGTTCTCCGGCGCACGCCCGGCATGCCGTGACCACGTCTCGATCCGCGTCTACTCCGACAACGAGTTCAACGGGCCGGTCACAGGCTCGTGCGAGATCGCGGGCACGTCCCGTGCCGATGTGATCGAGGGCACCGGCGCAGGCGGGGACGTCATCCTCGCCGGCGCCGGAAACGACTCCGTCCACGCGCGCAACGGGCATCGAGACACGGTCGACTGCGGCCCGGGCCGCGACGTGGTCTGGGCCGACCGCTCCGACCGGCTCCGCCGCTGCGAAACGGTGCACCTCCCGTAGTACAGTCGCGCGCGTGGCCGGAAGTTGCTGCGCGCGCGACTATGAGAAGGTCTTCGGCCGCAAGGCGGCCGACCGCGAGGCGCGCCGCTTTCGTCGCCGCGGGCTGCGCGGCTCGGCGAAGGCGTTGGCCGGACTGGCGGGCGACGTGCGTGGCGAGACCGTGCTCGAGATCGGCGGGGGCGCGGGGACGATCGAAGTCGAGCTGCTCGAGGCAGGAGCGACGCGGGCGACGAACGTCGAGCTCGCGACGACCTACGAGCAGGCTGCCCTGACGCTGCTCGCCGAGCGCGGGCTCAGCGAGCAGGTCGATCGCCGGATCGGCGATTTCGTCTCAACGGCGGACGCGATCGAGCCGCACGACGTCGTCGTCATGCACCGTGTCGTCTGCTGCTACCCCGACGTCGAAGCGCTGGTCGGGACGGCAGCCGAACGCGCCCGTCGCCGGATGGTCCTCACGTATCCGCAGGAGCGCATGGTCGTGCGCGCAGCGTTCCGACTCGGCAACGCGCTGCTCCGGCTGCGCGGCTCCACCTTCCGCGCGTACGTGCACCCAATCCGCCGGATCGAGGCAGCGGCACAGGCGCATGGGCTCGCACCCGAAGAACGCGTACGGCACGGGTTCGTGTGGGAGTCGGCTGCGTTCAGCGCAGCGCGTTGAGCGCCTGATCGAGCTTCGCCTTCGGCGCACCGACGAAGCCGGAGGCGACGACGATCACGTTCCCGAATCGCTCGCGCGCGATGTGCTGCGGCCCCTGACCCCACCGGGACAGCGGCACCTGCTTCAGCGCCTGCTGCGCGTGTGCGTTCGTGTCGAACACCCAGACGACCTCGCCCGTGTGCGTGTTGAGATCCGACCCGGTGAGCTGCGCGTCCACGTCGTAGCGGAGGTCGCTCTTGTTCAATCCGAACGGCAGGAACGGCACCTGACCCGTGACGTACCGATTGCCCGTGACGATGCTCGTGAACGGGAGCCCGGCGTCGTAGAAGGCCTTCGACACCTCGAGCACCGAGTGCGCCTGCGATGTAGAGCCACCGCCACCGGCGCCGCACCCGGCCGCGAGCACGGCGAGCACCGCGAACAGTAGGACCAGCCTGCGCATGCGGCCAGGTTAGCGGGGCGTGAACGCGTAGACGGCCGAGGTGCCCCCGCCGACGATGACGATGCGGCCGCCGACCGCGACGACGGCGGGATCGGTCAACGCGACCGGGAGCCGCGCGGCGACCGTCACCGAGCGGCCCGCGATGCGCAGCACGTCGCGGCCGCCGACGAGGTAGAGGGCGTTCCCGAGCGCCGCCATCCCGGCGTGGGCCTCCGGCGCTGGCAGCGTCGCGATGCGCTCGACCGATCGCGACGCCGGGTCGACGGCGTAGACCGCAGATGACGTCCCCGCGGGCGTGATTCCGCCGGCCACGACGACGCGCCCGCCGAGCGAGGCAACCCCGGCGTACCGCGTCCCGGCCGGCAGCCGCGCAACGGTCGACGTCCGTCCGGCTCCGTCGTATCGGAGGACCGCGCTCGCGTACGCCGAGCCGGTGTAGCCGCCGACCAGATAGACCTTGCCGCCGAGGACGGCGGCGCCGAGGTCGGAGAGCGGCTCGTCGAGCCTTCCCGCCGCCCGCGCACGCCCCCCGGAGTCGACGCGCACGACGGCGTCGGTCGAGACCGCCTGGCCGCCGCCGAAGAGCAGAACGCTGCGGCCGAGAAGCGCTGCGGCCGCGTCATGCGTCGGCATCGGCAGATGCCCGACCGTGCGCAGATGTGACGGCGTGCCGAGCAGCACGCCGTCTATGGACGCGCCGGCCGCCTCGCCGCCGAGGACCATCAGCCGGCCGCCGGGCAACGCGACCGCCGAGGCCTTCGAGATCGCCTGCGGCAGCGAGCCGACGCGCACCACGGTCGAGATCGTCTTGCGCGCCGCCTTCGTCCCGCCCGGCACGCCTGGTAGGAGGTCGAGGCCGTCCGGCTTGTTCAGGTACCCCGGCGCGCTGCCGGGACTGTTCAAGTGGCCGTACGACCACACGACCCTCTTCGTGCGCGGATCGACGACCAGCACCCGGTGGTTCCAGTCGTCGGTGAGCGCGATCATCCCGTTCGGCCAGCGGACGGCGAGTGAGGGGCGGTTCAGCGTCCACTTGCCGGTCGGCTGCCACGTCCACACGATCTTGCCGCTCGGGGTGATCTCGTCCACCCGCCCCGGCGAGTTGAACCCGGCGACGAGGATGTCGCCGTTCGGGAGCAACTGCGCGTCGGACGGATAGGTCGTCGGGGTCTTCACCGTGTACACGAGCTTGCCGCTCGCGCTGATGCGGTCGACCCAGCCGCCGATCTCGGTCACGAGCACGCCGCCGTCGGGCAGCGGCGTGTCGCCGTTCGGCGAGCTGAGCGAGCGCGGCGGGTCGTGCGCGCAGTCGCCGGCATGGCCGATGCTGCGGACGATCCGCTTCGCCCGGTTCACCCAGAGCACGCGGCAGTTCTGGATGTCGGCGACCTGCATGAGCCCGTTCGGCAACAGGTACGCGTCGTCGGGATTCGACAGATAGCCGGGCGCCGATCCGCGAACTCCGGGATGGCCGTACGACCACTCGACCCTGTGCGAGCGGACGCCGATCAGCGCCATCGTCTGGTTGTACTCCTCGTTCGTCGAGATCGACCGGTAGCCGGGTGAGAAGAAGGCGTCGTCGGGATCGTGCAGCCCGTCGATCTTCCATACGACCTTCTTCGACGGCGAGACGAGGATGATCCGGTTGTTGTTCCGGTCGGCGATCATCACGTAGCCCGGAACGGGTCCCGCCTTCACCGGCGGCAGCCCGAGCCTCTGCGCCGGCGTCGGCGATGCCGCGGCGACGATCGCCAGAAGGAGAGCCTTAAGCATGCAGCGAGATCGTGCCGTCTACACCCGACTCGGCGGGGACCCAACCGGCGTCGACGACGCGACGCTGCCCGTTCGGCAGCGTGCAGATACCCTGGAAGCTCGTCAGCCCGACGCGCGTGACGCGCCCGCGGCAGACGTCTCCGCTCGGGAGATATTCGAGCTGGAGCGACGTCGCGTCGAGGCTGCGCGGAGAAACGAGGAGGTCGGCGCGCACGAGCAGCTTCTGCGGCGCCGTCGCACCGCCGACGAACGACACTATCTGCTTGAGGTCGGTGCCGTTGCGAATGACCTCCCCCGTCAGGTGCTCGGACACCCGCGGAGCGTTCCACGGCAGCGGGTTCTTCTGCAGCGGTCCGAGCAGCAGGATCGGAAGGATGACCACGCCGGCCGCACCCGCGGCTGCGATGCGGACGGGATGCATCGAACCGCCTGTGACGCGCCACGCGATGAGCGCGAGCACGACCGCGATCGACGCGCCGTACAGGACTGCGAGCCACGTCGCGCTCCGATCCGTCCCCGCGAGGATCCCGTGGACGGATGCGAGCGACCACACGCCGAAGTTCGCGTAGTGCGCGAGCCGCCACCATCGGTACGGCATCCGCTTGCGGTAGTGGTTCGTGATCGCGAGCGCAAGCAGCAGCTCGGCGGCGAAGATGCCGAGCCCCGTCCACAGCGGCCGGTAGCGCGACGTGAACGGAACGACGAGCTGCACGATCGAGAACGGCAGGAACGAGTCGAGCGCGATCGAGCCGACGTGCACGACGATGAGCGAGCCGACGAGCAGGCCGCCGAACCGATGGATGTCCTCGACCGCGAATCGCGGCCAGCGGCGGCTCTGCGCCTTGCCTCCGAGCGTGAGGCCGATGACGACGACGACGCTGAGGACGACGTACGCGGCGACGCCCGACGCGCGCGCCGCATACCAGATGGCGGGGCTCGAGGTCAGGTGCACACGAGGCTCCCGGCCCACGCGTCGTTGCACACGACGCCGCCGCCCGCGGCGAGGAACCGTCCGGCCATGCCGCGCTCGTCGAGCCATCCCGGCCCGTCGTCACCGAGCAGGAAGGCTGCCTTGGCGGCGACGTCGGCGGCGAGACAGCTGGCACCGGAGACGGTCACCTGAGCCCACGGCGATTCGGCGGCCGCGCCGGTGCGCGGGTCGACGATGTGGGGGCCCCGGGTCTCGGTCCCGCTCGTCGCGAGCCCGCCCTCCACGACGCGGACGGCGCCGCCTCCCGGAAGCCCGACGTCGACCGGCCCGCGGACGGCGAGGTCGCCGCCGCACGAGACGAAGCCGGGCAT
>CAZXZX010000247.1:0-17830 GCA_964645445.1 uncultured Gaiellales bacterium
ACGAGCTCGCGCGGGTTGAACGGCTTCGTCATGTAGTCGTCGGCGCCGACCTCGAGGCCGATGATCTTGTCGACGTCCTCGTCACGGGCGGTCAGCATCAGCACCGGAAGGTCGCCGTGCTGCCGGATGCGCTTGCACACCTCGACGCCGTCGAGGTCGGGGAGCATGAGGTCGAGGACGACGAGCGACGGCTTCTCCGACTCGACCAGCCGCAGCGCCTCGTTGCCGCTCGCGGTCGTGCGCACGGTGAATCCTGCGTTCTTCAGGTAGGCGGCGACGAACGACGCGATCGAGGCTTCGTCCTCGACGACGAGCACCGTCTGCGGCTTCGTGGCCATGACGGTGAGGCTACCCGCTCGAGCCGAACTGGAGCAGATCGCTCGGCACGGCGGGAAGGGAGTGCCAGTCGCCGCCGTTGATGGCGTACCGGCCATCGGTGCTCGAGTCCGGCAAGCCCTGGAGAGTCACCTTGCCGCCCCCGACCGCGAAGAGGTCGACGCCGGAGCCGTAGATCCAGATCTTGTACACGCCGCCGGCGGCGCGGAAGCGGAAATCACTGCCGACGAGCTTCGTCGTCTGCTCGCTCGACGAGACCGTCTTCGACAGGAGCTGGCCGTTCGTCGCGCTCGCACCGATGTCGTTCGTGTTGTTCGCGTCGTAGATGACGACCTTGTCGACCTGGTCCGGCGATCCGGTGGAGACGTGCCCGATGGCCGTCCCGTTGATCGAAAGCGTGACAACCGTAACGCCACGCGGCGCGCTGCCGTTCTTGACGACGAGCGTGCCGTCCCCCGTCCTGATGTCGCCGAGCGCAAGCGCAGTCGCAGGAACCGCGAGTGCGATCAGGGGCAGGCAGAAAATGGCGAATCGCCGCATTGCGATCAGAGTATCCCCCGGTCCGATTTTCCGCCTTTGAGCGGTCCGTAAAGGTTCTGTTACGGGGCGATCACGCCCTGTACGACGGCAAATCCGATCCACGAGAGGACGAGCAGCGCTCCGCCGCTGCGTCGCATCCCGCCACGGGGTGCCAGCAGGACCACTGCGAGCGCCGTCGCGACGAGGAGCCAGACACCGTCCGCACGTGCGAGGCCGCCTCCACTCACCGTGACGAACAGCGCCGGGACGGCCAGACCTCCGACGAGATTGATCGTGTTCGAGTTCAGCGTCTCACTGACGAGCGCCGATCCGCGCCCGGCGAGACCGAGGCGCACGCCCGTGTACGCGTTCGGCAGGCTCGTGACGACCGCGAGCACGAGCGTGCCGATGAGGACGTCGGGAAGCCCTGCCTCGTGACCGAGTTTCAGGCCTGCGTGCACCATGCCGACGCTGCCGAGGACGATGACGGCAACGGCGGGCGGGATGAGCATCACCGTGCCGCCCGCGTGCACGTGGTCCGGACGCGGGGGGCGCGGTTCGCCCAGCTCGCGCCGGAAGGCGACCACCGCATACGGCACGAGAACGGCGAGCGCGATCGCGAGCGCGGCCCAGGCGGGTAGGACGCCGAACGCGAGCAGCACCATCGCGAGCGTGACAGCCAGCGCGACGCCGCCCTCGAGCGCGAGCGCATCGCGCTGAATTCGCACGCAACCGCAGAGCAGCGCGCTCGTGCCGATCCTCGCGGCGAGGTTGAACCCGTTCGAGCCGACGACGTCGCCGAAGCCGACGCTGTGCGAACCGGTCGCGAGAGCGGCGATCGCGGTCGCGAGCTCGGGTGCGTCGGCGCCCGCGGCGGTGAGCAATCCGAGGATGCCCTCCGGCAACCCGAGCCGCGCGCCGACGTGGTCGAGTCGGTCGGCGAACACGGCGGCGGCGTACAGCGTCGCGCCGAGCGAGCCGACGAACAGGACGGCGGCGAGGCCGGTCGACACTAGTACGTGTAGAAGCCGCGCCCGCTCTTGCGGCCGAGGAGACCCGCGTTCGCCATTGCGACGAGACGCGGCGGCGCCGCCATGCGCGGCTCGTGCAGCTTGTCGTACAGCGCCTCGCTCGCGTGGACGTGCACGTCGATGCCGACGAGGTCGAGCAGCTCGCACGGTCCCATCGGCCAGCCGGTGCCGTGCCTCATTCCCGCGTCGAGGTCCTCGACACCGACGCGCGCCTCGTCGAGGACGCGCACGCAGTCGTTCAGTAGCGGGATGAGCACGCGGTTGACGACGAAGCCGGGTGTGTCGTGGCAGCGGATCGGATGCTTGCCGAGCTGCTCGCCGAGCGCGTACGTGGTGTCGAAAGCCTCATCGGAGGTGAGCTGCGCGCGCACGATCTCCACGAGCGGCATCAGCGGAGCCGGGTTGAAGAAGTGCATGCCGACGACGCGCTCCGGCGACGAGGTCGCAGACGCGATCTCGGTGACAGAGAGCGCCGAGGTATTCGTCGCGAGCACCGTGTCCGGACGGCAGATGCGCTCGAGCTCGACGAAGAGCTCCTGCTTCGGGGCGAGCTCCTCGACGATCGCCTCGATGACGAGGTCGCAGTCGGCAAGGTCGTTCAGCTCGGTCGTCGTCGCGAGCAGCGAGAGATCGAACGACTCGATCTGGCCCTTCTCCACCTTGCGCGTGAGAAAGTGCCCGATACGCTCGCGCGCGCCCTCGCCGAGATCGGCGGTGACCTCGCGTCCGACCGTCTCGATGCCCGCTTCGACGCAGAGCTGCGCGATGCCCGCGCCCATGGCGCCGAGTCCCACCACACCAACCCTCATGCGCGAGACCCTAATCGCGGACCGAGGACGACGATGACGGCACCTGCGACCGCGAGCAGCCCGAGCGCCGCGCTCAGACCGACGCCCCGGGCGACGAAACCGATCGTCGGGCCGTTCACGAGTCCACCCGTATAGCCCGCCGTCGCAACCGCCGCCACCCCGGCGCTCTGCGAGATGCCGGGCATCGAGGCGCCGATGCGGAAGAGCGCCGGGACGATCGCCGCGCAGCCGACCCCGACGAGCGCGAACCCGACGAGCGCGGGAACGGTCGACCGCGTGAGGATCGCGAGCAGGGTCCCGACGCATGTGACCACCCCGCTGCGGCGGGCAAGCCCGCCGAACCCCCAGCGCTCGAGCAGCCGGTCGCCGAAGAGCCGCGCTACGCCCATCGCCGCGGCGTACGCCACGACGGCGCCGGCTGCCACCGCCGCGCTCGCGCCCACCGGTCCGCTGAGAAACACGGCGCTCCAGCTCATGGCCGCCGACTCCACGAAGAACGCGCAGAACATCAACACGGCGGGAAGGGCGAGTGCTCCCCGCGGCAGCGCGAAGTGCGCAGCCTGCACGTCGGCTGCGGTCCCGGGCAGCAGCCGCGGCACCGCGACGAGCGTGATGAGCACGAGGGCGGCGGCGACGGCGGGCAGCTCGGCCTGGAGCCCGACTCCGACGGCGGCAGAAACAGCGGTGACGGCCGAGCCGGCGAGGAGCCCGAAGCTCCACGCGGCGTGCAGCGGCGAGAGCAGGTGCCGGCCGGTCCGGCGCTCGAGCTCGACGCCGTGGGCGTTCAACGCAACGTCGGCGACACCGATCCCGGAGCCGAGCCCGCACGCGACGAGCAGCATCGGAGCGAACGACGGCACGAAGGCGGCTGCCGCAAGGGCGCCTGACGCGAGGACGAGCCCGACGCCGGCGGGGCCGCGACTCCCCCGTCGGGCAGCGAGCCAGCCCGCCAGTGGCAGCGACAGCGTCGCGACCGCCGAGACGACGAAGATGACGATGCCGAGGCGGCCGCTGTCGAGCGACAGCCTGTGCTTCAGCGCCGGGAGGCGCGCGACCCAGACGCCGTCGACCGCGCCGAGCACGACGAAGGCGGCGACGAGAGCCCTATGCGCGCGGGTCAAACGTACGCCCGTGCCAGGTACCGGCCGTTCACGCGAGCGAGGCAAGAGACGAAAGTCTGGTACCTGGTACCGAACTGCTAGAGCCGCTCGACGACGCCGGCGATGGCCTGGCCGAAGCCGATGCACATCGCGGCGATGCCGTAGCGGGCGTTGCGGCGCTCGAGCTCGGATACGAGCGTCGCCGTGATCCGCGCGCCCGTCGCCCCGAGCGGATGGCCGAGCGAGATGCCGCCACCGTTCGGGTTCACGTCGCCGGCTTCCCACCGCTCGCCGAGGCCCGTGTCGGCGAGGAACTGCAGGACGACCGACGCGAACGCCTCGTTCACCTCGATCACCTCCATGTCGTCCCACGTCAGACCGGCCTTCGCGAGCGCGCGCTCGCACGCCTGCGGGTTGCCGTGCAGCATCAGGTGAGGATCGACGCCGGCGATGCCGAAGCCGAGGAAACGGGCCCGCGGCTCGAGGCCCAGCGCGGATGCCTTCTCCTCGGACGCGACGAGCACCGCCGCAGAGCCGTCGACGATCTGGCTCGAGTTGCCGGCCGTGACCTTGCCGTCCGCGACGAACGCCGGCTGGAGCGAGGCCATCTTCTCGAGCGTCGTCTCCCGGCGCACGGCCTCGTCGACCGCGAAGCGGGTGCGGACTAGGGTCGCTCCGGAGTCGGGCGACGGCAGGTCGAGCTCGATCGGGATGATCTCCTTCTCGAAGCGACCTTCATCGATCGCGCGCGCGGCACGCATGTGCGATTCGTACGCGTACCGATCGAGCTCCTCGCGCGAGAGGCTCCACTTCGCAGCGATCTCCTCGGCGGAGATGCCCTGCATGACGACCTCGAAGCGCTCGTGGACCGCGTCCGACATGGAGCCCCGGTTCGAGCCCATCGGGACGCGCGACATCATCTCGACGCCGCCGGAGACGACCAGGTCGAGCTGGCCCGACCACACCGCCGCGGCCGCGTTGAAGTTGGTCTGCATCGACGAGCCGCACTGGCGGTCGACGGTCGTCCCGCACACGGAGACGGGCCAGCCCGCGGCGAGAGCGACGTTCCGGCCGATGTTCCAGGCCTGCTCCTCGATCTGGGTGACGCAGCCCCACTGAAGGTCCTCGACCTCGCCGGGGTCGACGCCGTTCCGCTCCACGAGACCGTTGACCACCTGCGCGGAGACGTCGTCGCCGCGAATGTGCGACAGAGTGCCGTTCTTCTTGCCGACGGGGCTCCGTACGGCGTCGACGATCAGCGCATCCGTCGTTCTGCCGGCCATGGCATTACTGTATCTGCGTCGTGCTCAGGAAGAATGCGAAGGTCGAGCTCATCTCGCGGGTGCCGCTCTTCGCGGGCTGCTCGAAACGGGAGCTCGGGGAGATCGCCTCGCTCGCCGACGAGCTCGGCGTGCCGGCCGGACGAACATTGGTCGTCGAGGGTGCATCGGGTCACGAGTTCATCGTCCTCGTCGAGGGCGCGGCCGCTGTGAAGCGCCGCGGCCGCGTCGTCAGCCGCCTCGGCGCCGGCGACTTCTTCGGGGAGATCGCACTCGTCACCGGCAGAGCGCGGACGGCCACCGTCACCACCACCGAGGAGTCGAGGCTGCTCGTCCTCACGGCGCGCGCCTTCCGCTCCCTTCTCCGCGACCTTCCGTCGCTTCAGCTGAAGGTGCTCGACGCGGTCGCCGCACGGCTGCCCGAGGAATAAACCGCCGCCCCCGGGCGTCCTATACGTATGACCAAGAATCCGAAGATCGAGGCGCTTCGGCGCGTGCCGCTGTTCGAGCATTGTTCGACACGGCAGCTTCTCCAGATCGCCAAGACCGTCGACGAGGTCGACCTCCCGGAGGGCCGGACGATCACACAGGAAGGCCTTAACGGCAAGGAGTTCGTGGTCCTCGCCGAAGGAATCGCCGACGTCGAGAGCGGCGGCGAGCTCGTCAACACGCTCGGCCCCGGCGACTTCTTCGGCGAGATCTCCCTCGTGACCGGGCTACCGCGCACCGCCACCGTCACGACGAGGAGCCCGGCGCGCTTGCTCGTTCTCAACGCACAGGCGTTCCGCTCGCTGCTGGCGCGTGCGCCCATCGTCCGTCGACGCGTGATCGCGTCTGCCGCGCTGCGCCTCGCCCGCTAGTTCTTCCTCGGGACGTTCGGCCGCTCCGCGTGCGCGAGCCACGTCGGAGCGGCAAGCGCGAGCACGCGGCGCTGGCCCTCGGTGGCTCCGGTCCCGAGCTCACGGAACGAATAGGCGACGTCGCCCCCGAGGACGACGAGCCCGTCCGGCGTGTCGACGAGCACGCACTGGTGCCCACGCGTGTGACCCGGCGTCGGCAACAGCCGGATTCCCGGTAGCACCTCGGCCTCGCCGTCGTGCTCGACGTACGCGGCGCCCTCGAAATCGACCCAGCCCGAGACGGTGTAGTGATCCAGCTCGGCCCGCGCGTCTGCAAGCTCGCGCGCCTGGACGTGGATCGGCACGCCGGGAAACAGGCGATTGCCGCCGCAGTGGTCGAAGTGCAGATGCGAGTTGATCACGCACACGACGTCGCGAGGCACGTTCTCCGGCATGGGAACCGGCTCCCACTCCTCGTCGAGCTCGGGCGTCGAGTCGATCATTCCCGTATCGACTAGCACGACGCCCGCCGGGTGCTCGATCGTGTGCACGTAGACGGGGTGACCCTTGACGGTGGCGGCGAGATGGGACTCGATCACCTGCGTAGACTCACACGTTGTGATCGACGTTCGCTCCCCCTACTCCGGCGAGGCCGTCGGTCGAGCGCCGGAAAGCGGCGCGGACGACGCCCGCCGCGCGATCGACGCCGCGGCGCATGCGCTCGAGACCCCGCTTCCTGCGCACAAGCGGGCGGAGATCCTCGTCAAGGTCGCGGGCCTCATCGGCCGGCGCCACGAAGAGGTCGCCCGCACGATCTGCGAGGAGGCCGGCAAGCCGATCAAGGCGGCTCGCGTCGAGGCGTCGCGCGCAATGTCGACGTACACCTTTGCGGCGGTCGAAGCGCGCAAGCTCGTCGGGGAGATGATTCCGATGGACGCGGCGCAGGCAGGCGAGGGCAAGCTCGCATTCACCCTGCGCCGCCCCATCGGCGTCGTCGGAGCGATCTCGCCGTTCAACTTCCCGTGCAACCTCGTCGCGCACAAGATCGCTCCCGCATTGGCCGCCGGCTGCCCGGTGGTGCTCAAGCCTGCGAGGGCGACGCCGCTGTCCGCGCTGCTGCTCGCCGAGCTCGAGCACGAGGCGGGCCTCCCGGAGGGCTGGCTGACCGTCCTCGTCGGCCCGGCGTCAGAGATCGGCGACGTCCTCGTCGACGACGAACGCGTCCGGTTGATCACGTTCACCGGCTCGAGCGAGGTCGGCTGGAAGCTCCAGGAGCGCGCGCCCCGCAAGCGCGTGAAGCTCGAGCTCGGGAACTCGACGCCGGTGATCGTCGCCGCAGATAGCGACGTCGAGACGGCGGCCACCAAGCTGGCGGCGAACGCCTTCGCTTTCGCCGGCCAGAGCTGCATCTCGGTTCAGCGGATCTATGTCGAACGACCCGTGCTGGATGCGTTCATCGCATCGTTCGTCCCCAAGGTCGAGGCTCTGAAGGTCGGCGACCCGGCCGACGACGACACCGATGTCGGGCCTGTGATCGACGCCGACGCGCGCGAGCGCATCCTGGCGTGGATCGACGAGGCCGACGGCGAGATGCTCACCGGCGGCGAGGAGGACGGGCTCATCAAGCCGACGGTGATCGCGAACGTCTCCGACGATGCGAAGGTGAGCTGCCAAGAGGTCTTCGGCCCGGTCGTCATCGTGAACGCGGTCGGGTCCGTCGACGAGGGGATCGAGCGCGCGAACGGGACGCGCTACGGACTCCAGGCGGGCATCTTCACGGCGGCGCTCGACACCGCACTGCGGGCGGCCGAGCGGCTCGACTTCGGCGGCGTCACCGTGAACGAGGTCCCGACGTTCCGCAGCGACCAGATGCCGTACGGCGGCGTGAAGGACTCGGGCAACACACGCGAAGGGCCGGCGTACGCCGTGCGTGAGATGACCGAAGAGCATCTCGTCGTGGTTCAACGCTGACGAATCGGGGCACGAGGACGCCATGATCGGCGTCGGCGTTGCATCGTCGGGCTCGTCCTCGCGATCCTCTGGGTCGCGGGATTCGGTCGGCGCGTCGTCCGCGGCGGGCAGCATGCCCGGCGGCCCTCGAGATGATCTCCGCTGTCAGACACGGAAGCCGGTGTGTGACACCGGCGTGATCTAGGGTCGCCCGATGGCGCACCTGCCGGGCTTTCGTCGCGAAGGCGAGGAAACCGCGCCGGCGACGTCCGCGCGTGCGATTCGCCGTAGTTTGCCGCCGCTCGGCCGACTCCGCCGCGAGCGGCGCGAGCTGTTGCGCGCGCGGGAGCAACGTCTCCGCGACCTCGGGGGCCTCATGCTCGAGATGTACCGGCACGATCAGTTCCGGCGCGAGCTGCTGCTCGAGCGCTGCCGCGACCTCGTCTCGCTCGAGGAGCGCATCGCCGAGCTGGACACGTTGATCGCGGCTGCCGTGTCGCGTGGACGCACCCCGCCCGCCGCGCACTGCGAGTGCGGCGCAGCCGTCTTCTGGGGCGCGCGGTTCTGTGCTCACTGCGGCCGCCCCGTCGAGCCTCGATGAGTACGGAGCGAGAGCCGCGGTACTGCACGAAGTGCGGCGCCGCGTATCGGCCGCTCCAGGAGTACTGCCTCGAGTGCGGAGAGCGGCTCCCGACCAACCGGGGCACCGTCGGCCTGCTCGCCTCCGCGTGGCAACGGCGGTTCCCCTGGTATCCCGGCGACTGGATCTGGCCGGCGCTCCTCTTCCTCGTCGTCGCCGTCGTCGCGACGGCGGTATCGGCGGCGACGACCGCCGGTTCGGGAACGACGATCGTCGCGACCGAGCACATCACCGCCGGTTCCGCCGCTGCGGACACCGTCCCCACCACCCCGAGCACGCTCGCGTCCGCGCCGACGCCGACCGTCACCACCGGGCCGCTCCCGAAGGCGCCGGGCGCAGCGTCGACCCCCGGCGTGACCAACCCTGCCGCGCCGGCCGTCGCCGGTCTCACGGCCTGGCCGGCGACCGGGACCGCGTATACCGACGTCCTCGAGTCGGTTCCGCTCGCGTCGGGCCGCGTTGCCGCGCTGGCCCGAGCCAGGCGGGCGAAGTCGGCGGGGCTCCCGAAGGCCGGGGTCCTCGTCTCGGCCGCGTATGCGAGTCTGCACCCCGGCTACTACATCGTCTTCTCCGGCGTCTACCGCACCCCCGCCAAGGCCCTGGCCGGGCTTGCCGCCGCCCATGCCCGGGGCTTCCCCGAGGCCTATGTCGCCCGCGTCACACAGCCGTGATTCGAGGTGTAAACCACCCCGTAACGGGCACGGAATGTCTGTTGCGGCGGCGTCCCTGTTGGCTTGGACGGCAACAATAGGCGCCACTTTGTAACAGCGCCCGAAGTGTGTAGGATCGGTTGCGGGGGGATGCAGGCAGGACGATTAACCCGCTGTTAACAAAGCGTTGGCGGGGACTTCACAGGAGAAGGCGACACTGGTGATCGAAGAGCGGACGCTCCAGTTGCAACACTGCATGTATCAGTACTCTCGAGCGATTTATCGCTCGATCAAGGACCTGATCGACCCGTACGCGGACCGCGAGTCGCAGATCGAGTCGAGGCGGGCGGTCCTCGAGGCGTGCGAGCAGACGATGGCCAGGCTTGCGAAGGATCCGCTGTATTTCGCCAAGCCCGACCGCGCGCTCTTCCAGGACATCCGCCGCTACTTCCCCATCACCGCGCAGGCCGAAGTTGCCTGGGCCGTGCAGGCCGGCGTCACCGCTGCGTCGCAGTTCATCCAGGAACAGATCGAGGCCGGCGCGCTGGACGGCGGCATCGCACGCTGTCGCGCGACGACGCGCAAGGGCAAGCCGTGCCAGCGCACGCCGCTTCCGGATCGCGACTACTGCCCGTCACACCAGCATCTCGAAGCTCGCGCAGCAGCCTGAAGTGCTGCGCACTTCAGGCTGAATAGAGCTCGCGCTTCGCGGGAGCGGAGTCGGGTCAAACCACATCCACCTCAAGGCCGGAGCGTAAGCCTGCTTAGGCGGAGGCGAACGCACGGGAGCGGAGATGCGCGCAGCGCACCACCGCCCGCGCAGAGCGAAGCTTCAGTCAGGTCACGTAAGAGGATGCCGGCTTGGCCGGCGTCCGCTCCGCGAAGCCGGAACCTAGACCGGCGAAAGAGCGTCAGCTCTTGGGCCGAGTTATCCACAGCGCGTTCCACAGCAATCGCGCAGTAAGCTCATTTCACTCTGTCGCACGACACGGACAAGCTGATCCGCCAGCTCTCGCTGGTCGCGTTCCTCATGGCGGAGCGGCGACCCATCACCGCGCGCGACGTGAAGTCGAATGTCGAGGGCTATTCCGAGATGTCGGACGAGGCGTTCGCGCGCCGGTTCTACTCCGACCGCGCTGAGCTGCTTGCGCTCGGCGTGCCGCTGCAGTCGCAGCGTGACGAGTTCACCGGCGAGGAGCTGTACACGCTGCGCTCCGAGCAGTACTTCCTGCCGAAGCTCGAGCTCGACAACGACGAGCTCTCCGCGCTGAACACCGCGCTGTACCTCCTCGAGGGCCAGTTCGCGTATGCCGAGCCGCTTAGACTCGCGCTCCAGAACCTCGCGCTCGGGCGGCCGGGCTTCGCCGATGCGCCGACGGCGACGGCGCACCGCGTGGAGGTGCTCGACCCGGACTACTCCCCGGAGATGCCGGGCCGCCTGGCGAAGCTCGAGGGCGCGATCTCGAAGCAGCGCACGGTGAAGTTCGACTACTGGTCGATATCGCGCGACGTCGAGTCCGAGCGCACCCTGAACCCGTACGCGCTCCTCCCCGACAACGGCGTCTGGTACGTCGTCGGCCACGATCTCGACCGCGACGACCTACGGACGTTTCGCGTGTCACGGATCCGCGGCGAGATCCGGTTCGCGACACGGCGCGAGCGCGACTTCCGCATTCCGGCCGACTTCGACATCGAGCAGTTCCGAGGCAGGCCGCCGTGGCAGATCGGCGACATCGTGGGGGAAGCGCGCATCGAGGTTCCCGGCGACACCGCTTGGTGGGTGCAGCGGGCGTACGGGACCGCGGGCCGGCTCGAGGACGGCGTCTGGATCACCGAGTACTCGTCGCTCGAGCAGCTCGCGAGCTGGGTGTTGCGGCAGGACGGACGGGCAGTCCCGCTCGAGCCGGAAGAGCTCCGCCGCGAGGTGGCGGCGTCGCTCCGCCGGGTGCGAGACGGCCATGAGGGCCGAGCGCCCGAACCCGCACGCGAGGCGCCGCTGCGCGGCGTCGTCGACGGGACGCAGGAGCGGCCGGCAGGCCCGGTCGCACCGGAGCGCTTCGCCGTGCTGCAGGCGCTGCTCGCGTTCCTGCTCGCCGCATGCGGCGAGAGCAAGGAGGCGGCCATCCCGCTCGAAGATCTGCTCGAACGGTTCCCTTCGATTCCGGCCGACGAGCTGGAGGAGCATCTCTCGCTCCTCAACCTCGTCAACTTCGGCGGGGGGTGCTACACGATCTACGCCGAGCTCCGCGACGGCGCCGTGCACGTGGACAAGGAGCTCTGGGGCGACACGTTCCGTCTTGCCCCGCGCCTGACGCCGCTCGAGGCGCGTGCGATCCGCCTCGCGCTCGAGTACGTCGGCCCGATGATCGCGGTCGACGCGCACACGCCGCTCGAGCGCGTCCGCAAGAAGCTCGAGGAGACGTTCGGTCAGTTCGAGCTGCAGCAGACACCCGAGCCGCACGTGGAGCCGAGCGAGGAGGACCTCGTCTCGACGCTCGCGCGCGGCATGCGCGAGCATCGCCTCGTCGAGATCGACTACCAGAAGGAGTCGGACGCGCAACCGTCGACTCGCATCATCGAGCCGTATACGTTCTCGCGCGCGCTGCCGTGGTGGTACGTGCACACGTGGGATCGCACGAGCGGCGGCGAGCGTTCCTTCCGGCTCGACCGAATGCGCAGTGCGAAGCTGACGAAGGAAACGTTCGACGTGCGCCAGGACTTCGAGCCGACGAGGCTGCGTGACGCACGGCGTGCCCTCGTCTTGTACTCGCCCGCGATCGCTCGCTACGAGCTCGAGCGCGGCGCGCGGCGACTGGCGGACAAGTCGGCGCTCAAGGAGCTCCAGGTCGGAAGCGAGGAATGGCTCGAGAGCGAGATCCTCTCCAAGCGCGGCGAGGCGGTCGTGCTCGAGCCCGCAGAGCTTCGCGCGCGGATCGCCGAGCGCGCGCGCTCTCTCGCGAAGGAGCTCGGCGTCGAGCGCCTCCGCGCTCGGGTCTAGCCGGGCGGCAAGGTCAGGGTGAACGTCGAGCCCGCGTTCGGGCTCGAGCGGACGTCGATCGTGCCGCCGTGCGCCTCGGCGATCGAGCGCGCGATGAAGAGACCGAGCCCCGTGCCCGGCTTCGAGCCACCGGCGACGTCGGCGCGGCCGAACTTCTCGAAGATCAGCCGCTGCTGGTCGTGTGGGATTCCCGGCCCGTGGTCGACGACGGCGATCTTCACCTGGCCGTCCTCGGGGAGTGCCCGCACTTCGACCTCGCCGCCGGACGGCGAGTACTTGATCGCGTTCTCGATCAGGTTCCCCAGCACCTGGCGCAGGCGCTCACGGTCGCCCCGGATGTTCGGGAGGGAGGACGAGACCCTCGACGTGATGTGAACCTCGTCCTGGCCGATCGCTGCCGTCGTCACCGCATCCTCGACCAGACGCGCGAGATCGACGTCGCTGAAGCTGTAGCTGAACGTCCCCGCCTCGATCTGCGACGTGTGCAGCACGTCGCCGATGAGGATCGCGAGCCGGTTCGTCTCGTCGGCGATGAGCGCAAGAAACGCCTCCCGTTGTTCGGGAGAGAGGATGCGCCAGCGTTCCTGCAGCGTCCGAGCCGCTCCGATGACGGCCGCCATCGGGCTGCGCAGCTCGTGCGAGACGAGCGAGACGAAGTCGGCGCGCAGTGCGGACAGCCGCCTCAGCTCCTCGACCGTGTGATGCTCGGCCTCGTAGGCGCGGATGTTCTGCACGGCGGTCGCGGCGAGCCGGCCGAGCAGGGACACCATCTCCACGTCGTCGCGCGAGAACGCGTCGACCTCCGTGCGGGAGAGCGCGATCATCCCGATCGGCCGGGAGCCGACGAGCAGCGGCGCGACGATCTCGCTCCGCAGCCCGAGATCGGCGAAGAGCTCGTCCTCCGGGTACTCGAACCGATCGAGGTTGCCGCGCACGATGACGTCGCCGCCGCGCACCCGTTCGAGCACGGACCCGCGCACGGGTCCCGAGCTGCCGGGTGGGAACAGCTGGCTCGCGCCGCGGCCGGCGGTGGCAATCGTCTTCGCCGTGTCGTCCTCGATGAGGACGATCGCGGTGCGGTCGAAGGGAACGAACGCTCGCAGCTCGCGGATGAACGCGCCGAAGGCTGCCTCCAGCTCGAGCGAGGAGCCGAGGGCACGGGCGCAACGATTCGCCGCTTCGAGGATCTCGCCGCGCCGTCCGAGCTCGTCGCGCAGGCGCTCCGCCTCTCGGGCGCGCGATGCCAAGCCGTCGCGAAGGCGGCCGATGACGATGCCCGCGAGGAGGCCGACGAGGATCCGTGATGCGACGGTGCGCCAGGCGACGCCTGGGCCGAGCACGTCCACGACGATCGTGGCGGCGACCATGACCGCACCGGCGAGAACACCGCCCAGGAGGCCGAAGCGCAGCGCCGCCTCGGCGATCGGAACGAGGTAGAGCGCGCGGTACGGCTCGCCGGGCTGATACGAGAAGACGGCGACGAAGCCGATCGCCGCGATCGAGTCGAGCGCGATCGCGAGGATGCGTGCGCGTTGGCGGGCGGCGCGGTCGAGCTGCCTGCGCGCGAGCTCGGCTGACAGCAGCGTCGAGGCGGCGAAGAAGCCGGTGACGGCCCAGGCCCACGGCTCGTAACCGGCTGGGAAGGTCGTGACCGAGACGTCGACGATGGCGACCACGACGAGTGCGGCTCGCAGCCCGATGAACCAATGGCCGGGACGCCTAGGCATCCAGGTTCTCCGCCGCGATCGCCGCGTTGCGCTGAAGGACGCGGCCGTCGTTGTGTGGGACGTACAGCCGGCGGTAGCGGTCCCGCAACTCGTCCGGGTCGGCTGCGAGCCAGTCGGCGAGCGACACGTGTGGCTCCGCTCCCTCGGGCAGCGCCATGTGCGCGCGCCGCTTCTCGACGCCGCGGTTCCAGGGGCAGACGTCCTGGCAGATGTCGCAGCCGTACACCTGCGCGCCGAGCTTCGGGCGGTAGTCGTCCGGCATCGTCATCGCAGACTGCGTCCAGTACGAGAGGCAGCGCGTCGAGTCGAGCGTCCCGGGCTCGTCGAGCGCGTCCGTCGGGCAGGCGTCGATGCACAGGCGGCACGAGCCGCAGTCGGCGTCGAGCGGCGGCGTCGACTCGAGCTCGACGTCGGTGACGAGTGTCCCGAGCACGACCCAGGATCCGTGCCGCTGCGTGATGAGGAGCGTGTTCTTGCCGTAGAAGCCCACGCCGCTGCGCGCCGCCGCCTCGCGGTCTACATGCTGGTTCGCGTCGACGAGCACCCGGTAGCTGCCGCCGAGCTCGTATCCGAGCGCAGCGAGCTTCTCACGTAGCTCCGCGTACGCGTCCCACCACGTGTAGCGCGGCAGCCGCCCGTGTCCGGCAGGACGCTCCGGCTCGGGCGCGTAGTAGCAGAGCGCGGCGGCGACGACCGAGCGCGCGCCCGGCAGGAGCAGCTCCGGATGGCACGACTCCTCGGGATGCGCCATCGTGAAGCGCATGTCGGCGAAGAGGCCGCGCGCTCGCCGTTCGCGGATGTGGCGCTCCGTCTCGACGTACGGCTCGGCAGGGGCGACGCCGACCGCGTCGATCCCCAGCTCCATCGCGAGCTGCCTCAAGCGCTCGGCAGTCACCCCGATAGTGTGCCGCGGGTGAAGGCTGCCCGTATCCACGAGGACGGCGGTCCCGAGGTGCTCGTGCTGGAAGACGTGCCCGACCCGTCGCCCGGCTCGGGCGAGGTGCTCATCCGTCTGCATGCGTCGGCGCTCAATCACCTCGACGTCTGGATCAGGAGGGGCCTTCCTTCGGTGCCGAAGCCACGCATCCTCGGCGCCGACGGCGCCGGCGTGGTCGAGGCGCTCGGCGAGGGTGTCGTCGACCTCGAGCCGGGCCGGCCGGTCGTGATCAACCCCGGTGTGGAGCAGGCGGACGGGAGCATCCACGTCATCGGCGAGCACGGCGACGGGACGAACGCCGAGCTGATCGCCGTCCCGGCGACGAACGTCTACCCCATCCCCGACGGACTCTCGTTCGAGGAGGCGGCGGCATTCCCGCTCGTGTTCGAGACGGCTTACCGGATGCTCGTCACGCGCGCGGGCCTCCGCGAGGACGAATGGATCCTGTTGTGGGGAATCGGCAGCGGTGTGTCGACGGCAGGCCTTGCGATCGCGCGCGCGCTCGGTGCGCGAACGATCGTGACGTCGTCGAGCGACGCCAAGCTCGCGCGCGCGATGGAGCTCGGCGCGGACGCGGTCGTGAACCACGCGAACAGCGATGTGAAAGCGGCGGTGCGGGAGATCACCGACGGCCACGGCGCGGACGTCGTGATCGACCACGTCGGCGAGGCGACGTGGCGCACGTCTCTCGATGTCGCCGCGCGCGACGGGCGCATCGCCGTGTGCGGCGCGACCACCGGTCCGAACCCGCCTGCGGCGCTTCATCGCGTGTGGTGGAAGCAACTGACCATCCTGGGCTCGACGATGGGCACGAAGGCCGACTTCGAGGGCGCCTACGACCTCATCGCGACCGGCAGGGCGCGCCCCGTCGTGGACGAGGTCGTTCCGCTCGATGAGATCCGCGCGGCGCACGCGCGACTCGAGGCCGGCGAGCAGCTCGGGAAGATCGTGCTCTCGATCGAGTAGCGCTAATACGTCGTAGGCGCCTCGAGCGGGAGATGTGCTTCCCGCCAGAGGTGCACGCGCACGAGCGCGTCGATCCCGTAGAGCAACTCTTGCAGCAGGTCGAGGTCACCGACGTCCACCGCTTCGAGCGCGGCCGTCCACGCGCGGATGGCGGCGAGGCCGTCCGGATCGACGTTCGCCGTGCGGAAGTCGGCGTCGAGCGACTCGGCGAGCGAGTGCCGCACGACGTCTCGCTCGAAGCGCGTCTGTGCGCGCACCGTCCGCGCGGCGCGGCGGAGCTCTGTGACGAGGCTTTGGAGCTCTGTGGTCGCCATGACGGAAGTGTCAGACGGCTGCGGCGCTCGCTCATCGGGGTTTGCGCGGATTAGGCTCGAGCGGTGCCACGGCAGAACCGGGTGACGCCGCTCGGCGAGCTCATCGCCGTCCCCGAGCGCGGGCTCGTGTACGGGAATCGCGGCTGCCTGCACGATGCGGAGGGCACGATCCGGCGTCGTTTCCAGGTGAAGCGCTGGATCGCGTGCCGGCTCGAGTTCCGCGGCCGTCACCGCGCCGATCCGATGCCGCCGGGCAGATACACCGGGCTCTTCTTCAGCGACGAGGCCACTGCGTTCGCCGCCGGGCACCGGCCGTGCGCGGAGTGCCGCCGCGAGGACTACAACCGGTTCATGGAGCTCGCCGGGGCGCGGCGCGCCGACGAGGTCGACGAGCGGCTGCACGCGGAGCGGCTCGGCCCGTACGAGCTGCGCCCACTGGGGGAGCTGCCGGACGGGGCCTTCGTCCTCGTGGACGGGGCGCCGTGGCTCGTCGTCGGGGCCGAGCTGCTCCGCTGGACGCCGGGCGGCTACGCGGAGCGCCGCCCGCGCCCAAACGGCGATGCGCCGGTGATCACGCCCGCAACAGCCGTGCGCGCGCTCCCCGGATGGCATGGAGCCGTGCCCTTCCTCCATCCGTCTGCGCGCGATGATGACCCGCGAGCACGCGGCCGGTGACGAGGATCGCGACGAGGGCGATCAGCTGGCCGCCGAGGACGATCCTGTTCACGTCGACGGCGGGCTTCCACGTGACGGTGCCGCCCTCGATGATCCAGGCGCCGCTGGGACGCACGTTCAGTCCGAAGCCGCCGCCCTTCCCCTTCTCCTTGCCGTCCTCCTCGCCCATGCCGCCTCCGGCTCCTCCGCGGACGGCGACCGCCGGGATGACGGTGAGCCCGTTCTTCTCGTACGGGTCCCCGTAAACGCGCTTGGCGCTGAGGCTGTCGCGCACTCCCGAGATGAGCTCCTGAACTTCCATGACGCTCCTTTCACGCATGGTCACTGGCTCGGTCGTGGGCACACATGAGGCGGAAGCCCATCGGGAGAATCACCGAACGCGCGCGCGGGCGACTCCCGTTCCGGCATGGCGCACCAACCGGAACGATGGTCGCATGAGATCGACGACGCTCACACCGACGGCTCCCCTGCTGGATCCCGTCCAGCAGTGGCGGCTCCAGGAGCTCGTACGGGCCGGCTACCCGCCGTACGAGGCGCTTCTCCTCGGCCGCCGAAGCGACGTCGACCTGCACGAGGCGACCCGACTGATCCGGCGCGGCTGTCCGGCGCGCACGGCGGCTCGGATCCTGCTCTAGCAGCCGTCCCAACCTTCATCACAGATCACAGGCACAGTGTGTGGGTGCAAACGCTCTCCCCGCAAAACCGGATACTCGGTCTTGTCGGCGCGGTCGAGGCCGGCTTCGCTCTGTGGTACTTCACGAACGGCCACTGGGTGACCGGGATTCTCGTGACGCTCGCAGTCGGCTTTCTGATCGCCGTGTACTTCCACCGAGAGCGCAAGGTGAAGCAGCGAGGCGGCAAGAGACGCTATTAGGGTCGTACCGTTAGGGGAAGACCGAAAGGCGTCTGTTCGCGTACGCGCGCATCGTGAGGGAAAGGGCCAGACCGGCGAGCGCGGCTGCGCTTGCGCTGGTGATGAGGAGCAGGCCTGAGGCGAGCGAGAAGTTGATGGCGACGTTCTTTCCCACGCCGAGCGCCAACAGGATGCCGGCTGTGGCA
>CAZXZX010000248.1:0-3633 GCA_964645445.1 uncultured Gaiellales bacterium
GTGCAGCGCCTCCAGCGTCCGGGCCTGGCCGAGCGCGTCCTCCCGACCGAGCAGCAACTCGGCCTCGCCGCGGATCGCGTCGCTCATGTTCTCCAGCTCGAGCCGATAGGAGTCGTCTCGTTCGAGCTCGATGCGCTCGACCGCGCCGCCGCGCCGCACGTCGATGGCCGGGTTCACGCAGTGCCACGGGTCGTCGAGGAAGAGCGAGCCGTCGCGGCCGATCACCTCCAGCTCGTCGCGGTTCGCCAGCGCTGTGCCGCAGTCGAAGGTCGCGAGCACGTCGTTCGGGAAGCGGAGGAGCCCGCCGAACGCCCAATCCGTGCCGGACGGCCCGTACCACGCCTCGCCGTGCACGGCGATCGGCTCGCCGCCGAGGAGACGCGAGCCGCTGACGCAGTAGCAGCCGACGTCCATGAGCGCGCCGCCTTCGACGTCGGTGCGCAGGCGGATGTTGTCCTCGTCGTAGAGCGAGTACGAGAACGTCGAGCGAACCAGGCGCAGCTCGCCGATCGTGCCGTCCGCGACGAGCTCGACGAGCCGCCTCGTCTGTGGGTTGTGCCGGTACATGAAGGCCTCGCTCAGCAGCCGCCCCGCCTTCTCTGCGACGTCGAACGCGTCGTCGACCTCCTCGGGGTGCCGCGTGAACGGCTTCTCGCACAGGACGTGCTTGCCGGCCTCGAGCGCCCTGATCGACCACTCGACGTGCATGGTGTTCGGCAGGGGGATGTAGACGGCCTCGACGTCCGGGTCGGCGAGCAGCGCCTCGTAGGAGCCGTAGGCGCGCGGGATCTCCCACTCGCTCGCATACCCGTCGGCGCGCGCTTGGTCGCGGCTCGCGACCGCGAGGAGCTCGACCTTGGCCGACGCGTGCGCCCCCGGGATCACCTTCCGGTTGATGTCGGCGGTCGAGACGATGCCCCACTTCACGGCGGAACCCACGCGCGTACTATCGCCAAATGGCGCAGATCGGTGTTGGGATGCTCGGCTACGCGTTCATGGGCAAGGCGCACTCGAACGCCTACCGGAAGATCGCCTACATCACGTGGCCGCCTCCACTCGAGCCGCTGCTCGTCGGGATCGCCGGCCGCAACGAGCAGGCCGTGGCCGAGGCGGCGCTCCGGTACGGCTGGGACTACGCGACCACCGACTGGCGCGACCTCGTCGCCGACGAGCGCATCGGCCTGTTCGACAACGGCGGGCCCAACTCGCTGCACGCCGAGCCGACGATTGCCGCCGCGCAGGCAGGAAAGCATGTCGTCTGCGAAAAGCCGCTCGGGCGGGATGCGAACGAGAGCTACGAGATCTGGCAGCAGGTCGCCGCGACCGGCGTGAAGCACATGTGCGCATTCAACTATCGGTTCGTGCCGGCGGTCCGCCTCGCGCGGGAGATGATCGACGCCGGCGAGCTCGGCGAGATACGGCATTTTCGCGGCCGGTATCTCCAGGACTGGGGCGACGACGTGGCGCTCGACACCTGGCGTTTTCATCCCGACGAAGCGGGGTCCGGCGCGCTCGGCGATCTCATGACGCATGTCGTCGACCTCGCGCGCTTCCTCAACGGCGAGATCGACACCGTCGCCGGCTTCGCGCACACGTTCCTGCCGGGGCGCAAGGTCGACGACGCGGTGGAGACGGCCGTCGAGTTCGCCAACGGCTCGGTCGGCACGCTCGAGGCGACCCGCTTCGCGCACGGACGGCGCAACGCGTTTCAGTGGGAGATCAACGGCACGAAAGGCTCGCTCGCGTTCGACATGGAGCGGCTCAACGAGCTCCAGGTCTTCCGCGCAGACGGCGACCGGGCACGCGGTTTCAAGAACGTGCTCGTGTCGGAGACCGACCATCCCTTCTGGAAGGACTGGTGGCCGCCCGGCCACATCATCGGCTGGGGCGACACCTTCGTGCACGAGCTCCACCACTTCCTGTGGGCGATCGCGGAGGATGCAGGCGTCGCGCCATACGGCGCCGACTTCGAGGACGGCTACCGCGCATCCGAGGTGTGTGACGCGATCGTGCGTTCCGGGCAGACCGGCGCGCGCGAGGCCGTCACGTTTCGAGCGTGAGACTCGCGATGTCTCGCGGGTAATCCGTCAGAAGCTCGACTCCGTGCTCGGTCACCGCAACAGTGTCAGAGTGGCGGAAGCCGCCGAGCTCGGAGTCGTACAGGCCGGGCTCGACCGTGAACACCATCCCCGGCTCGAGCACCGTGTGGTCGCCGAGGTCGAGGAACGGCGCCTCGTGGTTGCGCAGGCCGATCCCGTGCCCCGTGTGCTGCCGCCAGTACGGCAGTAGGTCGTTCTGCTCGAAGTAGCGCATGACGGCGCCGTCGACGTCGGCGCACGTCGCACCCGGGTGGATCGCGGCGAACGCAGCTTCCTGCGCCGCGACGACGTGGCCGAAAAGCCGCCGCTGCTCGTCCGTCGGCGGGCCGATCACCATGCCGCGCTCGAGCTCGGCGTTGTAGCCCCACACGGGCGCGCTCGTCTCCGTCACGAGCATGTCGCCGGCACGGAACTCGATGGCGTGCGCGACCGCGTGCGCCCACGAGCTGCGCGCGCCGATCTGCCCGCGGTAGCCGGCGGACACACCGGCCGAGGACGAAAGACCACCGACCTCGCCGAGCTCCGCGAGCATGGCGAGCGTCGACTCGCTCCCTGCGCGCAGGCTCGCCTCGGCCTCCGTCACACCGGGTCGCGTGTACTCCTGCAAGAGGCGATGCGCGTGAGCGCACCAGCGCCCGCTCTCGCGAATCAGCTCGAGCTCGTTCTCGCTCTTGCGCCGCATCATCGACTCGATCGCGGCCGACAAGGGCATCACGTCGGCGCCGGTGACCTCGCTCAAGGGCGAGCCCTCGTAGCCGAGGATGCCGGGGTAGCCGTCGTGGTCGACGCCGATCGCCCGATCGATCCCGATGTCCGCAAGCACGCGGGCGAGGATCCGCATCGGGTGCTCGAGCCCGGGGTACTCGGCGTATGCGTCGATGCGCTCGAAGGCCGACTCGGCGCGCGTGCGCTCCACTTCGAACTCGGGCACGAAGATCGTCGCTTCCCCGGCGACGCTCTCGGCGTACACGACCGGCCGCTCGTTCGAGAGGAACGAGAACCCGGTGAAGTACTGGATGTAATCGGCGCCGAAGAGGACGTAGCCGCTGAGCCGCGCGTCGCGGACGCGCTCGAGCAGCCGCTCGCGCCGCTCCGCGAACTCGGATGCCGGAATCACGGGGTGAGACTACGTGCGCAGGACGACTTCGAGCGCAGTTCCCCGTCCGGGTGTCGAGCTGAGCGAGAATCCGCCCTCGATCGACTCTGCGCGGGCGCGCATGTTCTTCAGGCCCTGGCCCGCCGCGAGCTCCTCGCCGTCGAAGCCGGCGCCGTCGTCGCGGATCGAGACGAAGCGCTCGCCGTCGCGCCAGCCGATGACGACCTCCGCCCGCGTCGCCTGCGCATGCTTGCGCACGTTCGCGAGCCCCTCCTGCACGATCCGGAAGATCTCGATCTGCTCGTCGGGCGCGAGATGCATGCCGGGGTCGACGTCCAGCTCGACGTCGAGCGCGCCGTCTGCGGTGAGGAACTCGACGTAGCGGCGCAGCGCGGCATCGAACGGCGCGGTGCCGCTCGCGGACGACAAGGCGAGGAT
>CAZXZX010000249.1:0-3518 GCA_964645445.1 uncultured Gaiellales bacterium
AGCTGCTCGTCGACGATCCGCGCCTCGAAGTCCGCGTCCGGATAGCCGAGCGTCGTCTTGACGAAGAAGCGGTCGAGCTGTGCCTCGGGGAGCGGGAACGTCCCCTCGTACTCGATGGGGTTCTGCGTCGCCATCACGAGGAAGGGGTCGACGAGAAGGCGCGTCTCCCCGTCGACCGTCACCTGTTGCTCGGCCATCGCCTCCAGCAGCGCCGACTGAGTCTTCGGCATCGCGCGGTTGATCTCGTCCACGAGGACGACGTTCGCGAACACGGGGCCCGGCCTGAACTCGAAATCGCGCTCGCGCTGGTTGAAGATCGAGAGGCCCGTGACGTCGGTCGGCTGCAGGTCCGGCGTGCACTGGATGCGCGACGCGTGGGCGCCGCCGATCGAGCCGGCGATCGCTCGGGCCAGCACCGTCTTCGCCGTGCCGGGGACGTCCTCGAGAAGCGCGTGGCCGCTGCACATGAGCGCAGCTACGACGAGCTTGATCTGCTCCCGCTTGCCGTGGACGACCGTCTCGATGTTGTCGAGCAGGCGTTCGGCGATCTCGTTTGCGGCACCCAGCTCGTCAGCAGCCACAGACAACCTCCCGTTGGAAGCCTACTCTTGGCTACTGAGACTGGTATTCGCCGGATTTGTTTACGGCCCGGCCGGTCAAGGCGCAGAAACAACCGGAGCCGGGCAGCGCCAGTAGACGCGACCGGCGTACAGCCCCGTGTCGGTGCATCCGTTGCGGCTCAGGTCGGGCGCGCCCTCGAGCTTGCCCGAGCTGCACGCTTCGAGCTGCTCCCCGCTGGCTGCGGTCTTGACGACGGAGCACGATCCCGTCAGCCCCGCGACCTTCAGGACGCGGCCGTCCTTGACCGCGAACATCCCGCCGGCGATCAGTGCTGCGACGAAAGCGATCCTCGTGAACACGCGGCTGACTCCCCTGCCGCAGGTCGGGTCTCAGCCAGGTTGTCGGCCGTCCAGCGGCGAGTCGCTATCCCTCGTCCGGGTCTTCCCAGACCGTCTCGAACGTCCCGAATCGGAGCTCCTGCTCGTAGTGGAACCGGGTGTCGTCCACGCGTCGCATGTACTCCTCGCGATGCTCCGCCGCGAAGGCGTTGTATGCCTCGGCCGTCTCCCAGCGGTCGATGACGAGGTAGCGGCCCGGCGTCTCGACGTCGCGCAGGAGCTCGGTGCCGATGTAACCGCGCCCGGTGCGGAAGAATGTCGCCCAGTCGCCGTCCGGGCCGAAGGCGCGCTCGAACTCCTTTCGCTCGCGCACCTCGTAGCTGAAGACGAGTGCGATCACGGCCCGATTGTGACGTTATGGTGCGTCGCGTGAGCGCCGAACCCATCCAGGAGCCGCCGGACGAACGAGCGGAATACGCAGGCGTCCTCCGCTTCTACGAGCTCGCGAAGCACCAGGAGTGGCAGGTCCGAGACGTCCCGTGGGGCGAGATCCCGCCCGTGCCGGAGGGCAAGGGCTCGCCCGAGCGGCTGGCGCGCCGCCGCGACGTGTGGCGCTCCGTCGTCATGCAGCAGCTCCAGGCGGACATCATCGCGTGCGAGATGGCGGCGCAGCTGCTGAACGCGGCGCCCCATCCGGAGGCGCGCCTGTACTACTCGACGATGGTGCAGGACGAGTCGCGCCACACCGAGGCGTGGCTCAAGCTCATCGGCCAGGTCGGCGGCGAGGGGGAGCGCGACCCGCATCTCGACCGGCTCGGCCACATGTTCCTCGAGGCGGACACGCTCGAGGAGAAGGTCTTCCTCATGCAGGTGTTCTTCGAGCGGCTGATCATCCCGCGCTTTCGGCTGATCGCGCGCTCGTCGCGCGGCACGATCCTGGAGGACATCTGCAACCGGCTCGCGATCGACGACGGCATCCATCACGGCTCGGGCATGGCGTACGAGCGGATTCTGCTCCAGCGGGCGCCGAAGGGCATCACGGGGCAGCTCATCGACGCCGCCAACCGGATGTTGCCGGAGTTCGCGGCCCACGCGCTCTGGCGGCCGAAAGCGCGCGAGATGATCGGCCATCTGATGGAGGCGCGCGACCGCGAGCGCCTCAAGATGGAGCTGAACCACGGCGTCAGGCTGGCGCAGAGCCTCGGGCTCGACGTCTCGGAAGTCGCGCTTCCCTTCTAGTTCGAGCCGAGCTTCGTCAGAGAGACCGTTGCGGCCGGCGTGCAGCGGTCGGCGACGACGCCTGCGGCTGCCTTGTGCACGCGCGCGCACGCGCGATGCGCGGTCACGTGCGGCTGCTGCGGGATGACGCGGTAGCTCTCGGTGACGAGAACGGCGCAGCCGGTCGTTCGGCGGGCGGTGCGGAACTGCAGCGAATGGATCGTGTCGACGCCGTACGCGGCGAGCGTGTACACCGCCGGGCGGCAGTTCGCCTCGAAGGCGGCGAGTAGGCAGGATGCGCCGGCCGTGCCGCCGTGCTGGAGCGAGCCGGGCCCGACGGTTCGGGCCTGGCACTGCGTGACCCCGGCGGTGGCAACGAGGGCGAGGAGAGCCAGCATGTACGGCATACGTTGCCACGCCGGCAGTTCGTCACACCGCCGTAACGGGGCCAGGCCCTGTTACGGGGGCGTCAACGAAGGCCGCCGCGTTCGAAATGGGCGCGGAAGAAGTTCTCCGAGCCCGCGGTCGCCATCGCCGAGGAGGCTGAGATCTCCAGTGCGAGCGCGGCCGCCGCGACGATCTGGGCGAAGCGGTAGACCTTGCCGGCACCGGCGCACCCCATCAGGCGGAGCCACTCGCGCGCCGTCGGCAGCGTCGTCCCGCCGCCGATCGTCCCGACCTCGATCCCGGGAAACCGGATGGCGACGTGCAGGCCGCCGTCGACGGTGCGCTCCGTCCCGTGCGCCATCGAGCTCGTGCCGATCATCCCCAGGTCCTGCCCGGTCGCCGCGAACACCGCCGCGATCGCCGACGCCGGCGTGAACGCCACCGACTGCATCCCCGAGGCGATCGCCCCGTGCGTCCCGGCCCACGCGAGCTCGGCGAGATCGTCCGCGGTCGTACGCAGCACGCGCCGGATCGCCTCGTCCGTCAGCGTCGCCTCCGCTATCACCGTCTTGCCGTGACCTGACTGGAAGTACTCGAACGACGGCTTCTTGTCGCCGCCCATGTTCGCCTCGAGCAGCGAGCGCTCGATCGGCACCGGTGACTGCGGGACGACGTACGCCATGTTCAGCGCGTACGCGTTGCGGGTCATCATGTTCGCGCCGACCGCGTCGCCGGTGGTGAAGCGCCAGAGCACGTGACACATCGGCCCGACGACGTGCGTCTTCACCTCGCGCAGCACCGCGTGCCGCGACAGCTCGGCGATGTCGGCTGTGCGCAGCCACTCGCGCATCGCGTCGACGTGCGCCTCGATCCACCGCGCGAGCAGCAGCGCGTCGCCGGCGTCGCGGCAGACGAAGCACGACGCGCGCGTGATCCGGTCGGCGACGACGGACGTGCGGAAGCCGCCGGATTCCTCCACCGCGCGTGCGCCGCGCTGGAGGGACGCCGTCAGGC
>CAZXZX010000250.1:0-5020 GCA_964645445.1 uncultured Gaiellales bacterium
CCGGTGCCGCGATCATGACGTAGCCCACGTCGGCCCGGAAGGCAGCGCGGGCAGCCAGCGCCGCGGCTCCGGTCATCCCCCTCGATCCTCCGACGACGAGCACGTGACCCGCCGTGTACTTGTTGTCGGCCGCGGAGCGGCGCGGCACCTCGGCGAGGATCTCCGGCTTCACGAGCCGGTGCTCCGTATCCGCCGCGTCGAGCCCGATGTCCGCGACCCTCACGTCGCCGGCGTGGAAGCGGCCGGGCGCGACGGCAAGGCCCACCTTCTCGCCGTGCATCGTCACCGTGACCGCGGCGCGCACTGCCGCGCCGGCGACCTCTCCGGTGGACGCGTTCACTCCCGACGGGATGTCGACCGCGAGCACCGGAACGCCGGCATCGTTGATCTCCTCGATCAGACGCGACGTCTCCTCGCGGGGCGCACCTTTGAGGCCGGTGCCGAGGAGCGCATCGATCACGAGGTCGGGGAGGCCGTCGACGAGCTCCCGGCCCTGCGCTTGCAGTAGGTCGCAGGCGATGCGTCCGTCGCCGCCGTTCGCGCCGCCGCCCGCGTAGAGCGCAATGCGGCGAGCGTCGGGGAATCGCCGCATGACCTCCTCGGCCACAGCCGCTCCGGCGCGCTGCATCATCGCGTCGACGTCTTGTCCCGCCTCGGCGGCGCCCATCTCGTCGGCCGTGTAGACAGGCTCGAGCTCAGCCATCGGAGGCGATCGCGACCGCCTGCGCGAGCTCGCGCGAGTGCGTCATCGAGAGGTCGACCGAGCCGACGCCGAGTGCGGCGGCGCGGTCGGCGACGTGGCCGGAGAGGTGGACGGCCGGCTTGGGCCGCCCCACGATCTCGACCTCTTTCCAGGCGAAGGCGCGGGCAACGCCGAAGCCGAGTGCCTTGCCGACCGCTTCCTTGCCGGCGAAGCGTCCGGCATAGCTCTGCGCCGGGTTCGGACGCGAGTCGCAATAGGCTCGCTCGGCCTCGGTGAAGCAGCGCTCCCGGAAGCGCGCGTAACGCGAGATCGCCCGCCGAATCCGCTCGATCTCGATCAGATCGGTGCCGATGCGCACGCTCATCTACAGATGCGCCTCGAGCCACTCGGGGAGGTGGGCGATCGAGGAGACGATTCCGTCCGGCCTGATGCCCGCCGCCTCGACGGTATCCGGCCGGAACTTTCCTGTCCGCACGAGGACGGCGTGCATCCCGACGCCGCGCGCACCGGCGACGTCGGTCTCGATGTCGTCGCCGACCATCCAGGCCATCGCGGGTTCCGCGTCGAGCGCTCGGCCGGCGGCGTCGAAGTAGGCGGGGCTCGGCTTGCCGAGCACCGTCGCCTCCGTCTGGGCTGCGTACTCGAGCCCGGCGACGTAGCAACCGGAGTCCAGGAGCGGACCGCGCTGCGTCTGCCACCAGCGGTTGCGGTGCAGGCAGTAGAGGTCGGCGCCGAGCTCGAGCTCCGCGAATGCGCGCGCGAGGTTCATGTAGGAGAACACGAGGTTCGTCTCCGGCGAGTCGTCGGCGCCGCCGATCAGGACGGCGTCCGCGTTCTCGCCGACGAGCTCCACACCCTCGAGATCACCCACAAACGCCTGCATGACGAGCGCCAGCACGCGTCGGCCCTTCAGCGCCGCCACCGCCGCGTCGGCTGTCGTCTGCACCTCCTCGGCTTCGAGCTCGATGCCCATCGCCTGCAGGTCCGCGGCGAGCTGCGCCTTGGAGCGAGTCGTCGCGTTCGTGACGAAGCGAAGCCGGTGGCCGTCGTCGCGCAGGCGTCGGACCGCCTCGGCCGCGCCCGGTATCGGCTGGCCCGAGACGTGCAGGACGCCGTCCACGTCGAGCAGAATCGCGGCCATGGCGGTCGAGTCTATTCGCGTTACACGGTCGGTCGTGCTGCCGTTGGCAGAGGTCGAGCTCCAGGTCTCTCGCTCGAGCGGGCCCGGTGGCCAGCACGCACAGAAATCCGAGACGCGTGTCGTCGCCGTCTTCGACGTCGAAGCCTCGAGCACTTTGACGCCCACACAGAAGCGCCGTGTCGTCGCGCGTGCCGGACCGGTGCTGCGGGCGGTGGCGCAGGACGAGCGGAGCCGCTCGCGCAACCACGACCTCGCGCTCGAGCGCCTCGTCGCGGCGCTGCGGGAGGCGCTGCGCGTCGAGCGAAAGCGCCTGCCCACGAAGCCGACTGCGGCGGCCCGAGAACGGCGCCTCGATCAGAAGCGGCGCCGCGGCGACGTCAAGCGGCTGCGGCGTCCCCCGGACTAGCCGGGCGCTCGACCTCCACGTGCGGGAGCCAGTCGAGCCAGCGCGGCAGGTACCAGCTGCGCGCGTCGAGGAGGGTCAGCATGCTCGGCAGCACGACGGAGCGGATGACCGTCGCGTCGAGCAGGAGGGCGACGGCGACGCCGAAGCCCATCTGCTGGAACATCACCAGCTGCCCGCGAGCGAAGCCCGCGAAGACGACGACGATGATCAGCGCCGCGCCGGTGATGATCCGCGCCGTCGAGGCGACGCCCCACACCACGGCGTCCCTCGTCGAACCGGTGTGGTCGAACCGCTCCTTGATCCGGCTCATCAGGAACACCTGGTAGTCCATCGACAGGCCGAAGAGCACCGAGAACAGGAAGAGCGGTACCCACGCGTCGATCACGTGCGTGTGGTGGAAGCCGAAGAGGCTCGCGCCGTGGCCGTCGAGGAAGACGAGCGTGAGCAGCCCGTAGGCCGCGCCGACCGAGAGCAGGTTGAGGACGATCGATACGAGCGCCACCATGATCGAGCGGAACGCGATCGTGAGCAGCACGAAGCTCAGTCCGAGCACGAAGAGGAGGACGTACGGCGTCGGGTTGGACACGGCATCGAAGTAGTCGACGTTCTCCGCCGTGTTGCCACCCACGTAGACCTGAGCGCCGCTGCCGCGGAAGATCGAGGGGATCAGCTCGGCGCGGAGGTTGCGCACGGCGCTCACTGCCGCACCGCCGACCGGGTCGCCCCGCACCGGCGACGTGAGCAGCGCTACACCGTTGTGGGCCGAAGTCTGGATCGTCCCCGCGCCGAAGCTTCCCTCAGCCGCCAGCCGGCGCTCGAGCCTTCTGAGATCGCGCTGGACGATCGCTCCGTTCCCTCCCACCGCGACGATTCGCACGGGCTCGGGATTCTGGACGGGGAAGGTCCGCTGGAGCAGAACGTACCCCTGCTTCGAGGGGAGGTTCGACGGCAGCGTGCTCACGCCGTTTGCGCCGGAGTGCAGACCGAAGATCGGCGCGGCCAGGGCGAGCATCGCGCCGGCCGAAAGGGCCAGCGACAGCGCCGGGCGGCGGAGCACCGCCTCCACGATCCGGCGCCAGACGCGACTCTCCGCCTCGTCGGCCCGGCCGAGGTTGCGCCCGACGTAGGGAACGGGGAGCGAATTGACGCGGTCGCCGGCGATGCTCAGGAGAGCCGGCAGGAGCGTGAGCGCGGCCGCAACGGAGACGATGCCGACGAGAATGGCTCCGAGGGCAAGGCTCCGCATGATCGACGTCGGGACGATGAACATGCCGAGAAGCGCGATCACGAAGGTCGAGCCGCTGAACAGAACGGCGCGGCTGGCGGTCGCGCCGGTGTGCGCGATCGCGTCGTGCTTCGCGAGGCCGAGCGCGCGCTCCTCGCGGTAACGGGACACGACGAAGAGCGAATAGTCGATCCCGAGCGCGAGGCCCATCCCGGTGAGCATGTTCACGATGAACACCGAGAGCGAGAACTCGAGCGAGATCAGCGCGACGAGCCCGAGCGCGACGATGATCGAGAGGATCGCCATCAGTACAGGCACGAGTCCTGCGACCACGGCGCCGAAGACGAGCACGAGGACGATGAGCGCTGCGGGGAGGCCGAAGGCGAGCTCGCCCTTCTCGAGGTCGGTCTGCGATTGCTTGCCGAAGTCGTAGCCGGTGCTGTGGTAGCCCGTGATGCCGACCTCGAACGCGCCGCCGTTGGCCTGCGCGACCGCTTGCTCGACCGGCTTCGCGCCCGAATCGCTCGTGATGTGCAGCGAGACCAGTGCAGCGTGACCGTCGGGCGAGACGGCCACCTTCCTCACGTCACTCACCTTCCCGGTGGCGTGAACGCGCGCCGCGAGGCGCCTGCCGAACGTGCTGAACTGCGGCGAGCCGACGGCATAGCGACGCGAGCTGACGACGATCACGTCCCCCTTCGCAGCGGCGGCTTCCCTCGGGAACGCGCGGGCAATTGCGTCTGCGGCCCTGGTCGAGTCGGGCTTGCCGATGACGTTGCCCTGAGAGCTCAGCCCGTGGAGGGACGTGGCGATGAGCGCGAGCGCAACGAGCACGACCACACCCCAGAGCGCGAGCGTCAAGCGCGGCCGCAACGCGCACGCCCGAGCAAGCCGCTCGGTGAAACCCATGGAGAAGTCTTACTCCACGGTGACGGTCTTCGCCAAGTTCCTCGGCTGGTCCACGTTGAGGCCACGCAGCCGCGCGATCCGGTAGGCGAGGAGCTGGAGCGGGATCACGGCGAGCGAGGCTTGAAGGAAGTTCGGCGTCCGGGGCACGTAGATCACGTCATCCGCGTGGTGCTGGATGTCTTCGTTGCCGTCGGTCGCGATCGCGATCACGTGGGCGCCGCGCGCGCGAGTCTCCTGGATGTTCGAGACGATCTTGTCGTAGACGTGGATGTTCGTCGCCACGACGACGACAGGCGTGCCCTCCGACAGCAGCGCGATCGGACCGTGCTTCATCTCGCCCGCCGAATAGGCGTCGGTCGGGATGTACGAGATCTCCTTGAGCTTGAGCGCGCCCTCGAGCGCGACGGGCAGTCCGATGTGGCGGCCGAGGTAGAGGAAGAACGGCGCGTCGTGGAAGCGTTGCGCGATCGATTCGATCGGGTGGTCGCCGTCGAGGAACTCCTGCATCCTCTCGGGCAGCTCGTGCAGGCGGTCGAGGATGAAGTCGATCTCGTCCTGTGGCAGCGTCCGCCGGATCTCGGCGAGCTTGAGCGCGAGCAGGCTGAGCAGCGCCACCTGCGCGGTGAACGTCTTCGA
>CAZXZX010000251.1:0-3822 GCA_964645445.1 uncultured Gaiellales bacterium
TGCCGGGGCTCATCAACCTCGACTTCGCCGACGTGCGCACGATCATGAGCAACTCCGGCACGGCGCTCATGGGCATCGGCTTCTCTTCCGCCGGCGAGAGCCGCGCGAAGGAGGCGGCCGAGCGCGCGCTGCGCTCGCCGCTCATCGACGAGGAGATCACCGGCGCCACCGGGATCCTGCTGTCGGTCGCGGGCGGCGACGACATGACGCTGATCGAGGTGAACGAGGCGGCCGAGGTGATCCGCGCGGCCGCGACCGAGGAGACGAACATCATCTTCGGCGCCACCGTCGACGAGCGGCTCACCGGCCAGGTCTGGGTGACGGTGGTCGCGACCGGAATCGGCCGCGGGCGGCGTCAGGCGCGAACGTCGTTCGTGTCGACGGCGATCGCCGACAACGGCGACGTCGACGTGCCCTCGTTCCTCAAGAAGTAGCGCGTGGAAACCTTCCTGGCGATCGCGAGCAAGCGCGACGAGCGCCGTTACGCCGATCGCCCCGTTGCCGAGGAGGTGCTGCTGCGCATCCTCGACGCAGGCAGGCTGAGCGGCAGCTCGCAGAACAAGCAGCGGTGGCAGTTCGTCCTGGTGTCGGACACCGACGCGCTCGCGGACGCCGTGTACGCGCCCGAGAACGTGCGCACCGCCGGGCTCGTCGTAGCGATCGTGGGCGAGGCGGGGATGTTCGACGTCGGCCGCTGCGCGCAGAACATGATGCTCGCCGCGTGGGACGCGGGCGTCGTCTCGTGCCCGAACGGCATCCGCGACCCGGAGAAGGCGGCGGAGATCACGGGCGGTGAGGTGAAGATGATCCTCTCCTTCGGCTATCCGCAGCGCGAGTTGAACGTCGAGGCCCGAAGTGCCGAGGAGTGGTCGGCGCGCGCGAAGAGGAAACCGCTCGACGACCTCGTCATTCGGTAGCGTTGCGCCGTGCCCGGTCGCCGGAACCGTCCGAAGCCCGTCGTCGCCGCAGGAGAAGTGCTGATGTGGCTGCTGTTCGTCGCGCTGCTCTTCCCGGCCGGCGTCGTGGGGTGGGCGGTCGGCCACTACACGGGGCACAACGGCGGGACGGTCACCGTGACCGTCGGCGCGGGGGCGACGTCCACGCCGACGACGACCGCTGCGGCGGCGCCGACCACGACTGCTGCGGCGGCGCCGACGACGACCGCGGCCGCCGCCCCGACCGTCGACGCCAAGGCGGTCTTCACCTCCGCCGGCTGCGGCGCGTGTCACACGCTCGCGGCGGCGGGGACGACCGCGAAGATCGGCCCCGACCTCGACACCGCCCCGGCGAAGGACGCGAAGACGGCCGGGATGCCGCTCGCGGCGTTCGTCAAGCAGTCGATCGTCGACCCGAACGCGTACATCTCGCCCGGGTTCGCGAAGGGGATCATGCCCGCGAACTTCGGCTCGACGCTGAGCGCGGCGAAGATCGACGCGCTCGTCTCCTTCATCAGCGGCACGAAGTGATCGAGGCGATCCATATCGGCCCGGAGGATGGCGGTGCGCTGCAGCCGGTCGAGTCGGTGCGCGCGTTCGCCGGCAAGGGGCTCGAGGGCGATCGCAACTTCCGCGACGGCGGCGCGAAGCCGGGGCAGGCCTTGACGCTCGTCGAGGCCGAGAACGTCGAGGACGTCGGGCTCGCGCTCGGTGAGACGCGACGGAACGTGACCGTGCGCGGCGTGCCGCTGAACGACCTCGTCGGCAAGACGTTCAAGGTCGGCGAGGTGGAGTGCTACGGCGTCGAGCTGTGCGAGCCGTGCACGCACCTCGAGTCGATGACGCGGCCGGGCATCATCAATGACCTCCTCCACCGCGCCGGGCTCAACGCCGACATCCTCACCGACGGCGTCATCCGCGTCGGCGACGAAGTCACGACGCTCTCGTAACGCTCCTCGCGATCTGATGGCTGCGTGGATCCGGCGCAGCTCGGACTCGATGTCGACCGCTTGCCCATCTGCCAGGCGTGCCTGAGCTTCGTCTCGATGTCGCTCGACGACCCGAAGGAGGCGCGGCACTGGACGTTCCAGATGACGCCGCACATCTGGGAGGAGGGCTTGCGCGAGCCGGCGCTCGAGGCGGTGCGGAAACTCGGCGATGACGAGGCGCTCGCCGATCTCGAGGCGACGGGCGGCCGGAGCAGGACGGCGCGCGCGATCGTCATGGAGCTTGCGCGCCAGCAGGACGAGCGCGCGAAACGCGAGTGGCAGGCGATGCAGAACTGAGCAAGCAGAGTGCTAGCATTTCGACCGTGGCCACGTTGTACGTCCGGAACGTGCCGACGGAGCTGTACGCGAAGCTTCAGGCGCTCGCGGCCGAGGATGGCCGATCCCTGAACGCCGCGATTCTCCAGTTCCTCGAGCAGGAGGTTTCCCGCCGCGAGCAGGACGCCGAGTTCGAGCGGCTCCTCACGGAGTTGAACGAGCAGAACACGCCTGTCGTGGGGCCGCCCTGGCCGGAGGACATCATCCGCGAGGACCGCGACCGTGGCCACAAGCCCGAGCTCGGCTACTAGGTCGGTCCTCGATGCGAGCGTCGCCGTGCGGGCATTCGTGAACCTCGACGAGCTCGCACTCGCGTGGATGAGAACGGCCGTGATCTGGCCGACGCTCATCTATGCCGAATTCGGAAACGCAGTGGTCGGCATGCACCGCAACGGTCGGCTCACGCTCGACGACGCGCGACGCAGCCTTCGCGTGCTCCATCGAAAACGCGCCGAGCTGCGCGCGGTCGAGTCATTGACGCGACCGGCCTGGGACGTCGCGCTCGCGCGGAATCTGAGCGTCTACGACGCCTGCTACGTCGTGCTCGCGGAGGGGCTCGGCGTCCCGTTGGTCACGGCCGACCGCCGCCTCGCCGGGGCGACGCCGAACGCCGTCCTCCTCGCCTAGGGCAGCGTGCAGCTCGGCGACTGGCCGGCGAGCTGGTCGAGCGCGCTGTCGGCGCTGACGATGAAGCCGATGCGCGCCACCCGCGCGTGCAGCGTCGTCAGTCGGAGCATCCCGTCCTTGCCCTGGCTCAGGCAGCCGTCGGAGGTGCGCCAGTAGGGGGAGTAGCGCACCGCGATCCGGTACGTCCCGCCGCTCCCGACGCCGACGACGATGCGCTCCTGCGTCATCTTGAGCACGCGCGGCTTGCCCGGCCCGGTGACGATCGGGACGAAGCCGGGGACGCGGTAGATCGCCGTCGTGATGTCCTCGTACACGAGCCGCAAGCCTGCGCGCCCGCTCTCGATCAGCTTCGCCTCGGCTTTCGCGCTGTAGTCGAGCGGCGCCGCCGTCGGCAGCACGACGTAGCCGACGCCGAGCCCGCGCAACCAGCGCAGGTACGTGCGCGGGCCGAGCTTCGAGTACAGCACTTGGTTCTGCGGGAAGTCGTCCTGCCGGAACCAGCCGCGCGCGAGCGGGATGTTCGCGTCCGCGAGGTACGTCGCGCCCCAGTGGCCGGTCGTGTCGACCGACTCGACGCGCGTGTTCGGGCCGGCGTGCGCCTTGAGGAACGTGATCGCGCCCGTCCACGCGGACGCGTTCGTCGTCGCATCCGCCGATGCGTTCGCGAAGTTGAAGACGAGCGGCGTGATGTTCCACGACACCGCGAGCGCGATCACCGCGAGCCCCGGGATGAGCGGCTTCCACCGTCGCAGCGAGAAGATCAGCACCGCGAGCGGGATCGCGGCGTAGCGCATGCGCGCGACGTTCTCGCCGACCGCGGACGGCACGAGGTAGCAGACGATCATCGCGGCGAGGTAGACGGCGAACACGTAACGAAGGACGCGCGCGCTCTCGAGCCGCCACGTGAACGCGAGGCCGAGGAGACAGAACGAAAG
>CAZXZX010000252.1:0-12148 GCA_964645445.1 uncultured Gaiellales bacterium
ATGTCGCGCTCGAGCTCCTCCTGCGGAACTGCGAGATAGTCCTCGGGGGCGTGGTATTTCTCGAACAGCGTCGTCGTGACGCGATTGACGTTCACGTCGGTCGTCTGCGCCGAGAGCATCACCGACACGAGCAACTCGAGCGGACTGCGGAACGTGAGCGCGATGGTCGCGTCCGGGTATTCGCGCCCGAGTCGGTCGACGATCGGACGAATCCGCTCGCGCTTCGACCCTACGTGCTTGCGCGCCTCGTGGACGTAACTACGCGGGGGCACCGACGGCGAGCGCGGGCGGCTGCTCGCGCAGGCGAGTCCCTGCGCAGACGAGGTCGAGCGCAGGGCAGCCCGCGCACGCGAAGTCGCTCGGCGTCGGCCGGAACTCGCCCGCCTGGATCTGCGCGATGGCTGCGGAGAGCTCCTGCTCGAGCTCGGGAATCTGGTCTCGTGTGAAGACCGTCGACACGACGGCGTCGGGCCGCTCGAGGAAGTGGTAGACGACCTCGACCTCCTCGGCCCCTGCGCGGAAGCACGCGAGCGCGTACACGAGCCGCTGCAGGCGATAGTCCTCCTCGACGATCGACTCAGGCGACGACTCCCCGATCAGGTTCGTCTTGTAGTCGACGACGAGCGCACGCCCGTCCTCGAGGTGAAGGACGTCGAGGAAGCCGTGCAGAAGCACGTCGTCGTGCTCGAACGTGAACGGCCGCTCCTTCGTCACGTGTGCGAGGCCCGCGACGCGCCGCGAGAGCTCAGAGTCGCAGTAGGCGGCGACGAAGGCCCGGATGCGCTCGTCCTCGACGTCCGGCGGTACCGGCGCGACGAGGTCGAGCTGCTCGAGCAGCTCGTGGACCGCGCTGCCGATCTCGGTCGCCGACATCCCGCCGTCGCCGCGGCCGGCGACGGGCTGCTCCCGCATCCCGGCGGCGTAACGAGCGTAGTACTTGTACGAGCACTGCTCGAACGTCGACAGCGCCGTGAACGAGAGCCGCCGCACACGATGGAGCGGCGGGTCGGGCGGCGCGACGAGCGGCGGCAACTCGGGCGCCGGCGGCGCCGTCGCCTCCTCGAGCGCGGCGAAGAGCTCGAGCTGCCCGGGCTCGGGCTCGGGCAGCTGCGCGTCCGACCAGTCCGGCTCGCGGTAGCGGTCGACACGCACGAGCAGGTGCGCCTCGTTCCGCACGAGCTCGACGGGCGCGTCCCCGGCGGCATCCAGCTCGTCGTCCGCCTCGAGCCGCGCGAGCACCCACCCGATCGGCGTCGTCGCATCGGAGGCACGGTCACGGTCGATCGCGCCGGAGACGATCAGCCGTTCGCGCGCTCGTGTCATGGCAACGTAGTAGAGACGCAATCGCTCGGCGTCGTCCTCAGCCGCGCGAACGGCCTTGACCTCCTCGTAGTCGAAGGCGCCGCGCCGCTTCGTCGTCACGGGATCGGCGACGCGGAAACCGAAACGGCCGTCGGCGAGCGCGAGGATCTCCTCGGCCGAGGGCGGAGCCTTGTCGCGTCCTGCGTCGGCGACGATGACGACCTCGAACTCGAGCCCCTTCGCAGCGTGGATGGTGAGCAACCGCACCGCGTCGGCACCCTCCTCCTCGGCGACGGCCTCGAGCTCGCGCGCGCCGAGCGCCTCCTGCTCGCCGACGAAGCGGACGAAGCCCTCGACGTCGGGCCCGCGCAGCTCCTCGTACGAGCGGGCGAGCCGTGCGAGCTTCCGCATGTTCGCGTAGCGACGTCTCCCGTCCCACTGGGCGAGCACCGCAAGGTCGTAGTCGTGCTCGGCGACGATGCGCTCGCACAGGCGCTCGAGCGAGAGGCGCGGCATCGCAGGCGCCAGCCGGTCGTACCGCTGCTTGAACGCGCGCATGAGTCGCTCGTCGTCCGCCGACAGCCCCGGCGGCATCGACTTCTCGAGGCCGGAGAAGAGCGGCCTGCGAGATGCGACACGGCGCAGCAGCACGAGGGCATCGTTCGACACGCCGACGAACGGCGACGCAAGCACGCTCACCAGCGCGCGGTCGTCGTAGCGGTTCTGCAGCAATCGGAGGTACGCGAGCATGTCCACGACCTGCTGCTGGCCGAAGTAGCCCTTGCCTGTTGCGCGGTAGGTAGGCAGGCCGGCCCGGCGCAACTCCTGCTCGTACTGCTCGGCGTCGGTGCCGGCGGCGAAGAGGACGACGATCTCGCCGGCCGTCGCGGCGCCGGTGTCGACGAGCTCGCGCACCCGGCGCGCGATCGCGCGCGCTTCGGCGCGGCGCCAGTGCACGCCGGTGTCTTTGTACGCGGCCTTGTCGGTGACGAGCAACTCCACTGGATGGCCGAACACGGGATCTGGGAAATCCGCCGCAGCCGCGAGCGGCTGGAACTCGTCGCCGAAGTGCGAGCCGAAGAGCTCGTTCACGGCGGCGAGGACCTCCGGTCGCGATCGGTAGTTCAGCGTCAACGGGAGGAGGTTCGCCGCACGCGAGCGGCGTTCGCGGAAGACGCTGACGTCGGCGTGCCGGAAGCCGTAGATGGACTGGAACTCGTCTCCGACGTAGAACAGCTCGGCGGCGCCACCGTCCGCGAGCAGGTCGATCAGCTCGCACTGCAGACGGTTCGTGTCCTGGAACTCGTCCACCATGATCGAGCGGAAGCGGAGCGCCTCGCGCTCGCGGATCGTCTCGTTGTCGCGGAGTAGGTCCCGCGCGTGCAGCTGCAGGTCCTCGAAGTCGAGCGCCGACTCGCGTGCCTTCTCCTCCGCGTATGCGGCCGCGAATCGCTCGAGCAACTCCTGGAGCAGGTCGCGGTCGCGCGCCGCAGCCTCGTCGAGCGCCGCCTGCTCGACCGCGTGGCGCGCTTCCTCGTACACGACCGCGCGGTCACCGCGCACGCGGAAGCCGGAGAGGTCGATGAGCCGGTCGGCGCGCGTGTCCCGCTCGAGCAACGCAAGCAGCTGCGCGGCGGTCTCGTGATCGACGGCTCGCGCCGACTCGCGCAACTCCTCGACGCGCTCCGCCAGCTCCGGACGGTCGCCGACGCCGAGCTCGAGCTCCCGCCCCGCCGAGCGCAGCGTCTCGTAGACACCGGTGAGCATGCGCCGGAGGCCCGACGCGCCGTACGTTGCGAGGAGTTGGAGCCGCGAGGGCTCGCCACTCGCGCAGAAGTCGGCGAGCGCGCGCTCGAACGCCTCGCTCCGCAGCACGGCCGCCTGCGCATCGTCGAGCTCGCGGAAGCGCGGGTCGAGGCCGGCGGCAAACGGATAGGCCTTCAGGAGGCGCAGACAGAACCCGTGGATGGTGGAGATCCACGCGCCGTCCAGCTCGCGCGCGAGATCGTGGCGGCCGCGCTCCGACAGCTCTGCGCGGATGCGCGTGCGCAGCTCGCCCGCCGCGCGCCGTGTGTAGGTGATGACGAGGATCGAATCGACATCGAGTCCCTGGTCGCAGACCGCGCGTGCGAACCGCTCGACGAGCACGGCAGTCTTCCCCGTCCCCGCACCAGCGGAGACGAACACCTCTCCCGTCGCCTCAACGGCCGCCAGCTGCTGTTCGTTCACGCTCTCTCCACCCTGCACATGGGCCAGAGGTCGCACCACGGCGGGCATTCGCCCCCGCGCGGATCGTGTTCGACGTCGCCGGTCCGGATGCGGCCGGCGAGGCGCCGCGCCGTCTCCTCCGCGTTCGCGACCATCGACCAGAACGCGCCCTCGTCCAGGTAGTCGGTGCGGACGTAGCCGGCCAGCGTTTCGCCCTCGTCCTTGCGCAAGACGCCGCGCGCACGCCGTTCGCCGGCGAGCGGACGATAGATACCGCCCAGCGGCTCGATGCCGACGAGGTCGCGAAGCACGAGCATGTACAGGGGGATCTGCAGCCGCAGCTCCTTCTCGATCTCGACCGCCGAGTGCGCGTGCTTGCCCGACTTGTAGTCCTGCACGATCCCACGCGCGCTGAAGGGATCGATGTCGATGCGGTCGATCTTCCCGGAGAGGACGACCCCTTCACCGAGGTCGAGGCCGCGCTGGAGCTCGGGCGCGGCGCGCTCGCTTCCGAACGCGACCTCGAAGCGTCGCGGTACGAGCTGCAGGTCGCTGCCGCACTCCTCGTGGACGAGCGCCTCGAGGTCGCGCCACAGCGTCTGGTCGAGCTCGCGCGCCTGCATTTCCGTCATCTCCATGCGCACGCCGCCAAGCGCCTCGTCGAGGCATGCGCGCATGAGCCGGACGGCGCCGTCCTCGACGCCCTCGTCGAGCTTCTCGACGCCCAGCTCCTTCGGGAGCCGCGTGAAGAACTTGAAGAGTGCGCTATGCGCAACGGAGCCGCGCAGCTTCGGGTCGACTTCGGCGTCGATCGATTTCGGGTCGATCAGACGGTCGACGAACCAGGCCGACGAGCAGTCGGCGAAGCGCTCGAGCTCGGTGACGTTGAACGTCGTCCGCGAGCCGAGCTGCTCGAGCACGAGGCGATGGACGAGCTTCGTGGGGCGCTCGTTCGCACCGAGCGCGCGGTCGAGCTTGCGCTCCCATCCATTCGCGTGCGCGAGCGCGGCTGCCTGGCCGCCGTCGCGTGCGGCCAGCTCGGCGAGCGCGCGCAGCCGCTCGCGCTCGGTCGGCGCCTCGTCGAGCTTCCAGGTCAGCGCCGACAGCGGCCGCTTACGCGTCCAGCGGCGGACGTCCTCTTGATCGAACAGCGCCTGCACCTCGTCCCAGAACGGGCTCGCTTCCCGCGGCGAGCCGTCGTCGGTCGCCGCCTCTCGCACGAGGTAGAGACGCTCCGAGGCGCGCGTGCACGCGGTGTAGAAGAGATACCGGTCGCGGCTGACCGGGTCCGGCCTCACGAGCCGCGCGCCGCGCTCGTCGAGCGCCCGCCGCGCGTCGTCGTCGAGGAACGGCGACGCGGCACCGCGTCGCGGCAGGCTCCCCTCCTCCAGGCCGAGAACGAACGCGACGTCGAACTGCCGCGTGCGTGCGCGCATGAGGTCCACGACGGCGACGCGGCCCGGCTCGTCGCCGCGCATCGGACGTAACGTCTGGCGGTCGAGCGCCGCGACGACATCCTCGGGTGCAAGCGGCTCCGCGAGCCGCTGCCAACCCGCAAGCTCGCCGAGCAGCCGCGTCACCGCCTCGTACGAGCGCAGGTCGAGGCGCGAGGGCTCGCCGACCGGCGGTCCCTCGAGCCCGTATGCGTTGCGGAGCATCCGCGCGGCGAGCTCCCCCACCGTGGCAACGGCGTCCTCGGACGCGCGCAGGTCGTCGAGCATGGGGAGCGGCGAGCCGCGGAGCTTCTCGGACTCCTCGACGACGCGTTCCGGGTTCTGGACGGCGCGGCCCCGCAGCCGCCCCTCGACGAAGTCGACGGCGTGGCGCGGCACACCGGAGAACGGCGAGCGCAGATACGTGAAGAGGTCACCACGCGTTCCACCGAGCCACGCGAAGCGAAGCATCGACGCGAGCGCCTGGCCGAGGGGCGTCTGCGTCACCCGCAGCTCACCGTCGACTGCGTAGGGGACCCCGAGCGTGGCGAGCGCGGTCTCGAGCGGGGCGCGCAAGCGCTCGACGCTCGGGCAGATGATGCCGATGCGCTCCGCGGGCGTCCCGGCGCGGAGCAGCGAGAGCAGCTCCTCGCCGACGAGCTCGAGCGCGCCCCGCGCGCCAGCACCCTCGAAGAAGCGCACGGCGCCGTCGATCGGCACGGCCGGTGGCGGATTGTCGTCGAAGAGCCCGCGCTCGAGATGCGCGAGCGCCGGCTGCGCCGTGTCGCCCCAGCGCGGGGGCAGCTCCTCGATGCGCACGCTCGCAAGGCGTCCGAGGTCCTCCGCCGTCCGGCGGAGGGAGGCGAACGCGGGCCGCCCCGGCTCGTACGGGAGCGACACGGTCACGTCGGTGCGTCCCGCGAGCGCTTCGAGCAACGCCCATTCTGCGCCCGTGAGGTCCTCGAAGCCGTACGCGAACACGGGCTCCCCGTGCCACGCGTCGAAGTCCGACTGCATTCGCTCCGCCGCGCGGCGGCGCAGTAGGTCGCGATCCCATCGCTCCAGCCGGTCGAGCTCGGCACGGTAGGCGGCGTAGAGCGCGGCGAGGTCGCCGTCGAGCTCGTCCGGGGCGAGGAGACCGGACTCGAGCTCGCTCAGTGCCTGCTGGAGGGCGTCTGCGAAGCCACCGAAGCGCGCGGAAGCGGCGAGCCGGTCGAGCTCCGCGCCCGCGAGTACGCGGCGCACGAGCAGCGCGCGCTGCGCCTGCGACACGAGCGGCCGCGCGTCGTCTCCCGCGTATGCGATGCGCTCGAACACATCGTCGAACGTGCCGATTGCGCCCTCGAGGAGCGCGGGCCGGCGCGCGAGCAGCGCTCGCTCTACGCGCTCGACGTCCGGCCTGTTCGGCACGATGAGCACGGGCTCCCGCTCGAGGGCGGCGAGATACCGGTCGAGCAGCGACTCGACCTTGCCCGCGTTTGCAGGCCCCGCGATCAGGCTGAGGGGCACCGCCCCATCCTAGAGGCGGTTTCCGACGACTCCTTCTTACGCTGCGGAGGCGGACTTCGGCTTGCGCCCGCGGCGCGCGACTGCGCGGCCCGGCATCGACCCGGCGCAGTCGTCGCAGAGGTCGGCCTGCTTCGAGCCGCGGCGCGCGTCCGTGTACGTCACCCGGAGCATCGCGCCTTTCCCCTCGTCGACTTCCTTGCTGCAGTTGTCGCAAACGAGAACGGTTTTGCGTGCCATGGCGGAAAAACTAGCTGAAATTGACGAGCTTCAAGAGATAAGCCTCTTCCGGCTCGCGGGCGCCCACCGTCCGTAAATGCCGGGGCCGGAAATCCGCCGGGGTTCTGCCTTCGAGATACGCCCACGTACACTGGCTGCCGGATGCGCGACGAGAACGTCATCGTCGTCCTCGAGGGCGACCAGACGGGGCAGGAGCTGCTCGAAGAGTCGCTCCGCGTGCTCGACCCCGACGTGATCGGGATCGAGCTCGAGTTCCCCCGGTACGACCTCTCGCTCGATGGGCGACGCAGCACGAGCAACGGCGTCGTCCACGAGGCGGCGGCCGCGATCCGCGAGCACGGCCTCGGCTTGAAGGCCGCGACCGTGACACCCGAGGGCCGCGGAGACGTCGGCTCGCCGAACCGGATCCTCCGCGAGGAGATCGGCGGCAAGGTGATCGTGCGCACCGGGCGCCGAATCCCCGGCGTCGTCCCCATCGGCGGGGTTTTCGCGCCGATCTCGATCGTCCGGATGGCGGTCGGCGATGCGTACGGCGCGGAGGAATGGCGCGAGGGCGACGGTGACGACGAGGTGGCGTATCGCACCGAGCGCATCGAGCGCCGTATCTGCCACGCGGTCGCGGAGTTCGCGTTCCGACAGGCGGCGCGAACGGGTGCGAAGGTCTTCGGCGGCCCGAAGTACACGGTGAGCCCGACGTACGAGGGGATGCTGAAGGAGGAGATGGACGCGGCGGCCGACCGCCATCCCGACGTCCGGTACGAGCCGCAGTTGATCGACGCAACGTTCGCGCTTCTCCTCTCGACGACCGGCGAGCCGCTCGTCATCCCGGCGCTCAACCGCGACGGCGACATTCTCTCCGACCTCGTCCTCCCTCTCTTCGGGTCGATCGCGGGATCGGAGTCGCTGCTCGTCGCGTTCGAGGACGACTTCGAGCCTGCGGCGATCATGGCCGAGGCCGCGCATGGGACGGCGCCGTCGCTCGAGGGCAAGAACGTCGCCAACCCGATGGCGATGATCCTCGGCGGGGCGGCGTTGCTCTCGCATACCGGCGATGCCGGCCAGCGGGCGGGCCGCGCGGTGCGCGAAGCATGCCTCGAGGCGGTCGCCGCGGGCGCACGGACGGCCGATCTCGGCGGCGAGCTCGGCACGAGCGAGTTCACCGACGAGGTGATCTCCCGCGTGCGCGCCAAGCTCGACGTCTGGGCCGCGCTCTAGACATTCCGCGCAGACCCACACAAGGGCCGGAGCGAACGCGAGGCGTTCGCGAGGGCCGGACGCGCACGCGGGGATGGCGTAGCCACCACCGCGTGCACAGAACTAAACCTAGGCCGACACCCGAAAGAGCTCGCGGGCTTTGCCCGCGAGCGCTCCGCGAAGCGGAACCTTCATCGTTTGAAAGTGCGCAGCACTTTCAAACCGCGAGCGGCAGCTCGACCCCGTGCCAGACGGCGAGGAATGCCTCGACCATCGCCGGATCGAACTGCACGCCCGCGCTGCGATCGAGCTCGGCGAACGCATCTCTGTGCGATCGCGGTCCGCGATAGGGGCGAACCGAGGTCATCGCGTCGAATGCGTCGGCGACGGCGAGCAGCCTCGCTTCGATCGGGATCGACTTCCCCCGCAGGCCGCACGGATAGCCGCCGCCGTCCCAGTGCTCGTGGTGCAGGAGCACGTACGGCAGGACGTGACGCGCGTTCGGGAGCGGAAGGACGAGGGAGGCGCCGGCACGGGGATGAACGCGCATCTCGTCCCGCTCCGTCGGCGAGAGCGCGCCGGGCTTGAGCAACACGTCGGGGCGGACGACGAGCTTGCCGACGTCGTGGATCGGCGCTGCGTGCCGGAGCATCGCGATGCGCTCGGGCCCCCAGCCGAGCAACCGGGCGACCGGCTCGGCCAGGGCGGCTACGCGCGCTCCGTGACCCTCCGTGTGGTCGCGCTCTTCGAGGCAGCGGACGAGTTCAGCCAGCATGCCCGACCACAGTTCCGCGGAAAGGCGCGGTTTCCTCTCTAGAGGCGGCGCTCGATCCAGCCCTTCCCGAAGTGGGCGGCGAGCCACCCGACGATGAGGATGCCGGCGACTGCGGCGAACGCATAGATACCGTACCGCTGGATCGCATCGGCGGCCGACTTCCCGCCGTAGTAGGCGACGAGGCCGACGAGCGTGGCCCAACAGATGCCGCCGGCGGCGTTCCAGAACAAGAAGCGCGCCCAGTGCATCTTCCCGAGGCCGGCGATCCACGCCGCCGTGTAGCGCAGCACGGTGATGAACCGGCCGAAGAACACCGTCTTGCCGCCGTGCTTCGCCATCAGCTCCTCGGCGCGCGGCAAGACGCGGTCGGAGTAGCGCTTCAGCCAGCCCCACCTCTGGAAGAGCCTCCGACCGCCCCACCGGCCGATGATCCAGTAACCGAGGTTGTCGCCGACGATCGCCGCCGCGGCCGCGACTGCGATCACGACCGCGATGTTGTAGTGGCCTTGGGCCGCAAGGACCCCGAAGAGGATCAGCGCCGTCTCGCCGGGAAGCGGGACGCCGAACGACTCGATCATGACGACGACGAAGAGGAGCGGAAGACCGTGCTGCGTGATGAAGTGGGTCATGCGCGCTCCGGTCGGCGGCGGCGGACGAGGTGCAGCCCGACGAGCACGGCGGCAACTGCCGCGACCACGCCGACTCCGACTGCGGCGTCGTGGACGACCGCCTCGCCGAGGTAGTACGCGGCGGCGCCGACGACGCACGCCCACGTGACGCATCCGGCAACGTTCCAGAAGAGGAAACGGGAGATGCCCACACCCGAGAGACCTGCCATCCAGCCGAGCGTCGTGCGGAGTACGGGGACGAAGCGACCGACGAAGAGCGCAGCCGCGCCGCGCGCGTGGAAGAACGCCTCCGACCGCCGGAACCAGGGCCGAGTCGAGTCGAAACCGCGGATCCGCGCGAACGCGTACGCCGCAATCGTCCCGGCGATCGCCGACGCGGCGGTCGCTATCACGATCCGAACGATGTCGCCGTGCCCATCCCCGGCGAGCGCCGAGGCGATGATGAACGCCGACTCCCCCGGAACGATCGCGCCCCCTGCCGCCTCGAGGAAAACGAGGGCGACGACGACTCCGATTCCGTACTGCGACACGAAGTGCGTCACCCGGCCAGTCTACGGAGCGTATCTGCGGGAAGTCCCGCACACTCCCGGCCGCCGGCCCGAATAGAGTTGGCACAGATGCGGGTCGGAGTTGTGCGTGAAACGGCGCCCGGAGAGCGCAGGGTCGCCCTTGTGCCAGAGACGGCGGGCAAGCTCGCAGGCGCGGGTTTCGAGATCGTCGTCGAGGCCGGCGCGGGCGATGAAGCCTCGTTCCCGGATGCCGCCTACGCCGACGCGGGCGTCACGCTCGGCTCGCCCTGGGAGGCCGAGGTGGTCGTCACTGTGCGACGCCCCGACGCCGAGCGCCTGCGCGACGGCCAGCTGCTGATCGGCTTCCTCGACCCGCTCGCCGACCCGGCGGGCGTCGAGAGCCTGGCGGCGCGCGGCGTGACCGCATTCGCGATGGAGTCGATCCCGCGCATCACGCGTGCGCAGTCGATGGACGCGCTCTCGTCGCAGGCGACCGTCGGCGGGTACAAGGCGGCGCTGCTCGCAGCCGAGCATCTCCCCCGCTTCTTCCCCATGCTCATGACGGCTGCCGGAACGGTTCCGCCGGCGAAGGTGCTCGTCATCGGCGCCGGCGTCGCCGGACTGCAGGCGGTTGCGACCGCGCGGCGGCTCGGCGCCGTCGTCATGGGCTTCGACGTGCGGCCCGCAGTGCGCGAGCAGATCGAGAGCCTCGGCGCGAACTGGCTCGATCTCGCCGTCAGCGGCGCGGAGGCGGAGGGCGGGTACGCGCGCGAGCTGACACCGGACGAGATGAAGGCGCAGCAGGAGGCGCTCGAGGCCCGCATCGGCGAGTTCGACGCGGTGATCACGACCGCCGCGGTCCCGGGCCGGGCGGCACCGAAGATCATCCCGGCGAGTGCAGTGCGGACGATGCGGCCCGGCTCCGTCATCGTCGACCTCGCCGCCGAGACCGGCGGCAACTGCGAGCTCACCGTCCCCGGCGAGATCGCCGTTCGCGAGAACGTGACGCTCGTCGGACTGACGAACCTGCCCTCGACGATGCCCTATCACGCATCGATGCTCTATTCCCGCAACATCCAGGCGCTGCTGCTCCATCTCGCACCCGAGGGGCAGCTGAACCTCGACTGGGACGACGAGATCACGAAGGGCGCATGCGTGACGCGGAAGGCGGTGACCGCATGAGTCACAACACGTTGCTGGTCTTCGAAGTGACGATCCTCGTGCTTGCGATCTTCCTCGGGTTCGAGGTGATCTCGAAGGTGCCGACGCTGCTGCACACGCCGCTGATGTCGGGCACCAACGCAATCCACGGCATCGTCATCGTCGGCGCGATGATCGTGCTGGGGCTCGATCACAAGGACACGTTTCTGTGGATCATCGGCTTCCTTGCCGTCGTGCTCGGCTCGGCGAACGTCGTCGGCGGCTTCGTCGTCACCGACCGCATGCTCGAGATGTTCAAGAAGCGCGAGCCGGCCAAGCCGAAGGACGAGTAGTGAGCACGAACCTCGCGAACCTGCTGTACCTGATCACGATCGTGACGTTCATCCTCGCGCTGCATTTCCTCTCGAATCCCGCGACGGCGCGACGCGGCAATCAGATCGGCGCGGCCGGCATGGTGCTCGCGATCGTCGTCACGTGGGTGAAGATCGGCAGCACGAGCTGGTGGGCGATCGCGATCGGGATGCTCATCGGCGGCGGCTTCGGTGCGGTCGCGGCGCGCAAGGTGAAGATGACCGCGATGCCCCAGATGGTTGCGCTGTTCAACGGCGTCGGCGGCGGCGCGGCCGCGCTCATCGCGCTGGCGGAGTTCCACCGCCTCCTCCCCGAGGCGGGCAAGCCGACGGTCGACATCCTCCTTGCGATCGGGCTCTCCGGCCTCATCGGCGCGATCTCGTTCTCCGGCTCGATGATCGCGTTCGCGAAGCTCCAGGAGCTGATCAAGGGCCGGCCGATCACGTATCCGGGCCAGAAGGCCGGCAACCTCGCCCTGCTCGGTGCGTGCGCCGCGGGCGCAATCGCGATCACCGCCGGAGCTCAGGACGAGTGGCTGCTGTGGGCCGTCATCGGCGGCGGCGCGCTCTTCGGCGTGCTCTTCGTCCTTCCGATCGGCGGCGCCGACATGCCGGTCGTCATCTCGCTGCTCAATGCGTTCACCGGTCTCGCGGTCGCCGTCGGCGGCTTCGAGCTCGAGAACAACGTGCTCATCGTCAGCGGCATGCTCGTCGGCGCATCCGGCACGTTCCTCACGATGATGATGGGCCGGGCGATGAACCGGTCGATCGCGAACGTCCTGTTCGGCGCCTTCGGCCAGGTGACCGAGGCGGCGGCCGCCGCAGCGTCGGGAGACGGCGG
>CAZXZX010000253.1:0-4964 GCA_964645445.1 uncultured Gaiellales bacterium
ACGCCCGCGCGTACGAGCGGAGACTTGGAGAGCGCGGCTCCCGCTTTACGGCCGACCTGCCATTGCTCCTGCGCTCGATCCACGATCCGCCCGTCGGCCTCTTCGTGCGCGGCGCGGCGTCGCTCGATCTGCTCGAACGTCCCGCCGTCGCGATCGTCGGCGCCCGCGCGTGCTCGGCCTACGGCGCGTCGGTCGCGCGCAGCCTGGCGCGCGAGCTCGCCTCTGCGGGTCTCGTGGTCGTCAGCGGGCTCGCGCGGGGCATCGACGGCGAGGCGCATCGCGGCGCGCTCGACGCGGACGGAGCGACGATCGCGGTCCTCGGCTGCGGTATCGATCGCGATTATCCGGCCGCACACGCGGAGCTCGCGCGGCGCATCACGGAGACGGGGCTGGTCGTCTCCGAGTACGCGCTCGGCGTCGAGCCGGCGCCGTGGCGCTTCCCGGCGCGGAACCGCATCGTCGCCGGGCTGTGCGCCGCGACCGTCGTCGTCGAGGCACGCGAGCGGAGCGGCGCTCTCATCACCGCGGATCTCGCGCTGGAGGAGGGACGGGAGGTCTTCGCCGTGCCGGGCGAGATCACGTCGGCGCTGTCCGTCGGCACGAACGGGCTGCTCAAGCTCGGCGCTGCGCCGCTCACCGCGGCCGCCGACGTCCTCGCGAGCTTCGGCATCGAGCCGCCGGTCTCAGACACCGTTTCGCCGCTCCTCGAGCTGCTCCCGGCGACGGCTGACGAGCTCGTCCGCCGCACCGGGCGGAACGCCGCGGAGATCGCGCGCGAGCTCGTCGGGCTCGAGCTGGCCGGCCGCGTCCTCGTCTACGACGGTGTGTACCGTGGTGGCTCGTGAATCCGTACTGGCTCGAGGACGCCGTGCCGGAACGCACGAACGGCCACCGCGACGGCCGGGTCGATGTCGCCGTCGTCGGCGCCGGCGTCACGGGGATGAGCGCAGCTCTCCGCCTCGCCGAGTCCGGGCTGCGGGTGCGCGTGCACGATCGCCGCCGCGTCGCCGAAGGGGCGAGCGGACGCAACGGCGGCTTCGCCCTGCGCGGAGGCGCTGCGCGCTACGACGTCGCGCGCGAGACGTACGGCGACGACCAATCCCGCGCGCTCTGGCACTGGACCGAGGAGACGCTCGACGCGATGGAAGACCTCGCCGGCGACGCGCTCCGCCGCCCGGGGAGCTATCGCCTCGCCGCCGACTCCGAGGAGCGTGAAGGCATCCGCGCGGAGTTCGAGGCGTTGCGCGATGACGGCTTCGGGGCCGAGTGGATCGACGACTTTCCGCGCTTCCACGGCGCGATCCACCACCTGCGCGACGGCACCATCCAGCCCGCGCGCTTCGTGCGCAGGCTTGCGACGCGTGCGGCTTACGCCGGCGTCGACATTCGCGAGCACGACCCCGTCGATGACGTCGATGCGCTCGATGCGGAGCGTGTCCTCGTCGCGACCGACGGGTACGGCCGCGCGCTCCTGCCGGAGCTCGCCGATGCCATCTGGCCCGCGCGCGGCCAGGTGGTCGTCAGCGAGCCGCTCGACCGCGTGCTCTACGACCGTCCGCACTACGCCCGGCAGGGATTCGATTACTGGCAGCAGCTCCCGGATCGGCGACTGCTGCTCGGCGGCTTCCGCGACGTCTCGATCATGGACGAGCTCACCGACGTCGAGGAGATGACGCCGACGATCCAGGCCTCGCTCGAGCGCTTCCTCCGCGAGCTGAGCGACGGCAGGGCGCGCATCAGCCATCGCTGGGCAGGAATCTTCGCGCTGACGCAGGACATGGTGCCGCTCGTCGGTCCCGTGCCCGGACGAGAGGACGTCTGGATCGCCGCCGGGTATTCCGGGCACGGCAACGTCATGGGCTTCGGCTGCGGAAGACTCGTGGCCGACGCGATGGGCGGCACGCAGTCCGCGCTTCTGCCGCTCTTCGACCCGGCGCGCTTCGCATAGGGTCGGCGCGTGAGCGCGATCCGCGTCGAGCGGCTCCGCGTCGTACGCGGGGGGAACGTCGTCATCCCGGAGCTGTCGTGCGAAGTCGCAAGCGCGTCGGTCACGGGGCTGCTCGGCCCGAGCGGCAGCGGCAAGAGCACGCTGATCCGCTCGATCGTCGGCGTACAGCGTGTCGCCGGCGGTCGCGCAGAGGTGCTCGGACAGCCTGCCGGGTCGCCCGCGCTCCGCGCGCGGATCGGGTACATGACCCAGGCGGCGTCGGTCTACACCGATCTGACGCTGCGCGAGAACCTCCGCTTCTTCGCGCGCGTGCTCGGCGCTCCCGCATCCGCCGTGCAGCAGGCGATCGACGCCGTTGCGATGACCGACGTCGCCGACCGCGTCGTCTCGCGCCTGTCCGGCGGCCAGCAGGCCCGCGTGTCGCTCGCGGCCGCGCTTCTCGGCCCACCGGAGCTCATCGTGCTCGACGAGCCCACCGTCGGCCTCGACCCGGTGTTGCGCCGCGACCTGTGGGTGCTCTTCCACCGCCTCGCCGCGGACGGGGCCACGCTGGTCGTCTCGAGCCACGTCATGGACGAGGCAGATCGCTGCGATTCGCTCCTCCTCCTGCGCGACGGCCGGCTGCTCGCACAGGGGACGCCCGCCGCCATTCGTGCGCGCACGGGCGCGGAGCAGATGGACGACGCGTTCCTGCGGCTGGTGGAAGGATGAAGACGTTCGCCGTAGCCGCACGCGTTCTCACACAACTGCGGCGGGACCCACGCACGCTCGTGCTCGTCGTCGGCGTGCCGATGCTGCTCGAGACGCTCTTGAAGGAGCTCTTCGCCGGTCGCCCGGAGGTCTTCCAGCACGTCGGCGCGCCTCTCCTCGGGCTCTTTCCGTTCGTGACGATGTTCCTCGTCACCTCGGTGACGATGCTGCGCGAACGGATGTCCGGGACGCTCGAGCGGCTGATGGCTTCGCCACTTCGCAAGCTCGACCTGCTCGCAGGTTACGCCGCCGCGTTCGCCCTCCTTGCTGCCGTCCAGGTCGGCGCCGTCGCTGCGCTTGCGTTCGGCGCGCTCGGGCTCGACGTCGAGGGTCCGAAGGCCGTCGTCACCGCGCTCGCGGTCGGCAACGCCGTGCTCGGCACGGCGCTCGGACTCTTCGTCAGCGCGTTCGCCGAGACCGAGTTCCAGGCGGTGCAGTTCATGCCCGCGCTCGTGCTGCCGCAGATCCTGTTGTGCGGCCTGTTCGTCCCGCGCAGCGCGATGGCGACGTGGCTGCGCTGGATCTCCGACGTGCTGCCGCTCACGTACGCGTACGACGCGCTCGCCCGCGCCGCAGCGAACACGCTCGACACGCGCTTCACCGTCGACGTCCTGGTCGTGTGCGGCTGCACCATCGTGGCCCTGGCACTCGGAGCCGCAACTCTGCGTCGCCGTTCGGCGTAGTAGGCATAGTGAAACGGATGACGCCCATCCGCCTCGCATCTGCGGGCATGACCTTGCTGCTGGTCGCATCCCTCCTCGGCTTCTTCACCTGGCATCCGAAACCGAAGCCGAAGCCGCGCGCGGCCCCGGCCCCGCACGTGACCACGACGACCGTGACGACGGTCCCGAAGCCGGCGCCGACGACCACCGCGCCCCCACCGCCTCCTCCCCCGCCGCGCGTCGCGATGTCATGGAACAACGCAGGCGCGTTCGTGTGGCACACGCACGACGTCGATCCGACGTGGCTCGGCCAGCAGATGCGGACCGCGGGCTTCGGTTGGGTCGCCGTCTACCTCGGCTCGGCGGGCAACGCGCAGCCGATCGATCCCGGTTGGGTCACGCGCTTCATCCTGGCGAGCGGCTTGCCCGTCGGCGGATGGACATCGCTGGTTGGATACCCGCACGCGGATGCAGGATTCGCGGCCAAGCAGTTGGCGTTGAACGGCCTGTCCTTCTACATCGCCAACGCGGAGGAGTCGTACCAGTCGAAGCCGGGCGCTTCGCAGCAGTTCGTCTCGCGGTTCCGCTCCTTGGCGCCGTCCATGACTGCCGGGTTGTCCTCCCTGTGCGACGCGCAGGGGATCGGGCTCCAGCCCTGGGCGGCGGCCGGGTTCGCCTTTCTCCCGCAGGCGTACGTCAACGACTTCGGCGCAGCGGTCTCGCCGGCGGCGTGCGTGCGCACCGCCGCGCCGTTCTCGCCGTCTCAGGTTCATCCGACCGTCGGCAGCTATCACGGGCAGAAAGGATGGGTGGCGGCGCGGACCTACACCCGTCTCCTCGCGCAGGCGGGGACGACCGGCTTCTCGGTCTACCTCGCGGAGACGAACATGACGGCCGACAGCTGGCAGGCATACGGGAGCGCGATCGCGTCCATGCACATCGCTGCGCGGCCCTCCTAGATCGCCGCGTGCTCGCGCGGGCGGATGCCCACCGCGATCAGCACTTCGCGTGCCCACTCGCGCGCATGCTCGAGCTCGCACCCGTCCAGCGGGCCTTCGCTCGCCTCGACGAGGAAGCTCGCGGGCGGGACGACCACCCAGGCGCCGTGACGCCGGAGAAGCCGGCCGAGGCGGACGGCTGCGGAGCCGGTGACGATCCGCGGCCCGTGCAGGCGCGTGTCGAACACCGCCGCCTTGACGCCTTCCAGGGCATGGTCGTCCAGCTCTGCAAGCGCCTCGTGCAGCATGAGGCTGATGCCGTGCCGGTGCGTCGGGCCGCCGGTCACGAGCAGGCCGACACCACGGAGGGCTTCCGTGAAGTCCTCGACGTCGCCGACCGTCGCCAGGCGCGTCGGTATCGACTCCTGGAGCACGAGCGCGATCGCCTCCGCGACGTGCTCGGTGTTGCCGAACTTCGATTCGTAGAGCACCAGCGCGTTCATGCCGCCAGTATCCGACCGGGGCCACGAACGCCCATCCGGGGGAACCCCTAAGTGGCGCTTGCGACGCCGACCGTAAGACGCCGTGCCGGCTTTGCCGGCGCGGCCTAGAGGGTCTTCACGTCCTGGATGAGCTTCGTGATCGACTGCTTCGCGTCCCCGAAGA
>CAZXZX010000254.1:0-4220 GCA_964645445.1 uncultured Gaiellales bacterium
CTGCTGCTCTCGCACGGCTGGGCGGTCGACGCGATCCGCCGCGTCGCTCCGGAGTCGCAGGTCGGCATCGTCCTCAATCTCGCGCACGCGTATCCCGCGTCCGCGACTCCCGAGGACGAGGCGGCCGCCTACGAGGTCGACGGTAAGGGCAACCGCTGGTTCCTCGATCCGATCTTCCGCGGCTCGTATCCCGCCGATCTGCTCGAGCGCAACGCGATCGTGGCGCCGTACGTGCAGGACGGCGACCTCGAGTCGATCTCCGCGCCGATCGACTTCCTCGGCGTCAACAACTACTTCCGCTTCGTCGTCGCGGCCGGGTCCGACGGCCCGCGCATCGAGCGTAACCCTGACGCGAAATACACCGAGATGGACTGGGAGGTATATCCCGACGGCCTGCGCGAGCTGCTCGTGCGCGTCGCGAAGGACTACGACCCGCCCGCGATCTACGTGACGGAGAACGGCGCCGCGTTCGGCGACGTCCGCGTCCACGACGGGGCGGTTCACGATCCTGAGCGCACGGAGTACCTGCAGACGTACATCGGCTCCGTCGGGCGCGCGATCGCAGACGGCGCTCCCGTGAAGGGCTACTTCGTCTGGAGCATGTTCGACAACTTCGAGTGGGCGCTCGGCTACTCGCGGCGCTTCGGCATCGTCTACATCGACTATCCGACGCTCGAACGGGTGCCGAAGGACAGCTTCTACTGGTACCGCGACCTGATCGCGGGGCGGCGCGGCGCCCCGAAGCCGGCACCGGCGGTCACGGGCTGACATGAAATACGGCGCGGCGGTGCTCGCGGCGCTCGCGTTCCTTCCCGTCAGGGGGGATGCGGCGTTCAGCCTGCACCGCCTCGTCACCGAGCGGGCCGATCCACAGCTCGTGAATGCGTGGGGCCTGGCCGCGAGCGCGACCGGGCCCTGGTGGATCGCGAACGAGGCGCGCGGATCGAGCACGCTGTACGCGGGTGACGGTCGCAAGCAGGCGCTGACCGTCGCCGTGCCCGGCGGCCCGACCGGCATCGTCTACAACGGCGGTCGCGGCTTCGTCGTGCACGCCGGCCGCTCGTCCGGGCCGGCGCGCTTCCTGTACGCGTGCGAGGACGGGCGGATCCGCGGCTGGTCGCCGAGCGTTCCCCACGGCTGGTCGAAGGACGCAGTCGTCGCCGTCGACGCCACCGGCTCGGGAACGATCTTCCGCGGCCTCGCGCTCGCCGGCGGCCGGCTGTACGCGACCGACTTCCACAACGGGCGCGTGCTCGTCTTCGACTCGAGGTGGCGCCGCGTGCGCGTTCCCGGCCGGTTCGCAGATCCGTCGATCGGCCCCGGGTACGCGCCGTTCGGCATCGCCGCGTTCGGCGGTCATCTCTACGTCACGTACGCAGGCCAGGCCCCCGTCGACGGGAACGACGCTCCGACGGGCGGCTACGTGGACGAGTTCGACCTGCAAGGCCGGCTCGTGGCGCACGTCGCCGGAAACGGTTCGTTCGACGAGCCCTGGGGCGTCGCGCTCGCCCCGGCGGGCTTCGGCCGGTTCGGCGGCGACCTCATCGTCGCGAACTTCGGCAGCGGCCGGATCCTGGCCTTCACGCGCAGCGGCAGCGGCTGGGAGCTGCACGGGCAGCTCCCGGTGCGCGTGCCGGGCGTGTGGGGCATCGCCTTCGGCACGGGAGGCATGAGCGGCCCGCGCACGACGCTCTTCCTCGCGGCCGGGCCGCACCGCTGGCACGGCTCGTCCGAGGCCGGCGTCGGCGGGCTTCTCGCCGCGATCGAGCCGGGATAGCGATGGCTGCCCGGCCCACCATTCGGGACGTCGCGCAAAGGGCAGGCGTTTCCATCGCGACGGTGTCGCGCGTGCTCAACGAGAAGGGTGACGTCCGCCCGACGACGAGGGAACGCGTGCAGGAGGCGGCGTCCGAGCTCGGGTACAGCGTCGACTCGATCGGCCGGGCGCTCGCGTCGCAGCGCACGCGGCTCGTCGGCGTCGTCGTCGGCGACAACGCAGGCCATCGCGACCTGTCGCTCATGTTCTTCGGGAAGGTGCTGTCGGCGATCTCGCGGCGTCTCTCTCAGCTCGGCTACGAGCCACTGCTCCTCCAGGATGCGGACGCAGGCGGTGCGCATCGCTTCGATGCCGCCATCGTCATCGGCGTCGACGAGGACGACCCGGTGGTCATCGACCTCTGCAAGCGAGGGACGCCGCTCGTCGGTGTCGACGTCCGCTGCGGCGACGCGTTCGTCGGCTCGGACCACGCGGGCGGCGTGCGGCTCGCGCTCGCGCACCTGCGGGCGATCGGGCACCGTCGCATCGCGCACATCGCGGGCGCGTCGAACACGCATGCCGGCAGTGAGCGGCTCGCCGCGTTTCGGCAAGCTTGCTACGACCAGCCGGAGGAGTACATTCGCCTCGGCGACTTCTCATCCGCCTCCGGCTACCGCGAGGCCTGCGCGCTACTCGCGCTCGACGAGCCTCCGACCGCGATCGTCGCCGCGTCCGACCTGATGGCGCTCGCCGCGCTTCAGGCGATCTGGGAGTCGGGACAGAGGCCGGGACGCGACGTCGCCGTCGTCGGCTTCGACGATCTCGAGGCCGCTGCGCTCGCGCATCCGCCGCTCACGACCGTTCGCCAGGACCGTCACGACCTCGGCGCGATAGCAGCCGAGTGCGCGGTCGACCTCCTGGAGCGTCCCGACGGTGTGGTGCGACGGATCGTGCTGCCGGTCGAGCTCGTCGTCCGCGGCTCTTCATCGCCGACGTGAGCGACGATCTGCGCGAGCTGCTCGCGGACGCGTGACAGCTCTTCTTCGCGGTCGCCGAGCAGACGGCCGTGGACACCATGGGCATGCAGCCGGTCCAGCTCGCCGACACGGTCTCGGATCTGGCCGAGGAGACGTTCGATGTGACGCTGTCTCTCGGTCCTGGTCATGGACGAAGTGTTCGCCGCGCGCATGAGAGACGCCTAGGAATTCGTCGTGTTCGTGATGAGTCTCGCTCCACGGCCGTGCGTCGTGAAGCTGACGAACCAGCGGATGAACACGAGGATGCGGTTCTGAAAGCCGACGAGGTAGAAGAGGTGGACGAAGAGCCACGTCACCCACGCGAGGAAGCCGCTGAGGTGCAGCCCCTTGATGTCGGCGACCGCGGCGGCGCGGCCGATCGTGGCGAGGTTGCCCTTGTCGCGGTAGCGGAACGGCTTGCTCTCCCTCCCGCGGAGGCGCTCACGCACGACCTTTGCCGCGTATCGGCCCTGCTGCATCGCGACAGGCGCGACACCGGGAAGGAGCGTGTCGCCGACGCGCACCATGTCGCCGAGCGCGAACACCTCGGGATGACCGGGAAGCGTGAGGTCCGGGCCGACGCTGACGCGGCCGGCGCGATCCTGGGGAGCGCCGGTCAGCTCGGCGAGCCGTAGCGCCATGCTCGACGCCGTCACGCCTGCTGCCCACACGACGGTGCGCGCGGCGAAGCGCTCGTCGTCGATCGTTACGCTCGCGGGCTCGATTCCGGTGACAGTGCGGCCGGTGAGGACGGTGACGCCGAGCTTCTCGAGCGACCGCTGCGCCTTCGCGGACAGCGAGGGCGGGAACGTCGTCAACACGCGGTCGGCCGCCTCGACGAGCAGGATGCGGGCCGCGCGCGGGTCGATCCGCCGAAAGTCGTGCCGCAGCGTGTCGCGTGCGAGCTCGCCGATCTGCCCCGCCATCTCGACGCCGGTCGGGCCTGCCCCGACGACGACGAACGTCAGCCACGCGTCGCGCCGCTCGCCGTCTTGCTCCTGCTCGGCCGCCTCGAACGCGCTCAGGATACGGCTGCGCACGAGGATCGCGCTCTCGAGCGACTTCACCTCGGCCGCGTGCGCGCGCCACTCGTCATGTCCGAAATACGAGTAGCGCGAGCCGCCGGCGACGATCAGTGTGTCGTACCGCAGCGTCTCGGGCGCGGGGACGTCACCGGCGGAACGCAGCCGCAGCTCACGCGCGGCGAGGTCGAAGTCGGCCACCTCGGCGAGCACGACACGCACGTTGCGATCCCGCGTGAAGACGGCGCGCAACGGATACGCGATCTCACCTGGCGAGAGCGCGCCCGTGGCCACCTGATACGTCAGCGGTTGGAACAGATGGAAGTTCCGCCGGTCGACGAGCGTGACGTCGACATCCGCATGACGAAGGCCGAGTGCGGCCTGGAGCCCGCCGAAGCCGCCGCCGACGATGACGACGCGATGCGC
>CAZXZX010000255.1:0-6892 GCA_964645445.1 uncultured Gaiellales bacterium
GGTGAGCCCGACTGCATGTCCGTGTTCGAGAGGAACGAGCCGAAGACGACCGGGCAGCCGGGCCGAATCGTCTGCACGAGGGCGATGCCCGCGAGGGCCTCCCCCACCTGCTGCGCGAGCGTCGCCGCGACCGAGACGGGCGACATCGCGCCCATGAGCAGGAACGGCGTGACGACGGTCGCCTGCCCCGCCCTCGCGTACTCGATGAGCGCCGACAGCATGCGGTCGTCGTAGCGCAGCGGTGAGTTGACGTTGATCAGGCTGATGACCGCCGGCGTCTCCTCGAGCGAGTCGCGGCCGAACACCATCTCCGCCATCGCGATCGTGTCGACCGCGTTGGGGCCGGAGGTGACCGAGCCCATGAACGGCTTGTCCGACAGCGTGAGCAGCGCGTACACCATGTCCAGGTGACGCGAGTCGAGCGGCAAGTCGTTGGGCTCGCAGATCGTCCCGCCGGGCGAGTCCAGCTGCGGGAACGACTGCGCCAGCATGACCAGCTGCTGGAAGTCGCCGTAGGTCGCGTCGCGCCGCTCGAGCCCCTCGCGCACGAACGGGCAGCCGTAGACGGCGGAGAAGACCATGTGCTTGCCGCCGATGTGCACGGTGCGCTCGGGGTTGCGAGCCTGCAGATCGAACTCGGACGGCGCCTTCGCCACCTGCTCCAGAATCCAGTCGGGGTCGAAGCGCACGAGCTCGCCCTCGACATCCTGGCCCGCGTTCTCGAAGTACTCGAGCGCCTCCGGGTGGAGGAACTCGATGCCGAGGTCGCTGACGATGCGCCGCCAGCCGCGCTCGAGCTCGTTCAGGGCCGCCTCGTCGAGGATCTCGAAGCGCGGCAGGTGGTTGATCAGCACAGGATCCTCTCCAGTTCGCGTTCCAGCCCGGCCACTCCAGTCTCGCGCACCTCGAGCGGCAGCTGCAGGAGTGCGGCCGCGCGGTCGGCCTCCGCGCGCAGCTCGTCCGTCGGCTCCTGCGCGAGCCAGACGCACCGCTCGTAGTTGCGGAAGTAGACGTCGCGCAGCTCCGGATGCCGGTCGAGGCCGAGCCCGCGCCAGACCACGCGATCGAAGCTGCGGACGAGGAAGTCGGTGAGGAAATACGTCGCAGGCTCGTGCCCGGCGCCGTACACCTCGTAGCAGTGCGCACCCGCCAGGCGCTCGAAGCCGGCGAGGTCGGCGCCGCAGTGCGCATACGCGACGACGACCTCGTCGCCGTTCGCAGCCTCCTCGACGGCGGCGCGGATCCGCTCCGGGCGGTTGTGCAGCTCCGGCGGGACCGGACGCACCTCGATGTCCCAGCCGCGCCGGGCGGCGATCCGCTTCACATGCACCGCCAGGGCGCCACACGAGACGACGACCTGCGTCATCCGGGGAAGGCGAGCTGGTCGATGAACAGATCGTTGAAGTCGGCACGCCCAGAGAGCTCGACGTACTCGACCTCGTCGAGCACCGCGTTCGCGGCCGCGCGCTCGGTGACCGACAGCGCCACGATCTTCGCCCCCTCGCCGGCGACGTTCCCCGCGGCGACGATGCGGGCGAGCGGCAGCTTCGGCACGAGGCCGATCTTCACCGCGCTCGCCGGCGTCAGGTACGAGCCGAACGAGCCGCCGAGCAGCACCTGCGCGATCTCGTCCGGCTCGATGCCGAGGTCGCGGCAGAGGAGGTTCCACCCGGTTGCGATCGACGCCTTTGCGAACTGGAGCTCGCGCACGTCGCGCTGCGACAGATAGACGTCGTCGCTGAGGTGGAAGACGTTCTCCTCGCCGATCTTGCCGAAGCGCGGCGACGCGTCGAGCACGAAGCGGCCCGAGTGGTCGAGCATGCCGGCGCCTACGAGCTCGGCGACCGCGTCGACGAGGCCGGAGCCGCACAGGCCGACCGGCTCGACGTCGCCGATGACCGTGAGCTGCACGTCGCCGTCGACGATCTTCACGCCTTCGACGGCGCCGTCGGCGGCGCGCATGCCGCAGCGGATCTGCGCGGCCTCGAACGCGGGACCGGCGGGCGCGGCCGTGGCCAGCGCCTTCGCCGACGAGCCGAGCACGATCTCCGAGTTGGTGCCGACGTCGATGAACAGGCGGACGCGGCGGTCGAGCGTGAGACCCGTGGCGAGGATGCCGGCGACGATGTCGGGGCCGACATACGCACCGAGCGCCGGAAAGAGGACGGCGGGCGCGCGCTCGTGCACGCGCAGGCCGAAGTCGGCGGCCTTCGCCTCGGGAAGGGTGCGTGCGGTGATCGTGAACGGCGCCATCGACAGCGGCTCGGGGTCGATCCCGAGCGCGAGCTGGATCATCGTCACGTTCCCGGTGACGACCACCTCATATACCTCGCCCGGATCGACGTCCCCCTCCGCACACACCTCGTCGGTGAGTTGCTGAAGCGTCGCGTGCGCATGCGACTGGAGCCGGGCGAGCGCGTCGTCGTCCATCATCGTCGCGGAGATGCGGGAAATGACGTCGGCGCCGAACGGCTGCTGCATGTTGAGCATGGAGCGCACCGCCATCGGCTGTCCTGTCTCGAGGTCGAGGAGCGTCGCGACGACGGTGGTCGTCCCGAGGTCGAACGCGATCGCGTGGCGGTGCGCGGACGTGTCCCCCGGCTCGACGTCGATGAGGAGGTCGTCGGCGAGGACGCCGGTGACCTTCCAGTCGTTCTCGCGCAGTGTCCGGCCGAGATCGCGCACGACGGCGAGCGGGACGCGCGGCTCGACGTCGTCCATCGCGTCGAGCAGGCGCTCGAGATCCGAGCGTTGGTCGTGCAGCGTCGGCTCGACGAGCTCGACGTAGCGCTTCTGAACCGCGGGCCGAAGGATGACGTGTCGGCCGACGCCGGCGAGTGCGGCCTTCGGGCGCGTCTGCAGCGGCGGCACTTCGACGGTGAGGTCTTCCTGCGTGGCCGCGCGGCACGCGAGCCGCCAGCCGCTGCGCAGCTCGTCGGTGGAGAAAGCGCGCGGGTCGACGGGCGAGATCTCGGCGCTTCCGGAGACCACGCGCACCTTGCACTTCTTGCACGTGCCGTGGCCGCCGCAGGTGGAGTCGATGGCGACGCCGTTCCAGCTGGCGGCATCGAAGATCGTCGTCCCGGCCGGAACGCGGGCCTCCTTCACCGCGCGGTCCTCGCCTGCCTGGAGGAAGCGGAGGCGCACCCGGTCCGGGTGCGGCTGCTGCGGAAGATCGGCGACCGCCGTCACTCCGTCCCCCGGCCGGTACCTGGTACCCCTACGTCTTCGTCACGGGATCCGTCGCGTGGCTGGGCGTGCCGTGACCTATCCGTGACCCTTTCGTGCCGGTACCTAGTACCGGCCTTCAGGTCCGACGTGCCCTTCATGCGGCCGCCGCCTGCTTCGCGCGATACCGGCGGATCCAGGCTGCGCCCCACTCGTCGCGGCCGAGGAGGAAGTCGGTCGCGCGCACGGCCTCGACCGTCTCGTCACGGCGCGCGTCCATGATCGCGCTCGTCAGCCCGTGGCTCTGTGCGACCGCGAGGAACGCCGCGCCGAGCGTGTGCCGACCCGGTAGCCCGAACGACGTGTTCGACGCGCCGCACGTCGTGTTCACGCCGATCTCGGCGCGCAGCAGATGCAGCGTCTCGAGGAAGAGCGTGACCGCACGCGGCTCCGCACCGACCGGCATCGCGAGGGGGTCGATGATCACGTCCTCCGGGGGGATGCCGTGGTCGCCGGCGACGGAGACGATCTTCTTCGCGACCTCGACGCGGCGCGCCGGTTCCATCGGGATCTCGTCGTCGTTGGCCAGGCCGATGACGGCGGCTCCGTGGCGGGCGACGATCGGGAGGATCGCCTCGAGCCGCTCGTCCTCGCCCGTGACCGAGTTGACGAGCGCCTTGCCCTGGTACGCGGAGAGCCCGGCGTCGAGCGCCTCGATGACGGACGAGTCGATGCAGAGTGGCAGATCGGTGAGGCCTTGCACGAGCGGGACGGCCGCACCCATGAGCGCGACCTCGTCCGCGAGCGGGTCGCCGACGTTGACGTCGAGCATGTCGGCGCCGCCCGCGACCTGCTGCGCCACGTCGAGCTCGAGCTGTGACAGGTCGCCGGCCTGGAGCTGTGCCTGAAACGCCTTGCGACCGGTCGGGTTGATCCGCTCGCCGATGACGCAGAACGGCTGGTCGGGTCCGATGAGGACGGTTCTAGACGGCGACTGGACGACTGTTTGCACGTGACTCCCTGGTCGGAATGCCGAGGCGCTGGCAGAGGCGAGCGATGCCTGCCTCCTTGCGGAAGCTGATGAGGTGGAGGCCGGCGACGCCGGGGAGCGAGCGCGCGTGCTCGGCGAGCTCGCATGCGACCTCGAAGCACTCGGCCTCGGGATCGGACGCGCTCTCGCAGCGCTCGATGACGGCGGCGGGAACTTCGATGCCTGGGACGTGCTCGTCGATGTAGCGGAGCGCGCCGGGCGAGCGGACGAGGCAGATCGACGGGATGAGCGCGCACCGCGCAGCGAGGCCCTTGTCCACCGCTTCGCGCACGAACGCCTCCGTCTGCTCGGGCCGGAAGCCGACCTGGAGCTGGAGGAAGCGCGCGCCCGCGCGGACCTTCTTCAGCGCGCGGTCGACGCGATAGTCGAACGGCGGCGCGCCGGCGTTCTCGACCGCGCCGAGAAACAGGTGCGGCGCCGGTTCGATCTTGCGGCCGGAGAGATACGTGCCGTTCGACATCGAAACGCCGAGCGCGAGCAATTGGATGGAGTCGAGGTCGAAGACGCGCTTTGCCTCCGGCTCGTCGCCTGCGGTGACGTCGTCGCCGGTGAGGCAGCAGATGTTCTCGATGCCGTGCAGAGCGGCGCCGGCGATCTCAGCCTCGAGCGCGAGGCGGTTGCGGTCGCGGCAGGTGAGCTGCATGACGGGCTCCATCCCGAGCTGCTGCAGCGCGATCGCCACCGCGAGCGGCGACGCGTGCGCGTGCGCGGAGGTGTTGTCGGTGGCGTTGACCGCGTCGACGTAGTCCTCGTACGGAGCGAACTTCTCGTAGACCCCAGCGGTGTCGACCGTGAGCAGCTCCGCCGTCAAGACGAAGCGTCCAGCAGCGAGTGCGTCCTCAAGCCGGGACATGCCAGCCCTCCGGTGTTTGCTTGTCGCGGCCGGTGTAGAGGTTGACCCACGAGGAGGTTCCTTCGAGCCGGTTGTCGACGGGCGGGCGGATGTCGTGGATCTCGTGCGCCCACGGAAGGCGGCGCGAGCGTTCGACCGCCTTCACCCAGACACAGCGCATCTCCGGCTTCACCTCGCAGCGCCCGTCGGGGCGGACGCCGCCGCAGGGGCCGTTTCGGAGCGTCTTCGGGCATTCCATCGGGCAGGTGAGGCCGGTGGAGTGCAGGACGCACTGGCCGCACATGTGGCAGCCGAAGATCGGCTTCTTCACCGCGGCTTCGAACGCGGCGATCACGCGGGGACGGCGCTCCGGCGGCGTGCGATCAGATCCTTGGCGAGCCGGACCGCGGAAGATGCGTCGGCCGCGTAGCCGTCGGCGCCGACCTTGTCCGCGTACTCCTGCGTGACAGGCGCGCCGCCGACCATGACGATGACGTCGTCGCGGATTCCGGCCTTCTCGAGTGCGTTGATGTTCGCCTTGAACATCGGCATCGTCGTCGTCAGGAACGCGGAAAAGCCGACGATGTCGGGCTTGTGCTCCTGCACCTGCTCCACGAAGACTTCGGGCGCGACGTTGACGCCGAGGTCGTAGACGGTGAAGCCGGCGCCCTCGAGCATGATGTTGACGAGGTTCTTGCCGATGTCGTGCACGTCGCCCTTGACGGTGCCCATGACGTACGTGCCGACCTGCTGGGCGCCGGTCTCCGCGAGGAGCGGGCGGAGGATGTCGAGCGCGCCCTGCATCGCCCGCGCGGCGATGAGCATCTCAGGGACGAAGAAGTCGCCCCGCTCGAAGCGTGCGCCGACCTCCTCGAGCGAGGGGATGAGCGCGTCATAGAGCATCTTCTCCGGGTCCATGCCGTCGGCGAGGCCGGCGTTCGTGAGGTCTTTCACCTCGGGCGCGTTGCCGACGAGTGTGTTGTCGTAGAGGCCTTGGAGGATCTCGTCGTGGGTCATGCGGCACCTCGCAGTTGGAGTGAGAGTGAGTTCGCTTCCGCCTTCAATTGCTCGGCAAGGTCGTCGATGCGCGGTCTCAGGCGCGTGGTCGGCCCTGAGATGGAGAGCGCGGCGATCGCGACGCCGTTCGCGCCGAGCACGGGCGCCGCCATTGCGGTGAGCCCGACCTCGAGCTCGTCGATCGACGTGGCGTAGCCGTGCGCGCGTATGTCGTCGGACTGCGCATGGCCGGCGCCGCCGAAGGTGAGGAAGCACTTGCCGTTCGCGGCGAGCTCGAACGGAACCCGTCGGCCGACCCAGTCGGTGACCCCGACGAAGTGCGCGGTGTCTTCCTGCGCGAGATGCTCGACGCCGCCGGGGCCGGGAACGGCGAGGTTGATCGTCTCGCCGGAGGCGTCGGCGAGCCGGCGCAGGCTCGGGGCGGCGAGCTCGACGAGGGTTTGGCTCGCGTCGCGGCTGGCGTAGCGGAGAAGCACCGGGCCCGGGCGCAGCCGGCCGCGCTCGCCGAGGCGCTGGACGAGACCTTGCCGCTCGAGGGCGGAGACGAGGCGGCTCGTCGTGCTCTTCGGCAGGCCGGCACCGGCCGAGAGCTCGCCGATGGACGGCGGCTCGGCGGACTCGACGACGCGCACGAGGAGTTGTGCAGCGCGGTCGATCGCCTGGGTGCCGGAGGGCTCGCTTGCCATGCCACGATGTGGAACCATCGTTCCAGGCGAATTGTGGCGGCTCCACGGGCCGCCGTCAACAGACCAGAATGCACCAGCCCGCGAAGCCGGTCCCGATCCCCGAGAGGAGACGCATGGCCCTCGCTCTTCGAACGCTCG
>CAZXZX010000256.1:0-6156 GCA_964645445.1 uncultured Gaiellales bacterium
CGCGATCGCGGACCTGACCGGTGGGAAGTTCTACTCGGCGAAGTCGGCGGGCGCTGTCGCCGATGCGTACCAGAAGCTCGGATCGAGCCTCGGGCGCGTGCCGGGGCGGAGCGAGGTCACCGTCGATTTCGCCATCGGCGCGGCGGCTCTCCTCCTCGTGGCCGGCATCCTCGGCGCTCTCTGGGCGCCGCGCCTGCCGTAAGCCGAAAGTGCTGCGCACTTTCGGCTTCTTGAGGGTCCCGCTTCGCTTATGGGGGGGTCGTTGACGAAGGGATGTTCTGCGTGGCTTCGGCGGAAGGTCTACCGCTTCAAGCCATCCCGCCGATCGTCCGCCCTAGCTGCGGCGGGCCGCGAAGACTGTTTCGACCGCGTTGCGCACGCCGACGAATAGACCTCCCATGAGGACGGCGCCGTCGCCGAGGCTCGAGATCTGTACTTGCGGCGGATAGGCGAGCCAGCCGGCGAGGAGCGTGCGCACGGTGTCGAGGAGCCCTGCGTTGGCGCCGATTCCACCGCCGAGAACGACGAGGCCGACGTCCGTCACCGCCGCGATCGGGACGATGTGCAGCGCGACGCGCCGCGCTTCCTCTGCGACCACCGCGCGCGCGACCGTGTCGCCGCTGCGCGCCGCCGCGAACACCGAGCGCGCGTCGTAGGGCGGCGCGAGTGTCGACCGGGCACCGTCCGCGCGCGCTAGCCCGCCTGCGAATTCCGCGAGCGCCGCGGCACACGGATCGAGATCCTGCTCGAGCCCGACGCGCACGTAGTCGAGCTCGCCCGCCGCGCCGTTGTGGCCGCGCTGCAGCTCGCCGCGGAGCACGAGCCCGGCGCCGAGCCCGGTGCCGACCGAGAGGAAGACGAAGTCGTCGACGCCGTGCGCGACGCCGAGGCTCCCCTCGCCGAGTGCGGCAAGATTGACATCGTTCTCGACGGTCACCGACACGTCGAGCCTGTCCTCGAGCTCGAAGCCGAAGCGTCGGCCGTCGAGCCCGGCGATGTTGAGCGCGAGACGGATCGCGCCCGCGCTCGCTTCCACGACGCCCGGCACGCCGACCACCACCTCGTCGACGAGCCCCGGGTCGAAGCCGGCCGCCTCCGCGAGCCCATCGCGCAGCTGAACGATCGCGTCGAGCGCATGGTCGGCGTCCGCAACGCCGAGCTCGATGTCCTGACGCGCACGCACGCGGCCGGCGAGGTCGCCGAGCACGCCGCGGAGGAAGCGCGCGCCGAGATCGACCGAGAGCACGAGCGCCGCCTCGTCGACGGGCTCGAAATAGACGGCGCCGTAGCGCGGGCCGCCGGGCGCATCCGACGTCTCGCGAACGAGGCCTGCATCGAGGAGCGACTGCAGCGCGAGCGAGACGGTCGGCTTCGAGATGCCCGCGCTCCGCGAGATCTGCGCTCGCGAGATCGGCGCACCGGTGCGGATCGTCCGCAGGACGGTCTCCTCGTTCAGCCGCTTGAGCAGAGGCGGCGTTGCCATCGTGGACATTGTCGTGAAGAAGCCTTACCAATGCAAGACGTATTGACACGCATTCCACGAGGTCATAGGGTCGTCTCGTAAAGGTGTCTAACGAGCACCACTCAGGAGGGAGGAGGTTGCGAATGAGACGCGTGGCTACGGCCGCTGCGTTGCTCGCGCTCATGCTCGCGGTCGCCGGCAGTGCGTCGGGGGCCGGAACGCACCGATCCGGGGCGTCGGCGACGAAGCTCACGGTCTGGGTCGGCTGGAGCGCCCGTGAGCTCGCTGCGTTCAAGAAGCTGGCCGCCGAGTATCAGAAAGCGAACCCCGACGTGGCACTGAGCGTCGTCGGGAGCATCAACGACGACAAGATCGTCGCGGCAATCCGGGCAGGCACCGCGCCCGACGTCGTCAGCTCGTTCAACTCGTACGACGTCGGCATCTATTGCGGGACGGGCGGCTGGATCGACCTGTCGTCGCTGATGAAGCAGTCCGGGATCAGCACCTCGATCTTCCCTGCGACGACCAACTACTACACGCAGTACGGCGGTAAGAAATGCGCGCTGCCGCTTCTGGCCGACACGTACGGCCTCTACTACAACAAGACACTGTTCAAGAAGGCCGGGATCGCCGGCCCGCCGAAGACGATCGACGAGCTGACCGCCGACGCGAAGAAGCTGACGGTCCGCAACCCCGACGGCTCGCTGAAACAGGTCGGGATCGACCCGTTCATCGGCTTCTATGAGAACGTGCCCGAGCGGTGGATCCTGCCGTGGGGCGGCACGTATACGGACTCCAAGAACCATGCGCACCTCGCCACCGATTCAGCGTGGACGAAGTGGCTGACGTGGCAGAAGCAGATGATCGACTGGTACGGGTACAAGAACCTCGTGAAGTTCCAGGCGGGGCTGGGTGACGAGTTCTCCGCCTCGAATGCGTTCGAGGTCGGCAAGGTCGCGATGAATCTCGACGGCGAGTGGCGCGTTGCGTTCATCCAGGCCGAGCACCCGACCCTCGACTACGGGACCGCGCCGATGCCCGCGGCCACCCCGGGCCTGTACGGCTCCGGCTACGTCAACGGCACGATCATCGGCATTCCGAAGAACGGCAAGCACACGCAGCAGGCGTGGGACTTCGTCAAGTGGGTTGCGACGAACACGCATGCGCTCGCCGAGTTCTCCAACGCCATCAAGAACGTCCCGTCGACGACCGCGTCGACGCACTCGAAGGAGCTCGTTCCCGACGCGCATTTCGCGACGTTCCTCAAGATCTTCGCGAACCCGAAGTCGGGGACGTCGCCGATCGAGGCGTCGGGCGCCTCGTACACGAACGCCGTCCAGAACTTCGCCGCGAAGTGGCAGGCCGGGACGGTCAAGAACCTGGCGAGCGGGCTGTCGTCGCTCGACAAGCAGCTCGACGCACAGGTCGCACAGGCCAAGGGCGGAGGCGTTCCGTAGAAGCAATCGCCGTACCGATGGAGCGCCGACGGGCCAGGAGCCGGGCGCGGTGGCGGCACCGCCGCCTCGTCCTCCTCCTGATGAGCCCCTGGCTCGTCGGCTTCTCCATCTTCTTCGGGTATCCGCTCGTGATGAGCGCGTACCTGTCGCTCAACCACTACGACCTGCTGTCGGCTCCGCGTTGGGTCGGCCTTGCGAACTACCGCTATCTGTTCACGGTCGATCCGCAGACGTGGACCGCCGTGAAGAACACGTGCTGGATGATCGGCGTGCTCGTGCCGCTCCAGGTGCTCGCCGCGTTCGGGCTCGCGCTCATGCTCGCGCGCGCGCGGACGGGCGTCGGGATCTTCCGTACGATCTTCTACCTGCCGGCGCTCGCGCCTCCTGTGGCGGCCACGTTGGGGTTCGTGTTCATCCTCAACCCGGCAACCGGGCCGGTGAACACGATCCTGTCGCACCTCGGCATCTCCGGCCCGCTCTGGTTCCAGGACCCGAGCTGGTCGAAGCCGTCGCTCGTCATGCTCGGCGTCTGGGGCGTCGGCAACACGATGATCATCTTCCTCGCCGCCGTCCTCGACGTCCCGCGGACGTTGTACGAGTCGGCGCAGCTCGACGGCGCCGGTCCGCTGCAACGGCTGCGGTACGTGACGCTCCCGTCGATCAGCCCCGTGCTCCTGTTCGCCGCCGTCCTCGGCGTCATCCAGGGGCTGCAGTACTTCACGCAGGCATACGTCGCAGCGGGAGTCGCCTCGGGCCAGGCGTCGCAGGCGGCCGACGTGACGGCGGTCAGCCTCGGCTATCCGCTCGACTCGACGCTGATGTATCCCGTGCTCCTGTACCAGCACGGCTTCACCGACTTCCAGATGGGCTACGCGTCGGCGATGGCGATGTTCCTGTTCGCGGTCTCGTTCGTCGTGACGCTCACGATCGTCCTCAACTCGCGCCGCTGGGTGCATTCGGGAGCGCGATGAGCACCGTCGACGTCGCCGTCCCGCTCGTTCGCCGCCGGCCGCCGGCCCGCGTCCGCCGGAAGCGCCTGCTCGTCGCGATCGCGAACCACAGCCTCCTGATCGCCGCGTCGATCGCGTTCCTCGCACCGTTCGTGTTCATCGCGCTCACGGCGCTGATGACGAACGAGCAGGCGCTCTCCTCGAAACTGTGGCCTCATCCGTTCGCGTGGCACAACTTCGTCGACGTCTTCACGAAGGCGCCGTTGTGGAGGTGGACCTTCAACACCCTCGAGTACTCCATCCTCGCCACCATCGGCGTCGTCCTCTCGAGCGTCCCCGTCGCCTATGCGCTCTCGCGGCTTCGCTGGCGCGGCCGCGATCTCGCGTTCATCATCGTGCTGATCGCGCTGATGCTCCCGCCGCAGGTGACGGTCGTCCCGCTGTACGTCATGTGGGCGAAGCTCCATCCCTTCGGTTTCAACTTCATCGGGACGCTGTGGCCGGTGATCATCCCGAACTGGTTCGGCGACGCGTTCTCGATCTTCCTGCTGCGCCAGTTCTTCCTGACGATCCCCGAGGAGTACATGGACGCAGCCCGCGTGGACGGCTGCGGCGAGCTGCGCATCCTCGTGACCGTCGTCTCGCGGCTCGCGAAGCCGGCGATCGCCGCCGTAGCGCTCTTCTCGTTCCTGTACACGTTCAACGACTTCTTCCTCCCGCTCCTGTACTCGGGCGAGGCTCCGCACCACTGGGTGCTGTCGATCGGCCTCTCCGAGTTCCGCTCGCTCCACCAGGTGCAGTGGAACCTGACGATGGCGGCGACGCTGCTCGTCATGGCACCCGTCATCGTCCTCTTCTTCCTCGCCCAGCGTGCATTCGTCGAGGGCGTGACCCTCACGGGGGTGAAGGGATGAAGCTCGCAGTCATCGGCGCCGGCTCGACGTACACGCCGGAGCTGGTATCGCACCTGTCGCAGCTGCCGGTCGACGAGGTCGCGCTGCACGACATCGACCCCGAGCGCCTCGAGATCGTCGGTGGCCTCGCCGAGCGCATGCTCGCGCGTGTGGGCTACGCCGGGACGCTCGTCCAGACCGGCGACCTCGACCGCGCCGTCGACGGCGCGTCGTTCGTGCTCTTCCAGATTCGCGTCGGCGGCCAGCAGGCACGGCTGCGGGACGAGACGGTGCCGCTCCGCTGCGGGTGCATCGGGCAGGAGACGACGGGCGCGGGCGGGTTCGCGAAGGCGATGCGCACGGTGCCGGTCGTCCTCGACCTCGCCGATCACGTCGCCGAGCGGGCGGCGCCGGACGCGTGGATCGTCGACTTCACGAATCCGGTCGGCATCGTGACGCGCGCGCTGCTCGACGCCGGTCACCGCGCAGTGGGCCTGTGCAACGTCGGCATCGGATTCCGCTATCTGTTCTCGCGGCTGCTCGGCGTGCCCCTCGACCGCATCGAGGTCGACCAGGTCGGGCTCAACCACCTGACGTGGATCCGAGCCGTCCGCGTCGACGGCACCGACGTCCTGCCGCAGCTCCTCATCGAGCACGGCGACGAGGTCGCCGCCGACATCGCGATGCCGCGCAGCATCCTCGACGACCTCGGCGCCATCCCGTCGTACTACCTCGAGTACTTCTACACGCACGACCGCGTGCTCGCCGATCAGCGAGACGGCACTCCGCGCGCGCAGACCGTGGCCGAGATCGAGCGCGAGCTCCTGGAGATGTACCGCGACCCGGCTCTCGACGAAAAGCCTGCGCTGCTCGACCAGCGCGGGGGCGCGCACTACAGCGAGGCCGCCGTGGGGCTCGTCCGCTCGCTCGGTGCCGACGACGGCGCTGTGCACATCGTCGACACGCGCAACGGCGGCACGCTCGCCGGGCTCGCGGACGACGACGTCGTCGAGGTGCCCGCGCGCGTCGGCACAGCCGGCCCGGCGCCGCTCCCGCAGGCGCCGCTCGCGCCCGAGCTGCTCGGCCTCGTGCAGCACGTCGCCGCGTACGAGAGGCTGACCGCCGAGGCGGCCGTGACGCGCGATCCCACGACCGCGCGGAAGGCGCTGCTCGCGCATCCGCTCATCGGCCAGATCGACCGGGTCGACGAGCTCGTCGACTCGCTCCTCCTCGAGAAGGCGCGGCGATGAGGCACGCGATCGCCGTGGACGGCGGGAACTCGAAGACGGACGTCGCGCTCGTACGCGAGGACGGCGAGGTCATCGCCACCGCGCGCGGCCCCGGCAGCTCGCCGTACCACCTCGGCGTCGAAGGCGCGCTGGACATGATCGGCG
>CAZXZX010000257.1:0-4095 GCA_964645445.1 uncultured Gaiellales bacterium
AGCGGCTGAGATCACACCCGTCGAACCTGATCCGGGTCATGCCGGCGAAGGGAGCGCATGGTTTCTCGAGCACTGACGATCGCCACGTCCGACTCCGGCGGCGGAGCCGGCGTCCAGGCCGACCTGAAGGCCTTCGCCGCGGCAGGCGTCCACGGCTCGTCCGTGCTCGTCGCGCTCACCGCGCAGAACACCCGTGCGGTGGTTGCGATCCACGAGCTGCCGCCCGAGTTCGTGGTCGCCCAGCTCGACGCGGTCTTCGACGACATCGGGGTCGACGCGGCGAAGACCGGGATGCTGTTCTCGCGCACGGTGATCGAGACCGTCGCCGGGTATCTCCGGCGGCGCCCGGTCACGCTCGTCGTCGATCCTGTGATGGTGGCGAGCTCGGGCGCGCAGCTGCTCGAGGACGACGCCGTCGATGCGCTCGTGGGCCGGCTCTTTCCGCTTGCGACGGTGATCACGCCGAACCTCATGGAGGCGCGTGCGCTCACCGGCTCCGACGGCTCGCAGGCCGAGCTCGCCGAACGACTGCATGAGCTCGGCGCGCCGGCGGTGATCGTCACGGGCGGGCACGGCGCCTCGGGAGCCGACCATCTCTATGACGGGCGAGAGCACGTCGACATTCCCGTCGTGCGGTACGCAGTCGCTGCGACGCACGGTGCAGGCTGTACGCATTCCGCGACGCTGGCCGCGCTGCTCGCGCGCGGCGAGAGCCTCGTCGATGCGGCCCGCGGAGCAGCCGATGCTGCTTCGCGCGCCGTCGCGCAGGGGCTCGTGGAGATCGGTTCAGGTGAAGGTCCCGTCGACGTCCTGGGGGTGCGCAGATGATCTCGGCCGGCTCGACGTTGCGCTCGATTCGCGCGCGCAAGCCTCTCGTCCACCAGATCACGAACTACGTCGTCATGAACGAGACGGCGAATGCGACGCTCGCGCTCGGCGCGCTGCCGGTGATGGCACATGCGGGCGAGGAGGTCGAGGAGATGGCGCGCATCGCGTCCGCGCTCGTTCTCAACATCGGCACGCTCTCGGAAGACTGGGTCGAGTCGATGCTGCTCGCGGGCGAGACCGCAACCGCGCGGCAGATCCCGGTCGTGCTCGATCCTGTCGGCGCCGGCGCGACGGCATATCGAACCGAGACCGCGCGGCGCATCCTCGACGCCGTCGACGTGACCGTGCTGCGCGGGAACGCCGGCGAGATCGCGACGCTCGTGGGCGCGGCAGCGGAGGTCCGCGGCGTCGAGTCGATGAGCACGGCCGTGCAGCCTGCCGACCTCGCGCTGGAGGCGGCTCGGCGGCTCGGCGTCATCGCGTCGGTGACCGGGCCTGTCGACCACGTGTCCGACGGTGAGCGGGTACTCGCCGTCGCGAACGGCGACCCGCTGCTCGCGACCGTGACCGGCACCGGCTGCATGTCGTCGGCGCTGACGGGCTGCTTCCTTGCCGGCAAGCCGGACGAGCCGCTCGAGGCGGCGGCGGAGGCGCTCGCAGCGTTCGGCGCCGCCGCCGAGGCGGCGGCGGCGGGAGCCGAAGGCCCGGGCACGTTCCACGCGCGCCTGTACGACGCGCTGTACGCGCTCGATCCGGAGACGCTCGACGGCCGCACGCGCATCGAGGAACGGTGAAGGAGTTCGACTTCCTCGCCGAGCTGGAGCGGCGCGGGCTCATCGTCGGCGTCGAGCACGATGCCGCCGAGATCGAGGGGCTTGTCGTGACGCAGGATGCCCTCGTCGAAGGAGTGCATTTCCGATTCGATCTCGTCGATTGGCACGAGCTCGGCTACCGCGCGGCCGCCGTCAATCTCAGCGACCTCGCCGCGTCCGGCGCCGAGCCGATCGCGCTCATCGTGAGCCTCGCGGCGCCGAGCCTCGACGGTGCGATTGCGCTGTACGAGGGGATTGCAGAGGCCGGTGTCCCCGTGCGCGGCGGCGATACCACGCGCGCGGACTCGGTGGTCGTGTGCGTGACCGCACTCGGCCGGGCCGAGCATGTGCCCGGCCGGGCGGGAGCCGAGCCCGGCGATCTGCTCGTCGTCACCGGCCCGCTCGGCGCGGCGGCGGCGGCGTTTCGTTCAGGTCGCCTGTTGCGTCCGCCGATCCGCATCGCCGAGGGACGCAGGCTCGCGCGGGTCGCGCACGCGATGTGCGATCTCTCCGACGGCCTCGGCCCGGATGCGCGCCACATCGCCGAACGCTCGGGCTGCCGCCTCGACATCGATCTCCATGCGATTCCGCTCGCGCCGGGAGCGACGCTCGAGGATCTCGAGTTCGGGGAGGACTACGAGCTGCTCGCCGCGACGCCGGCTCCGCTCGACTTCACCGTCGTGGGCCGATGCATGGAGGGGTCAGGCGTCAGCGTCGACCTGCGCGGCTGGGAGCACTTCGGCTAACCAAGCGTCGAAGTGCGCCTTCGGGCGGATGCCGGCGATCGAGGAGATGCGCGCGCCGCCGGCGAAGAGGATGACCGTCGGAATCGAGAGCACCTCGTAGCGCGCACCGATCGACGGATGGTCGTCGACGTTGAGCCTGGCGACGGGAACCGTTGCGCCGAGCTCGGCGAGGATCGGTTCGAGCGCCTTGCAGGGGCGGCACCACGGCGCCCAGAAGTCGACGAGCACCGGCCCGCCCGCGATCGCGTCGTCGAAGGATGTCGCGTCGAGCTCACGCATCAGAACCGTCCGAGCAGTGCTGCCAACCGTAGCGCCGGGACGCGGGTCACAGCCTCGACGACGATGGCGCGACTCATCTTCGACTGGCCGGCGGTGCGGTCCGAGAAGACGATCGGGACCTCGACGACGGTGCACCCGGCGCGGATCGTCCTGTAGGTCGTCTCGATCTGGAACGCGTACCCCTTCGACCGGATCGCCCTCAGGTCGATGCGCTCGAGTGCCCGCCGGCGATAGCACTTGAACCCGCCGGTGAGGTCGCGCACGTTCACGCCGAGGAGCGTCCGCGCGTACCACGAGCCGCCGGTCGAGATGATCCTCCGTCCGCGGCCCCAGTTCTCGGTGCCGCCCCCGGGGAGGTAACGGGAGCCGAGCGCGAGGTCGGCGCCGTTCTCACAGGCCGCGATCAGGCGCGGCACGTCGGCCGGGTTGTGGGAGAAGTCGCAGTCCATCTCCAGCACGAGCTCCGCACCGGACTCGAGCGCCCGCTCGAAGCCGGCGATGTATGCAGGGCCGAGGCCCTCCTTCCGCTCGCGGTGGAGGACGGACACGTAGCCGAGCTCGGCCGCGAGACGGTCGGCGATCTCGCCGGTGCCGTCGGGCGAGTTGTCGTCGATCACGAGCACGTGCACACCGAGCGGGCCGAGGGCGCGCAACATCGGCTCGATGTTCGCCGTCTCGTTGTAGGTGGGGAGGCAAACCGTCGCGCTCGGCACGCTGCAAGAGGCTACATATGATCGACCGCATGGCCGCGCTTCCGGGAAACGCCGAAGTCGCAGACCACTTCGACCTGTTGGCCGACCTGCTCGAGCTCGAGGGCGCCGAGTCCTTCCGCGTCATCGCCTACCGCCGTGCCGCGACGCGCATGCGGGAGACCTCGGCCTCGGTCGCGCAACTCGCTCTCGACGGGCGCGCGAAGGAACTGCAGGGCATCGGCAAGACGATCGAGGAGAAGATCGTGCAGATCGTCGAGACGGGGGACATCGAGGCGCTCGCGAAACGCCGCAAGCTCGTGCCGCCGGACGTCGTCGCGTTCATGCGGCTACCCGGCCTAGGCCCGAAGACTGCGGCGCGTATCTGGCGTGAGCTGGGCGTGACGACGCTCGCCGGGCTGAAGGAGGCTGCCGAGGCGGAGCGGCTGCGATCGCTCACTGGACTCGGGCCGAAGAGCGAGGAGAAGATCCTCAAGGCGCTCGCGTTCCAGGCGGAGAACCCCGACGAGGGCCGCAGGCTGCTCGGAGAGGGGCTGCCGGCCGTGCAGGAAGCGGTGGCCGAGCTGCGTGCGCATTCCGCGACGGTCGCCGTCTCCGAGGCCGGCTCGGTGCGGCGTCGCAAGGAGACGTTCCGCGATCTCGACATCATCGCGACTGCGACGGAGCCCGCCGAGCTGACGGCGTACTTCACGCAGCTTCCGTGGGTCGTCGAGGTCGCCG